>CAZZZW010000035.1:7484-19844 GCA_964658795.1 Phormidium nigroviride PCC 7112
GGCCAATCGGCTCTGGCCGGTTACCTGCCGGGTGAAGTCGGAAACGCCGGAGCCACTGGGTAGGCCCTGGACGGCTGCATTGAGATCCTGCTTCAGACTCGCGAGGTTGTCGTTCTGAGCCTTGAGCTTGCCGATCTTGCTTTGCAGCAAGGTGTTCTGCAGCTGGACATCGTCGCGCTGGGTGCGCAGGGAACTGCTGCTGGCGAAGGCCGGGCTGATCAGCATGAACCAGCTGGCCAGCGCCAGCAGCAATGCGACGACGACCGAACCCGCGATCCATGCGCGGCGATCCTGGGTGACGGACATCAGTTTCCGGCCTTCTTGGTGACGTCGAAACGGTGGCTGTACAGCGTGTCGACGAGGTTGAGGGTGATGTTGTACGTGATCGTCAGCTTGTTTCCCTGCGCCGAAGTCGGAAGTACGTTGACGATGCCGGCGGTACGGGAAAGTGCATCGACGTAGGCCGAGATCGCCTGGAACGTGGTCGAGTCACCCTGGATGGTGACCGACCCGATCACCGGGTGCCCGGAGGTGTCCAGGCCGCCGGTCAGCGCGCTCGTGCCCGTCGTCGGGGTCAAGGTCAATGACAGCGACTTGATGTCCATCGAGGCGGGCAGCGCTTTGCGAATCTGGGTCAGTACGGGCTGCAGGTCGACGTCGGTGGCGAGCACGGTGGCCAGCTGACCGTTGATCGTGTCCGTGTCGGACTGGATTTGGGTCACCCCGGCGTACTGGTGCTCGGTCTGGTTCAGGGCGGCGGTCTTGGCCTGCTCGGAGTTGAGCGCCGACTGGGCACTGGCGTTGCCCAGTTTGGCGACGGCGTAGATGCCCAGACAGGCCACGAGCAAGACGATCAGCCCGGAAAGGATCAGCCGGCGCAACACCTTCAGCCGGCGCGCCTCGATCAGTTCGGGCGGGGTCAGGTCGGCGACGATGCCCCAGCCGGGCATCGAACTCCAGATCTCGGTCGGACCGGCGGTCACCGGGGCCATCGTGGTCATGCCGCTGCTCCCATCGCGAGCCCCACCGAGACCGCGCTGGTGAAGCCTTCAGATTCCTCGTTCTGGGCCTGTTTGTTGGCCCAGCGGTTACGGATGTGCTGGGTCGGGGCCACGACATTTGTGGGCACGCCGATCTGTTCGCCGAGTAGGCCCGCCAGCCCGGCCAGTCCGGAACCGCCGCCGGTCAGCGAGATTCGTTCGATGGCCATACCCTGATTGGTCGAGGAGAAGTACTGGATGGAGCTGCGCAGTTCGGCTAGCAGCGGACGGACGGCAGCGTTGAGTGCCTTCGCGACGGCCGGGTTGTTTCCAGTCAATCCGATCTGGCACTTGGCCAGTTCTGCTTCGGCCGGCGGCATGCCCATGGCCTCGGCGAGCGCATCGGTCAGCTCCTGACCGCCCCGCGTGACCGTACGAACGACCTTCGGCACACCGTGCGCGTGCACGACGACGTTGGTCATGTGGGCACCGATGTCGACGACCGCCTCGATCGAGAGGTTCTCGTCCGCGATGGACCGCAATGCAGCGAAAGAAGACAGGTCGACCCGGGCCACCTTCAGTCCGGCCTTCTCGACCGCCTCGACCGCGGCCAAAACGGGTTGGCGCGGGGTGGCGACCAACAGTCCCTGGATCATGTTGGTCTCGGGATTGACCTCGCCGAGTTGAGCGAAGTCCAGTAGTACCTGCTCGATCGGCAGGGCGATGATCTCCTTGGCCTGAAAGGGCAGCGCCTTCGCTCGCTGGGCTGCGTCCAGGTTGGGGACCGTGAGGTCACGCACCACCACCTGCTGGTTGGTGATGCCGAGGATGACATTGCGGCACTCGAACTTGTTGATCTGCCAGAGTGATTTCAAAGCCTGCGTCACTGCCGCCTTGTTGATCACGACGCCGTTGACGACGGCTCCGGCCGGCAGCTCGACATGCCCGATACCGTGCACCGTCACCGAGGGCCGACCCTCATGGGTGCCCGGGGCGAGGATGGCCGCACGGACGCCGGTGGCGCCGATGTCGAGGCCGATGGCATGGCCGTCGGCATTGACGACGCCCACCTTGGTGATGCCGGTCTGCCGGTGCTTCATGAGTTCTCCAAGCCGGATGAGCTGATCCGAGGGTCATGTTCTGAAAGTAAGATCGGTGTATAGCTGCGCTATCTGAGTGCTTGCGAGCACGGAAATCAAGGTGCCGACGAGCATGAAGGGGCCGAACGGAATCGCGGTCTTGCGTGAGCCTCGTCGGCTGATCAGCACCCCGATCCCGACCAGGCCGCCAACCAGGAATGCGGCGAATGCCCCGACGATCAACGCCGGAAAGCTGATGAAGCCCAGCACCGCACCGACCAGGCCGGCCAGCTTGACGTCCCCGAATCCCATGCCGGCCGGGTAGGCCACGGCCAGCACGAGGTAGCCGAGGTAGAGGGCCAGGCCACCGATGATCGAGCGCACCAGGGCGGCGGGAGCGTCGTCGACCACCGCGCCGAGGGTGAGCAGGATGCCCAGGATCGGGTAGGACGGCAGCACGATCGAATCGGGCAGCCGATGGTGGTCGATGTCGATCATGGTCAGGGCCACGCCGATCGCGGCGAACCACAGGAAGGCCGGTAGCACGCCGAGCTTGTGCAGGCTGTGCAGGCGAAGAGTGACCGTGACGAACAGAACCGCGGTCACAAATTCGACCAACGGGTAGCGCACGCTGATCGGGGCGGAGCAGTCGGCGCATCGACCACGCAGCAGCAGCCAGCCAAGCACCGGGATGTTGTGCCGGACGCGGATGGACTGGTCGCAACGCGGGCAGGCGGACGGTGGCGATGAGAGGGAACTCTGGCTCGGCAGGCGGTAGATCACCACGTTCAAGAACGAGCCGATCGCCAGTCCGAGCAGCGTCACAGCGGCAATCACGATCGGCATATCGGCAGACCTTCGCGGAGGTGAGGCGGGATTAGTCAAGGAATATCGGGATGAACTGGGGCGGCAGCGATGCGGGCGGGTTTCGCGGGCCGGCCAGAATATGACTCTGGGGCGCGCGATCACTCGCGCGCCCCAGAGGTGGTGCTGGAACCTAGCAGCCGGTGGTGGCAGCAGCCGCGGCGTTCGCGGTGGTCTTGACCGAACCGCCGACGTTGCTGTCGTAGCAGTAGACCTTGCCGGTGTCCTTCTGCTTCACCAGGACGACGTAGTGCGCGGTGACGGTGCCGGACGCGGCCTGCGGGTTGACGAACATGGTGTCGCCGGAGCTGACCGAGATGCTCTGGCTGCCGGCGGTGCCGCAAGCGATGCTGGCGGAAGCCGAGCCGCTGGCGCCGTCAACGGTGAAGGCGGTCGGCTGGGTGCCACCGTCGGTGATGCACTGCTCGGTGGCCGAGATGGCACCGCGGACGTCGGACTGGGCGGCCTTGTTCTTGGCGCCGTTCTGGTAGTTCAGGTACAGCGGGATGGCGATCGCGATCAGGATACCGATGATCACGACGACCACGAGGAGCTCGATCAGGGTGAAGCCGTCCTCGTTGGCGCGCTCCTCGCGGAGCTTCTGCAGCTTGTTGAGCATGTGGAGCCTCCTGGCTCAGTAGGGGTTTGGCCGCGGCGGGAGCTGCCGATCAACCGTTCTGTTTTGAACTTCGGGTATGAAATCGACCCTCATCGAGGCCAGTTAAGACCTCACGCGGACTTTATTCGCGGGATTTGGTCACGGTTTGGACACGACGCGGAGTTGATCGTGTACACACAGCCACGGGCCGTACCTATCTGCCGAAGCAGGCGGTGCGGCCCGTGGTTGACGGACAAACTATTTAGTTCGTACCTACGAACAAAGGCGAATCAGTTCGACTGGATGTGCTGGTAGATGGAGAACATCGGCATGTAAAGGCAAATGACCATGCAGCCGATGACGGCACCGAGCAGCACTACCAGCAACGGCTCCATGGCCGAGGTCAGTGACTCGGTCGCGGTCTCGACCTCGTGGTCGTAGAAGTCGGACACCTTGTCGAGCATGTCGGTGATCGATCCGGTCTCCTCCCCGACCTCCAACATCTGGACCACCATGTTCGGGAACAGTGGCTGCTTGGCCAACGGCACCGAGATCTGCGTGCCGACCCGGACGGCATCGCGGACCTCGTTCATCGCCTCGCCGACCACCGCGTTGCCGGCGGTGCCGCCGACGATCTCCAGCGCCTGGATGATCGGCACGCCGACGGCGAGCAACGTGCCCAGGTTGCGCGCCCACCGACTGACCGCCAGCTTGGTGAACAGCGGTCCGAAGACCGGCAGCTTCAGCTTTATCTGGTCGACCTTGAGGCGGAAGGCGTAGTTCTTCTGCAGGGCTTTGCGGTAGGCCCGGCTGCCGACGACACCGACCACGATGACGACCGGCAGGATCCAGGTCATGTTGTGCGAGAGGTCCACCATGATCTGGGTCGGCAGCGGCAGCTTGCCACCGAGATTCTTGAACATCTTCTCGAACACCGGAACGATGAAGATGATTACGCCGGTACCCATGAGCAGTGAGAAGATCAGCACGATGACCGGATAGGTCATCGCCGACTTGATCTTGGCCCGCAGGTTGGAATCGGCCTCATACATCATCGCGATCCGCGACAGGGCGCTGTCGAGGAAGCCGCCGGCCTCACCGGCCTTGATCATGTTGACCATCAGAAGCGGGAAATGGTCTGGATGCAACGCCATCGCGTTCGACAGCGGCATGCCGCCCTGGACGTCGGTCCGGACCTGGGTCAGAGCTGCCTTCAGCTTCGGCTTGGTCGCCTGATCCTCGAGAATGCTCAGCGCCCGCAGCAAGGTCAGGCCCGACGAGGTCATCGAGGCGAACTGCCGGGACAGCACCGCCAGGTCCTTCAGGTTGGTCCGGCTTCTGAGGCCCGGGATCTTCAGGTCCTTCTGGAGCCCGGTGCCCTCACCCTTGACCGCCAGCGGCACCAGTCGCTGTTCGGACAGCATGACGGCGGCGGCGTCGGCCGAGTCGGACTCGATCTTGCCCTTCTGCAGCACGCCGGCCGCATCGAGCGCCTCGTAGCTGAATGTCTTTACAGCCATGGCTAGATCCTCGCCAGCCGCTTGAACTCGCCGGGGTCGTGCGCCAGTTCCAGACCGGTGCTCTTGCTGATCAGCTGCTCGCCGTAGCGCTGGGCCAGGTGCTGGTCGAAGCTGATCATGCCCTGATCGCCGGAGGCCTGGAGGAAGGATGGGATCTGGTGCACCTTGCCCTCACGGATCAGGTTCCGGATCGCCGAACTGGCGATCATGATCTCGCAGACGATGGTCCGACCCATCCCGTCCTTGCGTGGAGCCAGCGACTGGGTCACCACCGCCTGCAGGCAGTTCGCGAGCTGGGCCCGGATCTGCTGCTGCTGGTGCGGTGGGTAGATGTCGATCAGCCGGTCCACGGTCTGGGCGGCCGACTGGGTGTGCAGGGTGGCCAGCACCAGGTGGCCGGTCTCGGCCGCGGTCACCGCGACCGAGGTCGTCTCCAGGTCGCGGAGCTCGCCGACCAGGATGATGTCCGGGTCCTGGCGCAGAACGTGCTTGAGGGCAACGGAGAAGTCGGCGGTGTCCGAGCCGACCTCGCGCTGGTTGACCACACTCTTGCCGTGCCGGTGCAGGTACTCGATCGGGTCCTCGATGGTCACGATGTGCGCGGCCCGGGTCTGGTTGGCCACGTCCAGCAGGCTGGCCAGGGTGGTCGACTTGCCGGAACCGGTCGGACCGGTGACCAGGACGAGCCCGCGCGGTAACTGGGCCAATGTCTCGACGTTCTGGGGCAGTCCCAGTTCCTCCAGGCTGCGGATCTTGTGCGGGATGGCCCGCATGACCGCACCGACGGCACCGCGCTGACGGTAGACGTTCATCCGGAACCGGCTGACCCCCGGCAGCGCGTAGGCGGTGTCGAGCTCCTGGTTCGTCTCGAACTTCTGCCACATCGCATCCGAAAGGACCGACCGGATAAGGGTTTCGGTGTCTACCGGCAGCAGCCGGTCCCGACCCTCGAGCGGGGTCAGATCACCGTTCACCCGCATACAGGGGGCGATGCCGGCCGTGATGTGCAGGTCGGAACCGCCCCGCTCGATCAGCAGCGTGAGCAGGCTGTCCAACTCGCGCTTGGCCTCGTGCATCGAGAATGCACCGTCGATGGCGGTCAACGGGTTCAGGGAGAAGCCGTCGTGGTCGAATTGCGTTGTCATACCGTCACCCGTAGAACTTCCTCGAGGCTCGTCAGACCATCCGCAGTTTTGCGAAGGCCGTCATCCCGTAGCGTCACCATTCCCTCGGCGAGCGCTACCCTTTTGATTTCACTGGCCGGTGCGTTCTGCACCGCTAGTCGTTCAATCTCTTCGGACACTCGCATCACTTCATTAACTGCGAGGCGTCCGCGATAACCGGTCTGAGCGCAGGACCGGCATCCCACCGGGCGCCAGAACTTCTCCGGCACACCGAGAGTTTGGTAGGACCACCCGGCGGCGGTGAGGTCCCTTTCTTCAGGCTCGTAGGCCTCTTTGCACCACTCGCATAACTTGCGTGACAGGCGCTGGGCCAGCACCGAATCGAGGGATGAGCCGACCAGGAACGGCTCGACTCCCATCTCGACCAGTCGGGTCAGCGCGCTCGGCGCATCGTTGGTGTGCAGGGTGGACAGCACGAGGTGACCGGTCAGTGCGGCCTCGACCGCCAGCTGGGCGGTGGCCCGATCCCGGATCTCACCGATCAGTACGACGTCCGGGTCTGATCGCAGAATGGCCGGCAGGATAGCGGCAAACGTCAATCCGGCCTTGGAGTTGACCTGGACCTGGTTGATGCCGTCCATCCGGTACTCGACCGGATCCTCGACGGTGATCACGTTGACCTCGGGCTTGGCGATCTCGCCCAGCGTCGCGTAGAGCGTGGTCGATTTGCCCGAGCCGGTCGGCCCGGTCACCAGCACCATGCCGTGCGGTTTGGAGAAGCTCTGTGCGAACCGGTCGTAGTTGTATTCGGTGAAGCCGAGCTTGCGCAGTTCCAGGTCGATGCCGCCGGTGTCGAGCACCCGCAGCACGACGTTCTCGCCCCACACGGTCGGCAGCGTCGCGGTCCGCAGGTCGATGCTGCGACCACCGAGATCCTTGGTGATACGGCCGTTCTGCGGCACCCGTCGCTCGGTGATGTCCAGACCGGAGAGGATCTTCAGTCGCGAGATCAGCGCGCTCTGGATGCCGCGCGGCACCGCGTCGACCTCGTGCAGGACGCCGTCGATCCGGAGCCGGATCTTCAGATCGTGCTCACTCGGTTCGAGGTGAATGTCCGAGGCCCGGCTGGTGATCGCCCTTTCCAATAAGGAGTTCACGTAACGGACGACCGGCGCGTCCTCGTTGATGCCGGCCATTGCCTCGTTGTCCGCGGAGGTGTTGTCCTCCGCGGCCTGGGCTGCGGCCTCGTCGAGGTCGGTGCTGGCCCGGACGTAGCGGTCCAGCAGCCGGTCCAGATCGTCCTTGGGTACGACCATCGGTCGCACCACCAAGCCGGTCGCGGCCCGGATGTCGTCCAGGGCGAGCACGTCGCCGGGATCGTTGACGGCCACCGTGATGGTGGTTTCGCTGACTGCGATCGGCAGCATCCGGTGCCGGCGGGCCAGGGTCAGCGGGATCTTGGACATGGCGGCCGGGTCGACCGGGAAGTTGGTCAGCTCCACCGCTTCGACGCCATAGGCCTCGGCCACGGCGGATGCGAGCTGGAACTCGGTGACGATCTGGTCGTCGACGAGGACGGTGCGCAGCGGACGCGAGGTCATCTCGGCCGTAGTCATGGCCTGCTGCAGGACCTCGTCACTCATCCCCCGGGAACGCAGCGCCGACACGACGGCGCGCAGTGCTGGATCCATGAGTCCTCCGAGGAAAAAAGGGTTCGGTGGACCTACCCCACTGGTGCGGGGGTAACGCCGGCGGGTAGGCGCCACTCAGGGACTCTTATCGGCCGTTCGGCTCAGACCTGAGGACTCGTATGCTTGCTCTTCGCGCCAACGCTCCTCGCGGCCTTCCGCTCCGTGGTATTCGCGCGAACTCGGTCGCCCGGCGGCGACGGCGACAGCGACGGCTCAGCGGAAATCGCGGGAGCGGTTACGGATGCCGAGGTCGAGCTTGTCGATCCGTTCGGCCGACACGTTCACCACCCCGTCGGCCTTCTCCAACATGCCCCGGATCAGCAGGCCACCGGACTGCCGGGCGACCACCCGATGCCGTTGCCACACCACCGGATCGCAGATGACGTTGATCATCCCGAACTCGTCCTCGAGGTTGATGAAGGTGACCCCGCGGGCGGTGGCCGGCCGTTGCCGGTGGGTGACCACGCCGCCGACGGTGACCCGGGTCCGGTCCGGCAACGCGCGGATCTGGCTACTCGGAATGACCCCGAGTGCGGTCAGGCGATCCCGGATCAACGCGGTCGGATAGTTGTCCCGGGTGATGCCGGTGGCCCACAGGTCGGCCAGCAACTGCTCCGGCTCGGTCATCTCCGGCAGCGGTGGCAGCAGGTTCTCCGACTCCGGGGTCAACTCGAGCTGACCGGGCCGGGATCGCGCCGCGGCCCCGGCCGTCCACAGCGCTTCCCGGCGGCTGGTGCCGAAGCCGGTGAACGCGCCGGCGGTGGCCAGCGCCTCGAGCTGGTCGGCGTTCATCCCGATCCGGCGGGCCAGCTCGGCCATCCCGCTGTACGGGCCGTTGACGTCCCGGTCGGCCACGATCCGCGCGGCCAGGTCGGTGCTGATGCTGCGCACGCCGGTCAACCCGAGCCGGACGGCCGGTTGCGCCGGTCCGGGGCCGGCATAGCTGGACTCGCCGTCATCGGGTTGTTCCAGGTTGGCGGCGGCCAGTGACTGGTTGATGTCCGGCCCGCGCACCGCCACCCCGTGCCGGCGGGCATCCTGCACCAGCGACTGGGGTGAGTAGAAGCCCATCGGCTGGGCGTTGAGCAGGGCGGCGCAGAACGCGGCCGGGTGATAGAGCTTGAGCCAGGACGAGGCGTAGACCAGGAACGCGAAGCTGATCGCGTGGCTCTCGGCGAACCCGAACGCGGCGAAGGCCTTGATCTTCTCGTAGACGTCGTCTGCGGTCGCCCCGGTGATGCCGTTGGCCAGCATGCCGTCGTACAGCCGGGTCCGCAGTCCCTCCATCTTCTCTTGACTGCGCTTGGAGCCCATCGCCCGCCGCACCTGATCGGCCTCGGCCGGGGTGCAACCGGCACCGTCGATGGCCAGTTGCATCAGTTGCTCCTGGAACAGCGGGACGCCCTTGGTCTTCTTCAGCGCCGATTCGAGTTTGGGATGCGGGTAGGTGATCGGCTCGAGGCCGTTCTTCCTGCGAATGAAGGGGTGAACCGAGTTGCCCTGGATCGGACCGGGCCGGATCAGCGCGATCTCGATGACCAGGTCGTAGAACTCGCGCGGTTTGAGCCGGGGCAGCGTGGCCATCTGGGCCCGGGACTCGACCTGGAACACCCCGACCGTGTCGGCGGCGCACAACATGTCATAGACCAACGGATCTTCCCTCGGTATCTGGTGCAATCCGTAGCGTTCACCGAACCATTCCTCGACGAAGTCGAAGCAGTACTTCAGCGCCGACAGCATGCCCAGGCCGAGCAGGTCGAACTTGACCAGACCGGTGGAGGCGCAGTCGTCCTTGTCCCACTGCAACACCGTGCGATCGGCCATCCGGCCCCACTCGACCGGGCAGACCTCGATCACCGGCCGATCGCAGATCACCATGCCGCCGGAGTGGATCCCCAGGTGTCGCGGGGCATTCTGCAATTGCTCGGCGAGCTGTAACACATGGTCGGGGATCTGCGCCGTATCGGGCGATGAGGTCAGCTCTCCGGAAGGTTTGCTCGGTGGGATGCCCTCGACACCTTCGGCCCCGGTCAGTTCGCCCTCTTCACCGTCCTCGTTCTGGGCGGGCAGCGGTGCCGACCAGTAGTAGCCGTGGTCGATCTGCTTGCTCCAGGCGTCCTGCTGTCCTTGCGAATAGCCGAACGCCCGGGCGATGTCGCGGACGGCCGAGCGAGGCCGGTAGGTGATCACGTTGGCGACCTGAGCGGCATGGATCCGGCCGTGCTTGTTGTAGACGTACTGGATCACCTCTTCCCGCCGGTCGGACTCGATGTCGATGTCGATGTCGGGAGGGCCGTCTCGTTCCGGGGCCAGGAACCGTTCGAACAGCAGGCCGTAGGCGACCGAGTCGACGGCGGTGATGCCGATCGCGTAGCAGACCGCGGAGTTGGCGGCGCTGCCCCGGCCCTGGGCCAGGATGTCCTGCTCGCGGCAGAACCGGCACAGATCCCAGACGACCAGGAAATAACCGGGAAAGTTCAGCTCGGCGATGATCTCCAGTTCGTGCTCGATCTGGGCGTAGGCCTTTGCGGTGTCTGGCCCGGGCGGCCCGTATCTCTCCCGGGCACCGGTCAGCGCGAGCTCGCGCAGGTAGGTCATCTCGTCGTGGCCCTCGGGCACTGCGAACGGTGGCAGGTCGGGGGCGATCAGCTTGAGCGGAAAGGCCAGTTCCTTACCGAGCCGGGCTGCGGTAGCTATCGCGTCCGGGTAGCGCCGGAACCGTGCGGCCATCTCGGCCCCGGAGCGCAGGTGCTGACCGGACCAGGCCGGCAACCAGCCGTCCAGGGAGTCCATGCTGCTGCGAGCCCGGACGGCGGCGATGGCGGTGGCCAGCGGCCGGTCTCGAGGCGCGGCGTAATGCGCGTTCGCACTGGCCGACAGGGCCAATCGCCGCTGCTCGGCCAGCCCGGACAGCGCGGCATAACGCTCGTCGGCCAACGGCTCCAGGGCGTGGCTGAGTTCGACCACCACGTTGTCCCGGCCGAACAGTTCGATCAGACCGTCCAGGGCGCGGCCGGCGCCGTCGACATCGAGGCTGCCGAAACCGTTGCGATAGAGCGCCTGCTGCACCCGGCCCTTGCGGCAGCCGGTCAGGATCATCCAGTTATCGGAGGCCAGTGCTGCCAATTCAGACAGCTCGTACACCGGACGGCCCTTGGCGCCGCCGCGGAGCTGGGCCTGGCTGATCGCCCGGCACAGGCTGGCGTACCCGGTCGGATTGCGGGCCAGCACCAGCAGATGCTCGCCCGGCGGGTCCGCGACGCCGACCCGCGCCGCGATCGAGCGCTCGGACTGGGTGCTCGGCATCGGGATGTCGAGGTTCAGCTCGGCCCCGAACACGGTCGGTAGCCCGAACGCGTCGGCCGCCTCGGCGAAGCGGGCCACCCCGTACATGCCGTCGTGGTCGGTCAGGGCGAGGGACTGCAGCCCGAGCCGGACCGCCTCCTCGACCAGTTGCTCGGGATCGGATGCCCCGTCCAGAAAGGAGAAACTCGAATGAGTATGGAGCTCGGCGTAGGGCACCAGGCCGTTGTCGGCCGCGATCTGGGGGGCTTGGTAGGCCGGTCGCTTGCGACTCCAGGCCGGCGAGTCGCCGCCGTCCGGGCCCCGGTCGCCGTGCCCGCGTCGCGACCCGGTCGGGCCCGGGTCGTCGTCGGCGTCCGGGCGCGGTGAACCCATCCGGCGTTCCAACTCACGCCAGGGGATGACCGGATTGCCGAAACCCATCCGTCTATCATCGAACAAACGTTCGATTGAATCAACTCGCCGGAGGTGCGCGATGATGCAGGGCATGGAGTTCCTGCGCACGCCGGCTGACCGCTTCCTCGACCTGCCCGACTTCGACTACGAACCGCAGTACGCCGACCTGGGTGACGGGCTGCGGATGGCCTGGGTGCAAGCCGGGCCGGCCGGCGGCGAGCCGGTGCTGTGCCTGCACGGTGAGCCGAGTTGGTCGTTCCTCTATCGCACGATGATGCCGGTGCTGGCCGCGGCCGGGCTCCGCGTCATCTGCCCGGATCTGATCGGGTTCGGGCGCTCGGACAAGCCGGTGTCCCGGGCCGCGCACAGCTACGCCGGTCAGGTCGAGTGGGTTCGCCAGTTCGCCTTCGACCACCTGGACCTGGTCGGCGTGACTGTGGTCGGGCAGGACTGGGGTGGCCTGATCGGGCTTCGGCTGGTGGCGGAGAACCCCGAGCGGTTCAGCCGAATCGTCGTCGGCAATAGTGGCCTGCCCACCGGTGATCACGATATGCCGGCCGTCTGGCACCAGTTTCGGGCCGCGATCGAGAACGCCGCGGCCTTGGACGTCGGCCGCTTCGTCCAGTCCGGTTGCCGAACGACCCTTACTGATCAGGTGAAACGCGGCTATGACGCACCGTTCCCCGACGATCGCTATTGCGCCGGTCCCCGTGCGATGCCGGGTCTGGTGCCGATCCGGCCGGACGACCCGGCCAGTGCGGCGAATCGTTCGGCCTGGCAGGTGTTGGCCGAACTCGAACTGCCG
>CAZZZW010000036.1:0-19456 GCA_964658795.1 Phormidium nigroviride PCC 7112
AACACCGGTAGCCGACGGGGGACCGCGGCCAGCGTCGAGCGGATCATGCCGGTGCTGTACTCCCCGGTCACGAACAGCACGCCGAGCGCGCCGATCAGCAATTGCCCCAGGTAATAACCCTGAAGGGTGGCCGACACCACCAGGTCATCCGGCTGGAGGTTCGGTGACAGGTGACGGGTGTTGTAGGCCACGATGAGTCCGATGCCGGGCATCGCGACGATCGCGACGGCCAGCACCGCGACCGTGGATCGCAGGGTCCGGAACTTCAGCCACTCCGAGCGCACCGCGCGGGCCAGGCTGACCGGTTGGGTCGGTACCGGCCGGGTTCGGTTGTCCTTGGTGTCGATGGCGGTCATGCGGCCGACCTCGGCGAGGCCGAATGTGCCGAAAAATCAAGGGAGTCTTCCGTCAGTGCCATGTAGGCCTCTTCCAGCGATGCGCTCTGGGTGGACAGCTCGTACAAGATCAGGCCGGCCTCGCCGGCCAGGGTGCCGATCCGTTCCGGGCTCAGCCCGGTCACGTCGGCCCGATCATCTCCGGCTTGGCTCACCTGGCCGCCGGCACTGCTGATCATCGGCTCGAGTTCGGCCAGCTGTGGCGATCGCACCCGCACGACGTCGGCCGAGGCGGCCCGGATGAACTCGCTCATCGGCTGGTCGCGGAGCAACTGACCCTTGCCGACCACGATCACGTGATCGGCGGTCAACGCCATCTCGCTCATCAGGTGGGAGGAGAGGAAGATCGTCCTGCCTTCCTCGGCGAGATCCTTGAGCAGGAAGCGAATCCAGCGGATGCCGTCCGGGTCCAGGCCGTTCACCGGCTCGTCCAGGATCAGGGTCGCCGGATCGCCCAGCAACGCGGTGGCCAGCCCCAGCCGCTGGCCCATACCGAGGGAGAAGGAGCCGACTCGGCGGCTGGCGACATCGGCCAGGCCGACCATCCCGATGACCTCGTCGACCCGGGCTCGGGAGATGCTGGCCGTCGCGGCGATGGCCAACAGGTGATTGCGGGCACTGCGTCCGGTGTGGACCGCGCGAGCCTCCAGCAGGGCGCCGACCTCCTGTAGTGGCCGCGGGTGCTGGAAATACTGCTTCCCGTTGACCGTGACCGACCCGGCCGTGGGACGGTCCAGCCCCAGGATCATCCGCATGGTCGTCGATTTGCCGGCACCGTTCGGACCGAGGAACCCGGTGACCAGACCGGGATGAACCGTGAACGACAGATCGTCCACGGCCTTCTTGCTGCCGTAGGTCTTGGTCAGACCGCGTGCTTCGATCATTGGTGCCTCCTGCGAAATCATCACCCGGACGGGTAGCGCTGGCTCCCGAGCAGGACGGGCCGCTCACCGGATCGGGGCGAGATTTACTACGTTTTTAATAGTAGCTAGCAACCCTGAGAAGAAGCTCGCGGGCGGCGGCCGACAGTGACGAAACAGGTGAGCGGGCCGGTCGCAACCGCGACCGGCCCGCTCATTTCGCAGACAGGGTCAGGAGACCGGCGTTGCCGCCTTGACGAACTCGTCGGTGTAGGTCTGGCTCAGATCGATGGTCTTGCCCATCACGTTCTGGTTGAAGGCCGACAACACGGCCAGGCAGGTCTTCGGTCCGTCGGCCGGCATGATCCCGGTCGGGTTGAAGATCCCCTTCTCGCTGTCAAGGGCCTTGGCATAGGCGTCCTTGCCGACACCGGCGTAGTAGTCCGGCGGGACCTGCGCGGCCACATCCGCGCCGGTGTGGGTCTGGATCCACTTCAGGGTCGAGACGTAGGCGTTGACCAACTTCTGCACGATGTCCTTGTGCGCGTTGACGTAGGAGGTCGTCATGTACAGCGACGTCGCCGGGTAGGTGCCGCCGAGGGACTGCCGGGCGCCGGCGGCCGTGCGCATGTCGAGCAAGACGTAGCCGAGGTTCGGGCTCAGGATCTGCGACACCGTCGGTTCGGTGGTCATACCGCAGGCGATGGCCTTCTGCTTCATCGCGGCGATGAAGGTGGTGCCGGCGCCGACGCCACGACGAGTTGTGGTGGCCGGGTCGACGCCGTTCTTGGTGGCCAGGTACTGGGTCAAGAAGTCGGTCGACGAGCCGGTGTCGGTGATGCCCAGTGACTGTCCCTTCCAATCGGCCGGCGACGTGATCTTGTCCTTCAGATCGGTCCGGCAGAGTTCGACCTCGCCCGGAACCTGCAGCATCGACACGACCGATTCCGAGGATTTGCCTTGTCCTTGCAGGGCAATGTTGTGGTCGTAGAAACCGCCGACACCGTCGACCTGGCCGGCCAGCATGTTCTGGGTGGCGTCACCGCCGGCCGGCTCGTTCTCCAGTTTCACGTTCAGCCCGACCTTGGCGTAGTAACCGAGATCCTGGGCCAGCATGAACGGCAGGTAGATCTGCTTGCTCAGGCCACCGACCATGATGGTCACGGTCGGTGAACCGGCCGCGGCCTTCTGGGTCGAGGCCGCGCTGCCGGAGGTCGCCTTGCTGGAACAACCGGTGATGACCAGGCCGGCCAACGCGGCCAGGGCACCGAGGGCGTAGACACGTCTGACTGACATCTTTCTCCTTACAACAGTGGGTGATGGATGGGAGTGGTGCTGCGACGGAGCTCAGACTGCGGTCAGGTCAGCGGTCTGGACCGGCGGTCGCCAGCGCAGAACCCGCCGCTCCAGCAGGGTGATCAGCGATTCCGCGACCAGGGCGATGAGCGCGACCAGGACCATGCCGGCGAGCACCCCGTTGATGTCGGTGTTGTTCTGCGAATTCTTGATCAGCAGGCCCAATCCCTTGTCGGCGCCGAGAAGTTCGCCGACCAGAGCACCGATGAGGGCGAAGCCGAAACTGATGTGCAGGCTGGCCATGATCCAGGTGAAGGCCGAGGGCAGCACCACCTGACGGGTCGCCTGCCAGCGGGATGCGCCGAGGATGCGGGCGTTGGACAACAGGTTCCGGTCGACCTCGCGAGTGCCCTGGAAGGCGTTGAAGAACACGCCGAAGAACACCAGGACCACGGCCAGGATCACCTTGGACTTGATGCCGTAGCCGAAGGCGAGGGTGAAGAACGAACCCAGCACGATGCGGGGGATCGAGTTGGCGACCTTGATGAACGGGGCGAACAGGTCGGACAGGAATTGGTTTCGGCCCAAGGCGATTCCGCAGACCACACCCAGGACGACCCCGATCAGGAAGCCGTACAGGGCCTCCTGCAGCGTGACCACGATCTGACTGCTCAAGGATCCCTGCGCGGTGCCGTCGGTGATCCAGGTACGCAATTGGTCGTACGCGCCCTGGGGTGAACCCCAGAAGAAGGCGTCGATGTGCTTGGTGTTGACGCCCAGTTGCCAGCCGCCGATCAGCACGAGCAGCAGGATCAACCGAGCCAGATAGATGATTCCGCGTCGGCGCCATTTGGCCGGGATCCGGCCGGCGGCGGCCGGGGACGGCGGGCGCCCGGCCACGGTCGAGTTCGCCATCGTGGTCGTCATCCGGCCACCCGCTCGCTCGTGGTGCGGGCATAGGCGGTTTCAACCTCGCTGCGCAGCGCCTCCCAGATTTCGGAGTACAGCCGGACGAACTCGTCGGTGAACCGGATCTCCTGCGCCTTGCGCGGCCGGGGCAGGTCGACATCGAACGTGGCCTTGACCCGACCCGGACCGGCGGTGAGCACAACCACCTTGTCGGCCAGGGCGATCGCCTCTTCGAGGTCATGGGTGACGAAGATGACCGCCGGCCGGGTCTGCTCCCACAGGCCGAGCAACTCGTCGGACATGATCGAGCGTGTCTGCACGTCCAGGGCCGAGAAGGGCTCGTCCATCAACAACACCCGAGGCTCGGTGATCAGGCTCTGGGCCAGAGCCACCCGCTTGCGCATGCCACCGGACAGCTGATGTGGGTAGCGGTCCTCGAACCCGCTCAGGCCGACCCGGCGCAGCCAGTCCCGGGCGGCCTCGTTGGCCTCACGCCGCCTGGCCCCGCGGAAACGTGGTCCGGCCGCCACGTTGTCCAGCACGGTCTTCCACGGAAATACCGCATCGTTCTGGAACATGAAGCCGGCGCCGGGGGTGATACCGCTGACCGGCCGGCCATCCACCGACGCCCGACCGGCGCTGGGCCGCTCCAAGCCGGAGACCAGGGTGAGCGTGGTCGACTTGCCACAGCCGGTCGGTCCGACCACGGCGCAGAACTGGCCGGCTTCCACGACCAGATCCAGGTCCTCGATGGCGGTGTAGATGCCACCACCCGGAGTGGCGAACCGTTTCGTCACCGACTGCAACTCGATCGCCGGCGGGGATACCGATGAGACCATCAGCGGGGAACTCCTTTGCATCGACGTGATGCAGGGAGCCTCCGCGTCGATGACGCGCAGCGACATCGTTGCGAGCGTTGTTCGCCCAATCCCGCGATACTGGTTGATGCCGAATGAAACGCGCGTGTCGGCTGCGTTTCCGGGGGTTCTGTGCATTTTGCTCAGCGGCGCTTCCCAGCGCCGTGGTTGGCGTGGTTGCATCGCGGGTCGACACGTAGGAGTGGGCCGGTCGATGCGGTGAAGGAGGCGGCATGTGGCGGTTGCGCACCTTGGCCTCACAGATCCTGGTCGGCATCGTCGGCATCCTGCTGGCCACGGTCCTCATCGGGGGTTGGCTCGACGTCCAGCTGACCCGGCGCTCGTTGGACGGCCAGTACAAGGAGCGAGCCCGAGTGGTGGCCGTGACCGTAGCCGACCTGCCCGAGGTGGTGGCGGCACTGGAAGGCAGCGCGCCGAAGTCCGCGGTCCAGGTCCTGGCCGGCCACATCGTGCAGAGCACGGGCGCGGCCTACGTCGTGGTCAGTGACCGGGACGGCATCCGGCTCTCGCACCCCAATCCGGCGCTCATCGGCCGGCGGCTCGAGGAGCCGGTAGCGGTGCTGGACGGCCGGGACCACACCGGAATCGACCCGGGCAGTTTGGGTCGATCCGCGAACGGTAAAGCCCCCGTCTTCGATTCCCGGCACCAGGTCATCGGTCAGGTGTCGGTCGGCATCCTGGAGAGCCGGGTGGCCGCCCAGGTCGGCGAGGACGTGCAGGCGATCCTGATCTACTCCTCGATCGCCCTGGCCATCGGGGTGGCCGTGTCGCTGTTGCTGGCCCGAGCGCTGAAACGCGTGACGTTCGGCTTGGAACTGCGGGAGATCGCCGGCCTGCTGCAGGAGCGCGAGGCGATGCTGCACGGCATTCGCGAGGGCGTGCTCGGCTTCGACGGCCGTGGCCGGGTGAGCTTGATCAACAGTGAGGCGCGCCGGCTACTGGGCATCGCCGGTACCGCGACCGGCCGGCGATTGGAGGACCTGATACCGCCCGGACGCCTGCAGGACGTGCTGGCGGGTCGCAGCGGTGACGCCGAGCAGAGCGTTCTGACCAGTGATTGCCTGCTGGTCGTCAACCGACGTCCGGTCGTGGTGGCCGGCCGCTCGGTCGGCAGCATCGTGACGTTGCGGGACCGGACCGAGTTGGAGGCGCTGATCCGACGGATGAACGCGGTCACCGGCCTGGCCAATGCGCTGCGAGCCCAGGAGCACGAGTTCACCAACCGGCTGCACGTGATCGCCGGCCTGCTGGATCTCGGCGAGACGGCCGAGGCGCGCGGGTACCTGGACACGATCACCCGGCAGCAACTGGTGTCGGCCGAAGACCTGCGGGCCCGGATCAGTCCGCCGGTGCTCGCGGCGCTCGTGGTCGCCAAACTCGCGGTCGCGGCCGAGCGCGGCGTTTCCCTCGTGGTTACCGAGGAGTCCTATTTCGACGCCGCCGGCCTGGACGCCCAGTTGCTGATGACGGTGGTGGGCAACCTGATCGACAATGCGATCGACGCGACCGTCGGACGGCCGGAGCCGCGGCTGGTGGAGTTGAGTCTGTTCGACGGCCCGGAACTACGCATCGTGGTCAGCGACAACGGGCCCGGGGTGGATCCAGCCGATCTGACAAGGGTGTTCCAGGACGGGTTCTCCACCAAGCCGGCCCGTGGCGAGCTGCATCGGGGCATCGGTCTGGCGCTGGTGCAGCGGCTGGTGCAACGGCAGCACGGCACCATCTCGGTCCGTCCTGGTCCCGGCGGCTGGTTCGAGGTGGTGCTGCCGCAGCCCGGTGGACGCCCGTCCGCAGCGATCGTAGGAGCCGGGTATGACCAGCAATCCTGAGCGAATGACGGAGGAAATCCGCACGCTGGTGGTCGACGACGACTTCCGGGTGGCGCGCATCCATGCCGCCAGCGTCGAGCGGATCGACGGCTTCCATTGCGTGGGGGAGGCGCACACCGCGGCCGAGGCCCGGCAGCTGATCACCCAGGAGTGCCCGGATCTGCTGATCCTGGACGTCTATCTCCCCGACGAGGATGGCCTGAGCCTGCTTCGTTCGCTCACCGCCGCCGACCGGCGCGCACCGGACTGCATCGTGATCACCGCGGCTCGAGATCTGGATTCGGTGCGCGTAGCGATCGGTCTCGGCGCGATCTACTACCTGGTGAAGCCGTTCGGTTTCGATCGGCTTCGGGAGCAGCTGGAGGGATATCGCCGGTGGCGCAACGAGATCCTGGCCGCCAGCGGTGAGGCTGACCAAGCCGTGGTCGACAGCCTCTACGAACTGCGCCGACCGGCGTCCCGGCCGGCCGGCCGGATCCGGCTGCAGCCCACGATGGCGCGGATCTTCGAGTTGGTGAGCCAGAGCAGGACCACCATGGATGCCTCGCTGATTGCCGCCGAACTCGGGATAAGTCGCCCGACCGCGCAGCGTTACCTGACCGAACTCGAACGCAAGGGCCTGGTGCGGCTGGAACTGGCTTACGGTTCGGCCGGCCGGCCGGTGCATCGGTACGGACCGGCCAACTGATCACTGCTCGGGTGCTCGGGCCACCAGGTCGGCCAGCAACTGGGCGTCGG
Organism: Phormidium nigroviride PCC 7112; assembly: GCA_964658795.1. Taxonomy (GTDB): domain Bacteria; phylum Actinomycetota; class Actinomycetes; order Mycobacteriales; family Jatrophihabitantaceae; genus Jatrophihabitans_A. Next base: position 6,906 of record CAZZZW010000036.1, read on the forward strand.
CGGCGTCCAGCCCGGCCACGAAACGGGCCAGCACCGCGGCCCGGTCATCGCTGGTCGCCATCAACCGGTGCAACTGGCGGGCGGTCATCGCGGCGCCGGCTTCGGCGGCCAGCCGGTAGGCGTAGGCCCGGCCGACCCGGGTCCGATCGACGGCGCCCTTGCGGTGCAGCCGGTTCAACGTGGTCGTGACTGTCGTGTAGGCCAGAGTTTCCCCCAGTCGGAACTGTACATCCGCAGCCGTGAGGGCCCGGTCGGCATCGGCCAGGCAACGCCGGACTGCGGCCTCCAAGGCGCCTCGGGCACGGGTCATTGGTTCCTCTCAGCAACTACTACTACGATCAAGATAGTAGTAGTGCTGAGCATCGGTCGAGTCCTCCCTCCGGCCACGGGTGCACTGAATCTGTTGTACGGAAAGGACGTATATGGCATCCGAGGTACTGGCGGTCAATCTGCTCAGTCCGCACAGCCTGCTGTCGAGTTTCGGCGCGATCGGCGTGTTCGTGGTGATGTTCGCCGAGACCGGGCTGTTGATCGGCATCTTCCTGCCGGGCGATTCGCTGTTGTTCACCGCCGGATTGCTCTGCTCGACCAAGGCCGAGAGCACCTTGCACCTGTCGCTGCCGGCCATCTTGCTGGCCGCGGCGGCCGGGGCGTTGCTCGGGGCCGAGGTCGGATACCTGCTCGGTCGCCAAGCCGGTCCGGCGTTGTTGGCCGCCAAGCGACCCAAGCTCAAGCTGGCCACCGAACGCGCACAGGAGTATCTGGAGCGCTATGGTGCGGTCAAGGCGGTGATGCTGGGGCGGTTCATCCCGTTCGTCCGTACCGTGATCAACCCGCTGGCCGGTGTGGTCCGGGTGGATGCCCGGTCCTTCCTGCTGGCCCAGGTCATCGGTGGCTTGGTGTGGTCGGTCGGCGTCAGCCTGGCCGGCTACCTGCTCGGATCGAGGATTCCCAGTATCGACAAGTATCTGCTGCCCATCGTTGCGCTCGTGGTACTGGTGTCGTTGATCCCGGTACTGCTGGAGATCCGCAGGGCACGACGGACGGGAGTGGCCCGATGACCCATCTGAGTTGGCTCGAAGCCGGAGTGGTCGGTGCGTTCCAGGGGGTATCGGAGTTGTTCCCGGTATCGAGCCTGGGCCACAGTGTGCTGATCCCGGCGTGGATCGGTGGCTCCTGGCAGCGCGATCTGAGCGTCAGCAGCCCGGAATCGCCTTATCTCGCCTTCATCGTCGGTCTGCACGTGGCGACCGCGGCCGCGCTGATCATCTACTTCTGGCGAGACTGGTTGCGGATCATCCGCGGCCTGGTCACCAGCATCGGCCGGCGCGAGGTGTCCAACGACGATCAGCGGCTGGCCTGGCTGCTGGTGCTGGCCACGATTCCGGTCGGTCTGGTCGGTCTGGTCGGCGAGCACTTCTTCCGCACGCATCTGGGTAAACCGGTGCCGACCGCGATCTTCCTCGCCGTCAACGGGCTCATCCTGCTGGTGATCGAACACCTGCGGCGCAAGGATCCCGATACCAACAGCGACTACGTCGACGAACGGGTAACCGGTGTCGAGTCCGACCAGCGGCTGGCCAGCATGTCGGTGAAACGCGCCGTCGCCATCGGCGCGTTGCAGATTGCCGCTCTGGCGCCGGGGATATCTCGATCGGGCATCGCCACCGCGGGTGGCATGTTCTCCCGGCTGTCCCGGGAGGACGCGGCCCGGTTCTCCTTCCTGCTGGCTACGCCGGTGATCCTGGCCGCCGGCGTGCTCAAGCTGCCGGACCTGTTCGGCCCGCTGGGCAACGGTATTCGCGGCCAGGTGCTCTTCGGTTCGGTCCTGTCCGGCGTCGGCGCCTACATCTCGATCAGATTCCTCACCCGGTACCTGGCCAACCGCTCGATGCGCCCGTTCGGCATCTATTGCATCGCGGCCGGGGTCGCCAGCCTGGTGCTGTTCGCAGTGCGCTGACCCGGATGAGTACCCCGACGCCGCAACGGTGCCGCGATGCCTGAGTGGCTTCGTCTCACCATCGGGCTCGTGGTGCTGGTGGCGGTGACCCTCGCGGTACTCGGCTGGGCCGGGATCGCCCATCGCCGGGCCGTGCTGCTTGCGGCCGGCCGCGCGGTCGTCCAACTGGCCTTCGTCGCGGCGGTGCTGCGCGGCGTCTTCCAGGCCCCAGCCACGGTCATCCTGGTCCTGGCCGTGATGTTCTCGGTGGCCGTGTGGACCGCCGGTCGGCGGCTCCGGGATCGGCCGGGAGCGTTGCGTGCCGTGCTGGTTTCCTGTGCCGCTGGAAGCGGGTTCACGATCGCCTTCATCGTCGGCCTGCCGGTGCTCTCGCGGGACGTCCGCACGCTCGTCGCGGTCTCGGGCATCGTGTTCGGAGGCAGCATGACGGCGGCGACGCTGGCCGGCCGGCGGCTCTCCGACGGGCTGCGTCGGCGCCGGGACGAGGTCGAGGCCTGGTTGTCGATCGGGGCGACGCCGCGCGAGGCGGTCCGGCCGATCGCCCGCGATGCCGCCTTCGAGTCGTTGGTCCCGGCATTGGACCAGACCCGGACGGTCGGGCTGGTGACGCTGCCCGGCGCCTTCGTCGGCGCGCTGCTCGGTGGCGCCAGTGCCACCGGGGCCGCCCGGTTCCAGATCGTCGTGCTGGTCGGCCTGTTGTGCGCGGAATCCATCACCGCCGCCCTGTTGGTGTGGCTGCTCGGGGCGCCGACGACCGTGCCGGTCGACGATGCCAGATGAACCAGGCGCTGATCGTCGGTCTCGGGCTGGCAAGCGCATTCGCCTTTGCGGTCTCGACCAATCTCAAACACGGCAGCGCCTCGGTCGGACCGGATCTGCCGTCGCTGCGACCGCGGCCGATGCTGCGCTTCGTGCGGGCCACCCTGCGGCACCCGCTCTGGCTGCTGGGCACCGTGGCCGACCTGGTCGGTCTGGTGCTGCAGGTGATCGCGCTGCATTTCGGTGCCATCGCCGTGGTGCAGCCGTTGCTGGCCACCGGCCTGCTCTTCGCTCTGGCATTGCGGGCGATCCACCGCCGCCACGTGCGCGCATCCGAACTGGTCTGGGCCGTGTTGCTGGCCGGTTCGCTCGGCGGCTTCCTGGCTGTGGCCGGTCCGTCGCCGGGCGCGGTCGCGGGTGAGGGTGTCGACCGGCTGCCGGCAGCGGTGGCCGGGGCGGTCGGCCTGATCGGTGCGCTCGGGCTGGTCGCGGTGGCCCGGCGACTACCACCGGCCGCCGGCCGGGCCACGCTGCTCGGTATCTCGGTGGGTATCACCTATGCCGCCAACGCGGCCCTGCTCAAGACCTGCACCGACCGTTACGCCGGCGGCCTCGGTTCGCTGTTGGCGAGCTGGCAGCTCTACGCCGTCATCGTGGTCGGAGCGGCCGGCCTGTTCCTGTGCCAATTGGCCTATGAGGCCGGGCCGTTGACCGCCAGCCAACCGGCGATGTCTGCCGTCGACCCGCTGGCCAGCGTGATCATCGGCGTACTGATCTTCGACGAGCGACTACGCCGCGGCCCGTTCACCGGACTGATCATGGTCGGTCTGGTCCTGCTGCTGGCGGTGTCCATCGTCGGCCTGGCCCGGATGGCGGTGGCGGAGACCGATCGCGGGGCCGCCGGGTGAGCGGTGGTGTCGCTCGCCGATCGCGAGCGGCGCCCCGGCTGAGCATCTCTGGTGAGCTCGGGTGAGATGGCCTGCCGGGTGAGGGATCTCTGAGAGAATGAGGGTCACCCGGCTACCCAGCCACCGGGCAACCGGGCCACCGGATCGATCGGAGTTCGCCATGTCCAGCCGACGCAGCCGCACCAGCGGCAGCCTCGAACGTGAGGTCATAGCCTGTCTGGCCGCAGCCGGGACCGCGATGACTCCGGCCGAGGTCCAGGCCGAATTGGGTGACGAGCTGGCCTACACCACCGTCATGACCACGTTGTTCCGGTTGTACGAGAAGCAGGCCCTGAGCCGGACGCCGCGCGGACGGGCCTACGCCTACGAGCTGGTCGGCGGCACCGAGGGCGCCCGGGCCAGCGTGACCGCGCATCAGATGCACAAGCTGCTCGACGCCGACCAGGATCGGGCCAGTGTGCTGTCCCGGTTCGTGGACAGCCTCGACTCCGAGACGGGGTCCTTGCTGCGGGACCTGCTCGAGCCGGGCGAGGTCGCACCGGCACCGAAGAACGCCAAGGCAGGCAAGAAGAAGTGATCGGCACCGTGCTGCTCGGGCTGACGGTCGTGCCGCTGGCGATCGGCACCGTGTCGGCCGCGGTGACCCGGCGGGCCAGTCAGCAGGTGGCCCCGGCGGTCGCCACTGTGCTGCTGACCGGCCTGGCGCTGACCGTCGCCCTTGTCACCGGTCTGTTGCTCTGCCTGGCTGCACTGGTGGCCGCCCTGGAGTTGCTGCCCGCGATTGGCCTGGACCACTGGTCGCCGAGTCGGCTGCGGCACCTGATCCCGATGCCCGCCCCGGTGGGCGTCATCACCGGACTGATAGCAGCAGTACTGCTCGGTTCGGCCGTGCTGCACCTGTGCCGGGTGGGCCGGCAACTGGTGCGGACCAGCCGGGCCGCGGCCCAGTTGCAGGCCGTCGGTGACGACCTGGTCCTGCTCGAGGACAGCAGCCTGATCGCCTACGCGGTGCCTGGCCGGCATCGCAAGATCGTGGTCTCGGTCGGACTGCTCAGTGGCCTGACCGCGCCGCAGCGGCGGGCCGTGCTGGCTCACGAAGAGGCCCACCTGCACTATCGCCACCACCTCTACGTCCAGCTCGGCCGGCTGGCGGCAGCGGCCAACCCGCTGGTCCGGCCGGTGTCACGGGCCATCGATCTGGCCGTCGAGCGCTGGGCCGACGAACGGGCCGCCCGGGCGGTGGGGGATCGGCTGACGGTGGCCCATGCCGTGGCCACGGCGGCGACCGGGCACGGCCTGACCCCGGTCGGAGCGTTGGCCGCGGCCGAGACCGATGTGGTGACCCGGGTCCGGGTGCTGCTGCAGCCGCGTCAGCACCAATGGTTCATCGCGGTCGCTTTCGTCGCGGCGATCGCGGGTTGTTGGCTCACCGGCGGGGCGGTCATCGACCACGTGCACAGCCTGATGGAATCGGCCGAATCGGTGGCCCGTCGCTGAGCCTGGGCCTTGGTATCCGGTATGAGGGCCACGATTTCGGTCCGCCCGCGACTGATCGGTGAAATGCTGAGACCGAAGGGGTGATCGGTCATCAGCAGCGACCTGGAAGCAGCGACGACGGCGGGTCCGGTCACGCTCGCCGGCACCGATGCCGCCGCTTCGGGAACCGGCGTCGCCGGCCGCCCCGAGACACGTCGACGTGACCCGCGCTACGTACTGCTCGGGCTCGTGTTCCTGGTGGTCGCCTTCATCGCCGGGATACTGGCCGTCGACAGCGACACCGGCATCGACCTGCGATCGGTTCTGGTCGAGGCCGGCGGTGAGGTCGGTCGGCTGCGCTGGCAGTTCGCGGCCATCCTGGTCTGTTGCGTGGCCCTGCACTACCTGGCGGCCGGCCTGGGCGCCCGAGCGGTCATGACGGTGCCGGGCCGGCTGGGTGAGGCCACCATGGTCCAGTTGGCGGCCGCAGCGGCCAACCGGGTCACCCCGGCCGGGCTCGGCGGGTCCGCGGTGAACGCCCGCTATTTCTGCCGTAGGTCGATGTCGGTGTCGGCCGCGTTCGGCGCGGTGGCCACATTGGCCCTGCTCGGTGCGGTCGCCGATCTCATCACCGGGATCACCGTGGTCGGCCTCGGCTCGGTCGGTGGCATCGACGGCAGTACGCGGGAGCTGCACCAGATCGCCTCGTTCGGCGCGCACCTGGCCGGGCCGCTGCAGCGAAGCTGGCCGTGGGTTGCCCTCGCGGCCGGCGTACTGGTCGCCTTCGCGGCCGTACTGGCCCGGCGCGTCGGCTGGTCGACGGCGTTGCGTGGCCGGCGGGGAGCGCTCGCGCCCGCGTGGCAACTCTGCCGGCAGCCCTCGCGACTGGCCCAACTGATGCTGGCCTCGTCGGCAACCACGCTGTTGCAGGGTTGTGGCTTCGTCTGTGCCGTGTGGATGGTGCCGGGCAGCCGTCCCGCGGTCTCGGCCGGCGGTCTGCTCGTCGGGTACCTGCTGGCCTCGGCGGTGAGCAGCACCATCCCGGTGCCGTCCGGTCTGGGTTCGACCGAGGCCGCTCTGGTGGCGGTGCTGATCGCGGCTCGGGTGTCGCCGGCCCAGGCGGTCGAGCAGGTCATGCTGTTCCGGGTGGTCACGTTCTGGTCGCCGGCCGTGCTCGGGCTGCTGATCAGCCGACGGCTGCACCGAACCGGCGTCCTCTGACCGCTGCGTCGAGTGGTCAGTCCGATCCCCGAGTGGGCGCTGACAACTGACCACCCGAACCCGGAACTGACCACCCGACGCCGACGATCAGCCCAGCGGCAGGGTCTTCGTGTGGTCGGCGCGGACGCCCTGCAACTGCCGCGGGTCCAGCCCCAGCAGGGCCAGGATGGTCGGCGCGATCTGAACGGTCTGCACCGCGCTGACGTTCCGGCCGGCCCGTACCCCGGCACCACTGACCACCAACGGCACGTCCCGGTCGTCGGCGGCGGCACCACCGTGCTCGGCGATCTTCTTGACCCCGCCGGTGTAGACCACGCCGTGTTGGGCGATGCCGATCAGGTCCGGCGCGTGCGGGTCACCGGCACGAGCACCGACGAGCTGGTCCGCCGCCACGCCGGTGTAGACCTTGGTCAGACCGGAGTGCCCCACGCTGGTCGAGTAGACGCCCTTCGGGTCGGTGCTGGTGTTGGCCGGGGCGGAATGGCTGAGCAGGTAGCTCTTGGCGTAGTCCAACGCCGCCGTCGAACGGTCCGACAGCCACAGCAGCATGCCGTCGTCGTCGACCGAGAAGGCCACCAGCGGGGCCGCCTTGGGATGGGAGGCGGCCCAGCCGGCGTTGATGGCGTCGATGATCGGTCCGTCGTCCACCCGGCGTAGCGCGCTCGGGTCGATCGGCGACTGACCGTGCTTGGCCGACAGGATCACCGTGGTGTCCTTGGCCCGGCCGGTCGCGCGCAACCGACTTTCCATCGATCCGAGCTGGGTGTTGATGTAGTCCAGGGCGCTGCGCAGCAGCGGTCCGGGTGTGCCGTCGGGGTTGTAGCCGCCGCGCTGTCCGTCCGACACCGGCAGCTTCTGTGCGGTCGAGACGGTCTGGAAGTTCATCCCGAAGATCGCCGGGGTGCCGACCTTGCGGGTGCCGGAGTGGTCGAATCCGTTGATCTCGTTGATGATTGCGGCGACCTTGAAGCTGTCGTACTCCTTGGTCAGCGCGTTGTTGGTGGTCCAGTCGTCTCCGGTCGAGTCGGCCACGCTGTTGATCTCGGGCGTGAACAGATCCTGAACCCCCGTTCCGCTCGGGCCGTTCAGGATCTCGTAGGCCGCATGCTTGTCCGACCAGGCAGTGCGCAGGCCGGCTGAGCGGACCACGTTGAACACGGTGTTCACGCGCAGATAGCTGTGTGGGTACAGCGGCAGGCAGGTCGCCGGATCGACCGGCAGCGCTGAGGGATCGAGCAGGCTGGCCGCGTTGGGCGTCAGCTTGAGGATCTGGTTGGTCAAGGTCGGGGCCGATTGCAGCGTTTGGTCAAGGGTATTCGTGGGCAGCGCGGCCAACGCCGATCCGGGCAAGTGCTGTCCGGCGTCGAGGGTGATCGGGTTCTGGGAGCGGTCGGCAGCCTCGGTCCAGGAGACCTCGGTGCCGGGTTTCGCGGTGCTGCAGTCCAACGTCCCGGCCGGCAGTAGGGCGTGGTTGTAGGTGTCGTCGTAGTAGACCCCGGCCGTACCCGGGTCGGCCCCGGTCAGCTGGGCGACCATGCCGGGGAAGGAATCGGACGGAAAGGTGGTCTGGGCGTGGCTGAAATCGCGGCCGTCCGACACCAGCTCGGCCAGGGTCGAGTGCGGGTGGGTGCCGACGTACCAGGACAGGTCGCTCTGGTGCATACCGTCGATCGACAACAGCAGGACGTGCCGAGCCGGGGTGCGGCTCGGATGGGCGGTGGCGGTGGCCGGAACCAACCCGGCGGCCAGAGCGGCGGTACCGAGTACAGCTCCGATGGCCAGTGTTCGACGCATGCTTCTCCTCCAGAAGAACGACAGGGGGCGTAGTAGCTGTTGTAATCGCTGGACCTGGGAAACCCGGCAGCCGCCAGGCGAACGCTGGGTGAACTCCTCGCCCGCCGGACGGCACAGGCCGGGCGGCTAGGCTCGCGGTCCAACGACGGATCGGAGTCGGCAATGGCCAGGCGGCGATGGGCGCTGCCCACCGCGGTGCTGGTGATCGCGCTGGCGGTCGTGCTGGTCGTGGCCATCTCGACGAACCGCAACCGTCGCCGGCCGGCGGCGAGCCCCAGCTCGGTCACGCCGACATCGAGCAGCGCGACGCCGGCCGCGAGCACGCCCCGGCCGAGGCCAGCCCGGACGGCGACGCCGACCAGGTCGAAACCGGCACCGAGTTCGACCGCGCCGTCGAGGTCCAGTGCGCCGCCGCAGGCCAGCTCCCCGTCTTCGGTGAGCTCGGTACCGTCGACCAGTGCGGCCGTGCGCATGCCGCCGACGCCGGCCCAGGTCGGTAGCTATCCGCAGTGGCTGCCGTTTCGCAGCACGATGAAGGTCGGCTGCGTGAAGAACAACTGCGAGAACAACTATCACGGCTACTGGGCGATCGACTTCGAGACGGTGGACAACAAGCCAGGCGCCCCGGTCTATGCGGCCGGTACCGGTCGGGTCCGAATCGCCAGCCAGGGCAGCGGAAACTGCGGCGGACCGGGCACGATCGAGAACGCGCTGATCGTCGATCACGGCAATGGGGTCGAGTCGGTCTACGTCCACCTGCACGACTTCGCCGTCGCACCGGGCACCTGGGTCACCCCGAACACGGTGATCGGGCACGTCGGGACCAGCGGCTACACCGACCCGTGCCCGGACTACCACCTGCACTACGAGGTCCGGATCAATGGCGTCAGCGTGAATCCCGGGGCGCTCAAGGCCTGCCACGGCTCGACCCTGGTGACCTACCCGTACGCGCTCGGTTACGCCGACTGGAACGTGATCCCGCCGCAGGAGTATGCGGGCGGCAAGCTCGATCCCAAGGGCCGGACGTTGTCCAGCACCGGCACCGGCTGCGCTGGCTGAATTGTCCTGACCGGGCTATCTCGCCGTGACCGCGCGCGGTAGGTTTCAGCCCAAATCCTCCTAGGGCAGGTCTACATCGCCGGGTTCGGTATGCGTTACGGCTCGATCCGGAATCGGCCGAGGAGGTCGGGCTGAACGCGGTGGAACTCCGGGTGCACGGCGTCTCCGGCACGACCCCGGAGGCGCTGCTGGACCGGCACGAGGTGCAGCAGGTGGCCGGCAACGCCATCGCCGGTTTCTATCGGCCCACGCTGCCTGAACTGCAGACCGATGACGCCCCGAATATCTTTGCCCATAAGCAGAAACGGGCACCGGACCTCGAAGGCTACAACTGGGGCGGGCTGACCTCAGGCTCGGCCGGCCGCGCCCTGTGGCTGGTGCTGCTGCCCTTCACCCTGGCCAACCTGATACCGCGGGCCCGCCCGCTGATCACGTCCCGGCTCGGGACCTGGCTGATCTGGTACCTGAGCCGGGTGCTGGCCCTGGCCCTGACCGCGCTGATGGTGCTGGCCGCGGCGGGCGTCGGACAGGATCTGATCGGCTGGCAGTGCCTCAGTTCGGGTCGTTGCGGCAAGGCCAATCCGCATTGGGCCTTCGGCCCGGTCTTCGGTACCTGGACCGCCGGCACCCGGCATGGTGGCGTTTCGCTCGGAATCGCCCTGGTGACCGGCACCCTGGTCCCGGCCCTCGTTCTGTTCGCGCTCTGGTTCGTCAGCGGACGCACCCTGAACCAGTACGAGAGCATCGGTCCGAACGTGGAGAGGGAGCGGTACGAGCCCGGTGCCCGACCGGACCCGGACCTGGACGCGCTCGAGGTGAACCTCGACTCGCCCTGGATGTGGTCCAACCAGAGCCAGATTCGTCGGCTCCGGGCGGCGCACGTGCAGGTCGGCATCGCAGTGATCGAGTGGACCCTGCTGGGCCCGAGCCAGACCTCGTGGGACGCCGGCCGGACCCGGCCCGAGCTGCTGCACTGGTCCTCGGTCGGCCCACTGCTGAGGTTCGAGCTGCGGACCCATTGGTGGTCGTTGGTGCCGATCGCGATTGCCCTGTATTCGCTGACCTGTCTGGCTCTTCCTCGGTTCGTCGGGCGCAACGATGGGCGAGCGTTCCGGCGGCTGTCCGGGTTGTGCTGGCTGGTGCTGTTCGTGACCGGCGTCGGGCAGCTGGTCCGGCTGATCTGGGGCCACTACGTGCTGAGCGCCTATCTGACCGCGCAACGGGTACCCGACCAGGCCCGCGGGCTGCCCGGTTTCGGCGCCAGCCTGCTCGGTTTCTTCCTGTTCACCATGGTGGTCCTCGTCCTGTTGTGTCTGGTCATCGGAGTGCTCGCGCTGCGCGCTCCGGGTCGACTGACCGCCAGGGACGTGCCCGGTGCGCACGTCGATCAGCAACCGCTCAAGCCGGGAGCGTGGGGCCTGGTCGGGTGCGTTTTTGCCGTGTTCGCAACGATGTTGGCCGCAGTCTTCTCGGCCGGTGCCTATCTGTTCGGTGCTGCGTGGCTGTCGACCGGATCGGTGAAACCGGGGCTGTCGGAGGTCACCCGGACCGTGGCCACCTTCCGGATTCCCGAGGCGGCCCGGGCGGCGTCGCTGGCCTACGTGGTGGCCGCTGTGTTCGCGGTGCTGGTGCTGGGCGGATTCCTGATCTGGTTCCTGGTCCGGTACTTCGCCTTCGGTGGCCGGCTCGCCTCGATCGCGGCCGCACCCAGCCGGGACTATGCCGCGATGCGAAGCCCCGGACCGGCACGATCGAAGCGGGCCAGCAAGATCCGGCGAGACATGTTCCTGGGCCAGCTGGTCGATCGCGGCCCGGTCCCGCTCGGGCTACTGGGGCTGGGCGGTTTCGGGTTGGGTCTGTTCTTCGCGCTGTTGCTGTTCAGCCATCACGTGCTGCACGCGGCGTGGGCTACGACGCTGACCGGACGGTTGATCCCTCCGGTCCGGCAGTTGTCCGGCTTCGACTTCAAACAGCAACTGACCGGGCTCGGGGCTTATCTGGCCGTGCTGACCGTGCTCGGTCTGGTCGCTCTCGGCGCGGCCGCGTTCCGGGTCCCGGCCACCCGCAAGACCGTGGGCATCCTCTGGGACATCGCCTCGTTCTGGCCGCGGGCCGGGCATCCGCTGGCCGCGCCCTGTTACGCCGAGCGGACCGTGCCCGACCTGGTGACCAGGATCGACTACCACCGCCGGATCCAGCAGCGGCCGGTGCTGGTGCTGGCCGCCCACAGCCAGGGCTGCGTGATCAGCTCGGCGGCGATCTTTCACCTGACGATCTGCGCGCCACACGGGCCGGCCGACCTGAGTGGGGTGCGGCTACTGACCTTCGGCAACGTGACCCGGCGGTTGTACGGACGCTACTTCCCGGTGTACTTCGGTCCACAACGGCTGCACGATTTGCAGAAGATACTGACCGCACCGAATGAAACTCGACCGGGCTGGATCAATCTGTGGCGCTACACCGACTATCTCGGCGGCCAGCTCACGGCGGGACCGGCCCCGTCGGTGCCGGCGGCCGACGTGGTGACGTCCTACGTGACCGGACCGGCGAGCTGGGAATGGCACGCCCCGGACCCGCCTACGTTCGACCTGCCGGACGGCGATACCACCTACGCGGTGGCGCATCGGCACTCGGACTTCTGGAGCGACCAGTCCGGCTACTTTCGACAGGCCGTACACGATCTGATCTACCGCCGGCCCAGCTGACCGCTACCGGTTCAGGAAAGCGGCCGTACGAGACCGACACGACCGCCTGGCGGAAGCTGCTGGCCGAGCACTGGGCCGAGGGGTCCGTGGTCACCTCCGTCATCGGTCGACGTAGCCTCGACAGGTCCCGGCCAGATTCTCAGCGACGGCACCGGTTCCAGCAGCTAGGGTCCTCCCAGGTGAGTCAGCATCGCAGCGGGCGCCGGCGAGCGAGGAGCGAATGGGAACACAGGACATGAAGCTGGAACTGGTGCTGCTGCCGGTCACCGATGTCGACCGGGCCAAGGCGTTCTATGCCGATCAGATGGGCTTCGCCTTGCACGTCGATCACGTCGGGGGTGAGGAGTTCCGCTTCGTCCAACTCGACCCGCCGGGTTCTGGCTGCTCGATCGCGTTCGGCGTCGGCATCTCCAGCGCATCTCCGGGCTCGGTCGGTGGACTGCACCTGATGGTCACCGATATCGAGGCGACCCGGGCCGAACTGGCTGGTCGCGGCGTCGAGATCAGTCCGGTCCGGCACATGACCGCCCAGGGCTGGCAGGACGGCGCCGACCCGGCGCACGCCGACTACAACAGCTTTGCCGACTTCGCCGATCCGGACGGCAACACCTGGGTGTTGCAGGAGCGCGACCATGCCTCGGCGGCCGGCTAGCTTCAGCGGCCGGCTAG
>CAZZZW010000037.1:0-19336 GCA_964658795.1 Phormidium nigroviride PCC 7112
TCAGTGCCTGCTGGGGCCGTCGGCTCAGTGCCTGCTAGGGCCGGCCGGGGGCTCAGGTCCTGCTGGTGCCTGAGGTAGTCGGCTCGGCCGAGGAGAGGACGGGCTCAGGCACCGAACGCTGCTGGTCGTCGCCGGCCCGGTGCCGATGGAACTCGGCCGAGCCGTTGAAGATGTAGCCGATCGCACGGATGTCGAACAGGCGCAGCCGAGCCATGAAATGCACCAGGTCCCGGGTCCGGGAACCTCGGCGGATCACGATCAGCGCGCCGTCGCTGTACCGCGCGACCGCGGTGGATTCGGCGGTGGCGATCCCGGGATCGGTATCGATGATGACGAGGTCGTAGCTGTCGCGCAGCTCGAGGATGACCCGTTCGATCGCGGCGGAGCGGGACACGCTCGTGCTCGGACCGGACGCCCCGCCGGCACCGGCCGGCAGCAGATCGAGGACGTGCTCGTCGTCCAGGCGCAGGCTCCGGATCGCGGCGGCCAGCTGCACCGTCCCGTCGATCACGTTGGTGAAGCCCTCGGCCGAGGACCCGCTGAACCGGGCCAGGGTCGCGGTCTCCAGCGAGGCATCGACGAGGATGACCTTGGCCGAGGTCCGGGCCAGGCCGGCCGCGATGTTGAAGGCGGCCGTGGTCCGGCCCTGTCCCGCACCGGCGCTGGAGACGAACAGCACGCCCCGGCCGAATCGGGCCTGGATGCCGGTGATCGCCGGGATGAAAGCCAGTTGCGGTGCCTTGTCGAGCGCGAGCAGGTCGCCGCGCCGATCGGCCTCGACGTGACTCACCGAGCCGAGCATCGGGGCGTCGAGGATGTCGGAGAGTTCGTCAAAGTTGTCGATCCGGCGATCGTTGTCGGCCCGCAGCCAGGCGACGGTGCCGGCAATGATGAGGCCGAGTACGAAGCCGAGGGCCAGTTCGATCACCGACACGCCGGACTTGGTGGCCGCGGCCGTGGTCGCGTTGTTCACGAACGACACGCCGCCACCGAACTGCGAGGCGTCGAGCTCGATCTGGCTGACCTGTTCATCCAGAGCCACCACCGGGGCGCTGGTCCGACCAGCACCGGCCTTGACCAGCGCGTCCCGGCTGACGGCGATCGTCGCCAGGGCCTTGTCCCGCGCCGCGTCCACGTCGGTTCGGGACTGGTCGATGTAGGCCTGGGTCACCGCATTGGCGATCGTGACCGCGCGCGACGGGGTACTGGCGGTGGCCGTCACGACGATCGCCTCGCCGGCCGTGGTGGCCTTGGCCGTGACGGTGGACTGCAGGTCGTCGGCCGTGGTGCCACCGCCGACCGTCGCGGCCGCCTCGGTCAGGACCCGGTTCGAGGTGGCAAAGATGGCACGCTGCGAGACGTAGCGGACGAACGTGGGCTCGGTCGCCGCGTTGGTTCCGGTCAACACCAGTGAGGAGGGGGTCTCCAAGGCGATCCGGGCGGTGACGGTCGCCTTGCCGCCGGAGACGAGACCCAGCAGCCCCGCCAGCACGACGGCGACGATGACGATCACGGCAGACGTCACCCGATAGCGCCACAAGGACGCGAAGATCCGGGGGGCCTCTGACTGTTCCACTAGCTGCTCCTACTTGACGACGGCGAACGGATCGTGGGCGGACGCCGCGGCGGTTGGCGTGCCGGCCGGGCCAGACGCCAGTCGGTCTGGATCGGAACCTTGACGAGAGTTTAACTGCAGGCGAACCTCACGCGTACGCACGGTGCTCCAGGCCGCCAGCAGGAACATCCAGTCCGCGGACACGTTCGACTCGTCGCCCAGGCCGCCGTTGGAGAAGCCGTTGACCAGCAGGCAGGCCAGCAGTGCGAGCATCAGCGCCCGCTCGACCCGGAAGTCGGCGGTGGGAACCGCCGAACGGAAGATCGTGGTTCCGGTGGTGATCAGGATGGCACTCCAGACCACCAGGCCGACGACGCCGAGATCCACGGTCACGTTCAGGTAGGCGTTGTGGGCGCCGCCGAGGCCGGTCTGGTCCAGGAAGAGCACGTGCGACGCGCCCACGCCGTAGCCGAACAGTGGCCGCTGCGCGATGGCGTTCAGCGCCAGGTCCCACAGGCTGGTGCGTGAGTTCAACGTGGCGAGCTGCGCGGTCGACTCACCCCGAGCCAGGTAGGCAGTGACCACGCTGCTGCCGGCCAGGGCGATCAGCACGATGAACACGACCAGCGTCGTCGCCGTCTCCACCCGGGCGCGACCACGGCGGGCGAACCAGACCAGCACCAGCAGACCAGCCACCGCACCGAGGACTGCGCCCCGCGTCTTGGTTGCCAGCAAGCCACTCACGACGATCGCGAGCAGTACGACGCACACCGGTACCCGCATGATCGATCGGGCCGGCCGCGAGTTCGTTTGCAACAGCATCGACGCCGCGATGACGACGGCAATGCTCAGATACACGCCGGAGACGACCGGGTGGACCCGCAACCAGGTGAAGCGGCCCTCCTGCAGGTGGTACCGCGGCATCTTGATGGCCAGACCCAGGAAGACCGAGGCCGCGACCATGACCAGAAAGCTGCTGGCCAGGTCGGCGAACGCCTTGCGACTGCCCCGGTTGGCCGCCATCCAGGTCAGCAGCAGCAGCACCGACATCTCGACCGCACGGACGGTGGCCACGGTGCGGGACGGCGCTTGCACCAGCGAGGCGATCATCAGCAGTACGTACACGCTGACGAAGTACATGGGCCTGGGCATTCGACGTCGCAACCGGATCGGCGAGGCGAACCGCCAGATCAGGAAGGCCGCGACCAGGCCGTAGATAGCGATCTCGAGCAGCACCGACGAGTCAGCCGACGAACTGCCGGCCGGCCGAACCCGGAACTTGTAGTCGCTGGCCACCATCAGGGCCAGGGCTCCGGTCGGCAACCAGGGCATGGCGCTACCCAGCGAGCGACGCCTGGTCACTCGCCGGTGGCGGGCTCGCTCCGGGCCGAGGTCGACCTCAGCCCGTGGGGTGTGGACAGAGATGGTCAACGGGTCGGGCATCCGAACTGCTAGAAGGCACCAGCACAGACCTCGCTGGTCGAGGTCAGCCTACGTAGGTACGTGACAACAAAGGTTACCGGAAGAATCTTCACGCTGAACACACAGCAAATGCATCCGGTCCGTGCAACCACCCGAAGGCAGGTCACACGGACCGGATAGCTGCTGAAGCCGAGCCCGGTCAGTAGGCCCCGATCCGGCCGCCGTTGGCACTGCGGGCCTGGACCTGGTCGTCCGCAGGCGGTGCGGCCGGGTTCCCGCTCACCGTCATCCCTCGGGTCAGGGAGTTGCTGATCGCCTCGGTCACGTCGGTCGAACCCAGCTTGGTGGCCGACGTCAGTTCCTTGACGGTGTTGAACACCTGCGGGTTCGCGCTGCCGGCCCCGCCCCACACGATCTGGGCCGGCTGGCCGCCGCCCGGGGTCTGCCAGGCGTTGCCCTTGAACACCAGGTTCATGCCGCTGGCCGCCCGGTCGCCGGTGTAGTCGCGGGCGTAGACGGAGTAGTCACGACCTTCGGCGATGATGTTGTTGGCGATCGTGACGTTGCCGACGAGCCAGGTCTCGGTCGGGTCCGGCAACTGCTGACGCGGGTCGTGGCCCGGGTCGGACAGGTTGGCACCCCGACGCTTGTCCTGGACCAGTTCGATGCCGCGGCCGTTTCCGCCGATGGTGTTGTTCCAGATCGCGACGTTGGCCGAGTCGTTGATCTTCAGGCCGTCATTGGCATTGCCGGTGACCATGTTGTTCATGATCTTCGCGGTGTCCGAGATCTCGAGCGAGAGCCCGTGGCTGCCGTTGCCGATCAGGTCGTTGTTGGCGGCGATGACGTTGTAGCAGGACTCGTCGAACCAGAGGCCGGTGGCCAGGTTGTCACGCGAGACGCTGTTCGTCACCGAGATGCCTCGGGTTCGGGTGATCTTGATACCGCCGGCGACCGGAGCGCCGTTGAAGTGCTCGGCGTTGTTGCCCTCGGCCAGCACGGAGTCGATGACCAGGCCATCGGCGTAGTTGCCGACCATGCCGAGCATTCCGTTGTCCAGCAGGGAGATGTGCCGGTAGGTCTGCCCGGTGCCGATCGCTGCCACCCCGGTCGATGCGGTCCCGGTGACGTCGACGTTCTCCATCGTGTCACCGACGCCGATCATCCGGACGGTGCCCAGGTTCGGAATCGGAGTGCCGTAGCCGCGGACACCGATGCCGCGGATGACCGAATGCGCCGACCGGACGGTCAGGGCGAGCGGCAGGTCGCTGGCGCGGGTGGTGGCGGCGTTGGGGTCCGAGCCGACCGTGATCGTCCTGGCGTCGTAGTCGACCGCGAACTGTCCGGCGCCGACCGAGGACCCGGCCGCCACCTGCTTCAGCGGGGTGTCACCGATCCAGACCTGGTCCGGGTGCGAAGCCATCGGGTAGGCCGGGTTGACGAAGCCCCAGCCGGCCGAGGTGTTGGCCCCCTGCGCGGCGTTGTAACCGGCGGTCGAGTCGAACTGCGTGGTCCAGCCGCTGTGCACCCAGGTCGAACCGGACTTCGTCCAGCCGTTGACCTCGCTGCGGCCCTCGAGCCAAGCCGCCTCATGCGGGTAGGACTGAATGGTCAGCGTCTTGTTGGACGGGACCTCGACGGTCTCGTGGTAGAGGCCGCCCCGAAGCACGATGGTCTGGCCGCTCTGCGCGACCGCAATAGCACGAGCGATGGTCCGCAGCGGCTGGCCGGCGTTGCCGGCGGCGGAGTCGTCTCCGGTGGGCGCGACGTAGAGCGCACCGGCCGGGATCGGGTAGGCGGTGCTACCGACCGGGGCCGAGCCGGCGGTCGTCGGATCGCTGCCGACCGGCGGGGCCGGCGGCGTCGGCGGCGTCGAGGTCGGTGGAGCAGGAACGCGTGACGACCTCCGTCCCAGACGGCGTGCACGAAGCCGACGAGCTCGGTGGCGTCACGGTGGTGTAGGTGACGTGCCACACGGCCAGGTCGTCGATGGTGGAGATGACGCCGCGGTTGGCCGCGCCGGAGAGATAGGTCCAGACGCCGACGCCGGCGGCCGCGGTCAGCCGGGTCGAGGCGGAGTCGCTGTAGGTCTGCACGAAGTCGGGGGCTTGCTGCCCGACGAGCCAGGCCCGAGAGCTGAGCTGGACCGGGTTCGTGCCCGTCACCTCGGACTCCAGGACGAAGTGCTGGCCGGCGGCGATGGTGAACGGCAGTGTCTTCTCGCCGCCGAGCAGGTGCTCGCCACCGGCGATGACCTCGCTGAAGCCGAGGGTGGCCTTGCCGCCCGGCAGGATCCGGATGCGCGAGCGATAGGTCGAGCCGGCGGACACCCGTCGCAGCTCCTGCTCGAGGTAGACGCCGCCACCGGCGTTCGGCACGGTGTTGACGGCGAAGGTCGCCCGCATCCGCACATCGGCCGAAGAGACCGGCAGCGCAGCCTCGACGGCGACGCCGGGAGCCGCCATGGTCAGGCGGCCGACGCCACCTGACACGGCGGTCCGAGTGGGGTTGGACAGGGCGTAGGCGCCACCACGGTCGGCGCTACCGAGACCGACCGCGAGGGTGCGATTCATGGCGTCGGAGGCAAGGACGGTGAGGTTGGCCTGGGGCGTGGCGTTTCCGGCGCTGTCCAGGGCCAGGACCGACCCACTGACCACCATCGCGACGCCGGCGGCCAGGGCGGCCGTCTTCTTCGGCGTCAGACGTCGGCCGGAATCTGACCGGTGATGCCGGCCCGCAGCCGTTGCCTGCGTGGATCGGTGCGCTCCGCTGGTACCGCCCTGACCTGACCTGACGTGGCTCTGACTACGGACGGTGACGGCATCCTGCCGATCCTCGCTGCGCATTTGTTCTCCCTCGTGACGGAACTCTTGCTCGACCCTGACGCCTTACAGTCGGCAGTAAAGTACCCAACGTGACGAGTTCGTAGCACCTTTCGCCCAGTGCGCCTCACCTTCACCGAACGCCCGGCTGTGGCCGGGCGGCAGCCGGACATGGTGGCGACGAGCGTTCTCAGCAACTTCTTCTTAACACTCAGCGTAACTAAAACCCACGCTCGCCTCACCTTGGTGAATCGCCCGTTCTGTGGACGCGCAGATTTCACCGCATTGCCGTTTTTCGGCGTCGCAGGAGTTGACCCGGACCCCGGTCGTGTGCGAGGCGTCAGGAAAGCGGCCTGAACCGGATCGCAGGCACGCCGATGTGACCAAGGCCACAGTGTATTTTGCCTATTGATCTTGGTCCGGAGGCGCGTAAAACGGGGCCTCGGAGGGGTCAGGTAGCGCTTGAGCGGCTGCGCGAGGAGAACCGTTGACGGATAAACCGCTCCGCCGGCCGTTCGATCCAGGTGAAGACGGCGGCGGAAATGGTTACAGCGCAGAGTGCGATGCCGGCCAGCACGGCGTACCCGGCCAGGCCGGTGTAGACCTTGGAAGCGCCGACGGCCGACTCGATGCCGGTGATGAACAGTAGGTGCGACATGTAGAGGGCGAAGGACCAGGTGCCGAGTTTGACCATCCAGGTCGAGGCCAGCCACGAACGGCGGCCGCGGACATCGTTGATCGCTCCGGCGGCGATCGCCAGCGCATAGCCGGGCAACATCACGAATGATCCGAGCGCCCGCGGCAGGGCCGCACCACCACCGGAATGGGCGTAGCCACGGCTGAGGCCGATGGTGATCAGCAGGCTGACCACGATCGCGGCCGGCCCGATCCAGGTCGGCAGCGACGGACGCCAGCCCCGCGAGACGATCAGGGCCAGGCAAATCCCGATGACGAACTCCAGGACCCGGTAGGCCGGGAAGTAATAGAGGAAGGCGATCGAGGACTTCCCGCCGATGACGTAGACGGCGGACGGCACGGCGGCAAGCAGCACCACGCAGCCGCCGATGATGCGACGCAAGCTGCGATCGGAGCGATCGGCCAGCCGCCGGATCAGGAACGGGAACGCCAGATAGAAGAACGCCTCGCACGACAGCGACCAGGACAGGCCGTTCATGCCGAAGGCGATACCGGACGAGGTCGACCAGGACTGCAGCAGGAACAGGCTCAGCACCGCCGGCAGGAATCCGATCGCGGTGTTGGTGCTCATCAGTACCGGTATCGAGACCGCCCAGCCGGCCAGATGCAGCGGGTACACCCGAGCGACCCGGCGGACCCAGAAGTCCCGGTCCCGGCGGCCGGGCACCCAGGACCACGTCAACACGAAGCCGGACAGGACGAAGAAGAACGTCACGCCGGTGTAGCCCAGCGTGGCCAACGGCCGTAGCAGCGGCAGCGCGACCAGTCCGTGGTGATGCACGTCGTTGGCCACGGTGTGGTGCACGACCACCAGGATCGCGGCCAGAAAGCGCAGCCCGGTGAGCGAGTCCAGCCGGACCGGCCCCCGGCTGATCACGTGCTGCTCGGCCGTCATGGCGAGGTGGTGGCGGCGGCGTCGATCGCGGCCATCTCACGGAACCACTTCGGCGCGGCCAGCAGCAGGTAGCCGGCGCTGGCCGCCGCGAGGAAGCAGTACACGATCTGGAACGGCAGCCGGCCCCCGAGCAGGGCGAACGCCACGCAGAGCACGCCGTAGTCGGTCGGGATCACCATCAGCGAGCGGAGGGTGGACGGCGCCCCGGTGCCGGAGCGCGGCAGCCCTCGGACCTGGCGCAGCTTCTCATTGAGGATCATGCCGAAGAACGACACTGCGGCCACCACGGCGAAGCCCAACGGGACCAGCAACAAGCCGCGCTGGGACGGGCTGCCGTAGCGGTACCAGGAGATCGCCACGGCCAGATGCAGGCTGGAGATCTTGGCGCAGTCGATCATGTGGTCGAGCCACTCCCCCGCAACCGAACCACCGCCACGCAGCCGGGCCAGTTGCCCGTCGGCCGAATCGAAGGCGTAGCCGAGCGCGAGGCACAGGAAGATCACGATGCCGAGCGGCACGCTCGGGCGCACCAGGGCGAGCAGGGCGATACCGACGAACGAGAAGACCCCGCTGATGGCGGTCACCTGGTTGGGCCGCAGGCCCAGGCGAAATGCCACCGCGGCCAGGACACGGCCGGCCTTGCGGTTCACGAAGCGGGAGTACGCCGGCGCGCCCTTGGCATTCTTCTGATGCGCACGCAGCCGGCGGATCGTCTCGGCGACGGTGGGTGCGGTTCCGGACTCAGGGTCTTCGACGTGCGTGGCCATGCTTGCGCCAATCTGTTGCTGTGGGGTGTGCGCACCTCAGGTTCGAATGAGTGTGCCACTCGCCGCTTCACATGTGTTTAGACGGCAGCCGGGTGTGCCGCGACGCTCGCGACACACCCGGATGCGATCGGGCTCTTGATCAGTTGGTGTGCTTGGCGCTCAGGTTCATCGCGCTCATCAACACCGGGGCGTTCGTGGCGCTACCGGAGAGATAGGTGCTCAGGCCGATCGCGCCGGGGGCCTGCAGCGACGCGGTGGTGTCGCTGGCCGTCTGCTGGAATGCCACCGGTTCGGTGGTTCCGACCTTCCAGACCTTCAACTTCAGTGACGTGGTGCCGGTGCCGGTGACCACGAAGCGGACGTTGAGCTGATCGCCCGGGGTGTAGGTGCCCAAGCCGGGAACGGTCTGCTCCGAGGTGACCAGACTTTCGGTCGCCGTGCCCGCCAGCTTGGTGATCGACTCCGCCACGGCCCCGGTGGACAGGAGCCGCAACCGGGCCCGGTACTCGTTGTTGGTGCCGGTGCGTCGGCCGATCACGTAGACGTAGATGCCGTTACCGGTGCCGGCCTTGTTCGAGCTCATCGTCACCGTGATGTCGGAATCGCTGGAGGACACACCGCCCAGGTAAGCACCCGGCGCCGACGTGGTGGTGGCCATGTTGAACTTGGCCACCCCACTGCCGACCGACAGGTTGGCTGCCGAGGCGATGGACGTCCACGCTCCACCCAGATCGGCGGTGCCGAGTCCGCTGGCGACCGTTCGGTTGAACGCATCGCTGACGAACGTGGTGCTCGGCGCGGTCACGGTGAAGGTCTTGCTCACCGTGGCTGTCTTGCCCCCGTTGTCGGTGACCGTCAGCGTCACGGTCTGCGAACCGGCCACCGTGAAGCTGTGGCTGGCGGTCACGCCGGTCGCGGTGACCGTGTCGCCGAAGTTCCAGGCGTAGGAGGCGATGGTGCCGTCCGGATCGGCGGAGGCACTGCCGTCGAAGCTGCAGTCCAGGTTCGAGCAGGTGGGCGTGAAGGCTGCCGTCGGCGGCTGATTCACCGGGGCAGTCACCGTGACCGGCTGCGAGGTCGTGCCGGTGGCGCCCTGATTGTCGGTCACCGTCAGCATCACCGGGTACGTCCCCGCCGCCGCGTAGCTGTGCGCCGGCTTGGCCCCGGTACCGGTCGAACCGTCACCGAAGTCCCAGGCGTAGGAGGCGATAGTGCCGTCCGGATCGGCGGAAGCACTGCCATCGAAGCTGCAGCTCAGGTTCGAGCAGGTGGGCGTGAAGGCTGCCGTCGGAGCCTGGTTCACCGGCACGGTCACCGTCACCGAGTGAGACACCGATCCGGTGGCGCCCTGGTTGTCGGTCACCGTCAGCATCACCGGGTACGTCCCCGCCGCCGCGTAACTGTGCGCCGGCTTGGCCCCGGTACCGGTCGAACCGTCACCGAAGTCCCAGGCGTAGGAGGCGATAGTGCCGTCCGGATCGGCGGAAGCACTGCCGTCGAAGCTGCAGCTCAGGTTGGTGCAGGCCGGGGTGAACGCCGCGGTCGGGGCCTGGTTGGCCGGGACCGGCGCCGTCACCGTGACGGAGTGGTTTGCCGTGCTGGTAGCGCCCTGGTTGTCGGTCACCGTCAGCGTGACCGGGTACGTCCCCGCCGCCGCGTAGCTGTGCGCCGGCTTGGCCCCGGTACCGGTCGAACCGTCACCGAAGTCCCAGGCGTAGGAGGCGATAGTGCCATCCGGATCGGCGGAAGCACTGCCGTCGAAGCTGCAGTCCAGGTTGGTGCAGCTCGGGGTGAAGGCTGCCGTCGGCGGCTGGTTGATGTTGCCGCTGTTCGCGTAGTGCGCGGCGATCCGAGCGGCCGAGAGCACCGTCGGGTACACCGCGGCCTCGTCGACCGAACCGGCGAAGTAGGGGTTGCCACCCCACGAGGTGTCGCCGCCCACCCGCCAGTAGCCGGTGTAGGGCTGCGAGCCGGTGTTGGCGTTGGTGTCGACCTGGGCACCGTCGACGTACAGGACCATGCCGTTCGCGCCGATGCTGCCCGCGACCTGGTGCCACTTGCCGTCGTTGTAGCCCGGTCCCGAGCTCACCACGTTGGCATTGCCGGTCCAGGTGCCGAAGTGCAGCGTGCCGTCGCCGTCCATCCAGATGTGCCGGTCGTAGTTGCTGCTGTTGCCGGTCTGGGCGTCACCGAAGCCCATGAGCTTGCCGCCGTTGGTGCTCGTGGTGTTGAACCAGAGTTCCTCGGTGAACACGCTCGGGCCCGTCGTGGGCTGCTGTGAACTGATCAAGCCGCTCGAGCCGTCGACGGTCACGCCGTAGCCGCCGCTGGTGGCACCGGGCGTCCGGTAGCCGACGCCACCGCTGTACATGCCGTTGGCGTTGTTGACCGAGGCATCGGTGGCAGTGCTGCCGCCGGTCTCGTCGAGCCGCCAGAACAGTGCCGGTCCATCGACCAGCACGGACTTGCCGTAGGCGTCCGCGGGCGCGGCCTTGATGTTGATCGTCCGGGCCGTCGTCGCGGTCGCGCCGCCGTCATCGGTGACGACCAGCGACGGGGAGACCGAACCGGCCGCCGCGTAGGTGTGGCTCGCCGTGACGCCACTGCCGGTGCTGCCATCGCCGAAGTTCCAGGCATAGCCGACCACGGTGCCATCGGCATCCGCGGACGCCGAGGCATCGAAGGTGCAGGTCAGCCCGTTGCAGGCCGTGGTGAACGATGCGGTCGGCGCGATGTTGATGTTGCTGGCCTTGTAGTGCGTGAGCACCTGGGCTGCGGTCAACGCGCTGGAGTACACCGCGACCTCGTCCACCGCACCGGCGAAGTACCAGCTGTCCGAGCCACCCCAGGTGACGTCGCCGCCGACCTTCCAGTACCCGGTGTAGGACTGGGCGCCGGTGGTCGGATTCGTGCCGACGGACTTGCCGTCGACGTAGAGCACCATGCCGGCCGGTCCCTGGGTGGCGACCAGCTGGTGCCAGTTGCCGTCGTTGTAGCTGCCGGCGGAGGTGATCGTGTTGGTCTGGCCGGTGTAGGTACCGAACTCCAACTGGCCGGAGTTGAGCATCCAGACGTGCCGGTCGTAGTTGTTGCTGCTGCCGACCTGGTTGTCTCCGAACCCGATCAGCTTGCCGCCTCGGGTCGTGGTGGTGTTGAACCACAACTCCTCGGAGTAGACCGTCGGGTTGCTCACCGACTGGCTGGAGTCGATCTGGCTGGACGCGCCGTCAAGCGTGACGCCGGTGCCGTTCGACCCGGTGACGTTGCTCGGCGTCTGGTAGCCGGCGATCTGGTTGTAGATCCCGTCGTCGCCGTTGGGCGAGGCGTCCTTGGCGGTCGGGCCGCCGTTCTCGTCGAGCCGCCAGTACAGGTCCGGCGAGTCGGCGTAGACGGCCTTGCCGTACCTGTCCGTCGGGGCCGGCGGGATGTTGAGCGTCCGGCCGGAGTCGAGGTAATGCTTCTGCACCTGGGTCAAGCTCAGCGCGGTCGGGTAGATCGCGGTGTCGTCGATGGTGCCGGCGAAGTTGTTGCTTGCCGGCTGTGACGGCCAACCACCGAGGTTGTCGCCACCGATCCGCCAGTAACCGCTGTACGGCTGACCGCTGGTGGTGCCCTGGTTGCTGCCGACCTTCTTACCGTCGATGTAGAGCACCATGCCCGCACCGGACAACGAGGCCACGATCTGGTGGTACTGGCCGTCGTTGTACGTGCCGTTGGAGCTGACGGTGTTCACGCCGTTGTTGTAGACGCCGAAGATGATGTGGCCGGCGTTGTCCATGTAGACGTGTCGGTCGTAGCTGCCGCTGGTGCCGCCGACCGGCTGGTCACCGAAGCCGATGATCTTGCCGCCACTGGTCGTGGTGGTGTTGATCCAGGTCTCCAGGGTGAAGGTGTTCGGGCCGGTGATGGCCGACTGGGTCGCTGCGCCACCGTTCGCGGTGCCGTCGAAGCTGGTGGCGGCGTCGGAATCGTTGGTCGCGCCGGCGACACCCCGGGTGAGCCCGGTGCCGGTCGCGAGGTCGGAGAAGCCGGTCCAGTCATAGACGCTCGGGTTGCCGGCGGCCTCGTCGAAGCGCCAGAAATCACTGGCACCATCGCCTTGCACATCGGTGACGTAGGTGCTCGGGTTGCTCGCCGAGATCGTCACGCTCGAGGTCGCGGAGGACGTGGTGTTGTTGTCGGGGTCGGTGACCTTGACCTGATAGGTGTGTTTGGAACCCGGCACCAGGCCGCGATCGATGAAGCCCATCGCCGGCAGCTTCCAGAACACCGAGGCCTGCGTCGCGGTGAAGACCGGCGTGGTGCCGCCGTCGCGGTACACGTTGTAGGTCAGGTTGGCGTTGTCGCGGTCCCAGGTGGCCTGCCAGGCGACCCGGGCGGTGCCCGAGGTGAACGAGATGGCCTTGGGCGTCAAGGTGGTCGACGCGTTCGGGGCGTTCTTGTCCGGGGCGACGCCTGGCACCGCGAACCGGACCAGACCGGTCTGGTTGCCGTTGCCGTTGACCGACGGGAATTCGCCGCCGAGCGCGATGTACTGGCTGTTACCGGTGACCGACCACGCCGCCTGGGCCTGACCGGTGACGCTGCCGATGCCGAGGTCCGGGTACCAGTGCAGCAGGCCGGGGGCCGGCACGCCGTTGTAGTTCCAGCCGTAGGAGTCAGGGCCGATGTTGGTGGTCAGCGGTGCGACGGTCTCGGCCAGGGCGTGGTGCCAGACCCGCGGGTTGGTGTCCGGGAACTCCCCGATCTCTGAGCACTCGTGGGCGTGGCTGACCGAGTAGAGGACCTGGCCGGTGGAGAAGGTGCCATAGGTGTCACCGTGGCAGTCCGAGACCCAGACGACCGCGCCCGTCATCGGGTTGGCGGCAAAGGTGCCCTCGAAGTTGCCGCAGCCGAAGGCGAAGCCGGAACCGTAGACGTTGACGCCGTCGGTGGACAGGCTGAGGATGCCGCACTTGCTGCCGTAGTCCTGCACGACCTGGTTCATCGCGAACGGGTAGACCGTGGTGCCGCCCGTCGCATCGACCAGACCGAGGCCATAGGTCGGCACGCTGTTGATCGTGGCGAACCGGCCACCGATCACGACCCGGCTCTGGTCCGGGGTGAGCACGAGGGCGCTGACGAAGTTGTCATCGGCCTTGGGCGCCCACGCAAGCAGCCCACCGTTGCTGGACTGGAAGGCCGCGAGCCGGGTCCGGGTGACACCGTTGGCCGAGAAGAAGTTGCCACCGGCGTAGACGGTGGAGTTGGTGGCGACGACCGCGTTCACCTTGTTGGAGATGCTGGCGGCGAAGGCCGTCGCCACGTTTCCGGTCGCGGTGTCGAAGGCGACGATGTGGTTGTGGGTGACGCCGTCCACCGTGGTGAAGTCGCCGGCCACGTAGACCCGGCTGCCGTCAGGCGAGGCGGTGATGGCCAGCCCCTGCGCGTTCAGGGTGTGGTTGAAGCCGGTGATCAGGTTGCCGGTGCGGATGTCGAAGGCGAGCAGGTTGCCCCGCGCCGTCGCGTTGGCCGCGGTCTTGGCGGCGTTGGCCGGGTAGGTCTGGGAGAAACTGCCCGTCGCGTAAACGGTGTTGCCGACCGTCACCTCGGCCCAGACGACGCCGTTCTGCTGCACCGTGGGCAGCGCGTCGGCCGTCGTTGTGACTGGCGTACCGGCCGCGGGCTGGGTGTCGGCAACTGCGACATTTGCGGATAGGGCGATGACACTCAGGCCACTCACCACCAGTGTGGCTGCGACGATCGCGGCGCGAATGCGCCTCGACGCGCGCGTCAGACCAACCATCATTTTTGTTCCCCCGTTTAGTGACGCTGCAACCGGCATCAGCGCATTATGAAAATGCTAGCTCATGCCCGCTTTACAAGCGAGTCGGCGGCGAAATTAACCCGCGCCGCCAATCTAAATCCGGAAATGCAAAACGGAAAGTAACTGTACGAATGCGGGGAGTAATTAGGAGTTACTGAATGCATTTGCCGAGTCACTGACGGCACTCGCGGTGAATTACCTGAGCATCAGCCGTGAAGGCCAGATCCCGGATCCATTCGCCCGGGACGGCCGAGCTAGGAGACGGTGCCGGCGAAGACGACGACCGGCTTGCCCTGGGCGTACCAGAGCTGCAACGAGACGTCGGCGCGAGCTGACTTCGGGATCGCGAACGCATACACGCCGGTCGCGGACGCGCCGGGCTTGATCGTGCCTGACAGCGGTGTGTCGGTGCTGGCGTTGGCCGGGCTGGCCGGGGTCTGGGCCTTGCCATAGGTGGCGGTGACGTTGACCGTGTTGACCGGCAGCGGCTGGCTGGACCGGTTGGTGAATTCCAGCGTGAAGGCGACGACCGCCTGTCCCTGGATGCTGCCGGGTCCGGTGTCGGTGGAGGTCTGGTCTGCGGTCTTGACAACTTTGACCGTGACCCCACCGCCGAAGTCGCCGGGCTCGGAGAACGACACCGGAGCCTTGGTGCTGACCGCGACGGACGGGATGACCGCCGTGGCCGGCGAGCCGGACTTGCCACCCGAGCCGGAGCCGGTGGAAGCAGGAGTCGCGGTGGAGCTGGGCGCCGCCGAGGTGACACCGGTCGACGACGAGGCGACCGGCGTGCTGGCCGGCGTCGAGCCGGTGGCGCTGTCGTGTCCAGATCCGTGGGAGCACGCCGATACCAGCACCAGGATCGCCACGGCGCCCGCAATCGCAGGCGACTTACGGAGCGATCCTCGGGTGGGCATGGGTCTCCTTGCTGTTTGCGGGCAACTGCTGAACTGCGACCCGAGCCGGCAGGCTCAGCCGATCAGGATGCGGCGCAGTGCCGTGCTTGATGTGTGGCCAGTGTATGGGAAATAGACGAGGTCCACGCCCACCGATTCCAGATCGGCCTCGAGCTTGTCTCCCTTAGGGGTGCCCCGCCAGTCATCGCCCTTGAACAGAACGTCGAAACCGAGCTCGCGCCACATGACCAGCTTGTCGCTGGAGGTATCGACGACGGCCCGATCCACCATGGCCATGCTGGCCACGATCTCCAGGCGCTCGGCCAGCGGCACCATCGGACTCTTACCCTTGGCCGACTCCAGCACCTCATCGGTGACCACACCGACGATCAGGTGGTCGCATTGGGCGGCCGCACGCTTGAGGATGTTCAGATGGCCGATGTGGAACATGTCCCAGGCCCCGGGCACATAACCGACCCGGCCGATCGGCACGCTCACGAGGCTTCGGCGATCTCGCCGTGCCGGCCGAGGTAGTGCCGCAACACCTCGGAGCCGGTGCGGCGCAGTGGTGACAACGCAACGATCGGAACGGCGCCGGTGGTCCACGGTGAACCGGCGTACCGGACGTCGGCGAACACCAGGTCGTAATCCGGTTCGGCCGTGGCGCCGGGGACCACCGCGCCGAGGAACACGTCCGCCGCGTCGACGCCGCGGAGGTTGCGCACGATCTCGAGCCGCTCGTCCAGCGGTACCACCGGCGGCTGGCCGTGACACAACTGGAAGTCCTCGTCGGACAGCACTCCGACGCTCAACCGATCGCATTGCTGTCGAGCCTGCGCGACCACATCGAGATCACCGACGTTGAACAAGTCGAAATCCCCGACCAAGTAGCCCCTGATCATTGTGTCGCCCCCCGATTTATCCTGATCGTCTTAACTGAACGTTCGCAGCCGACTGATCAGACATTTCCAAAACTACGCACGGACTTTACCATCGTGCCGTCGCCCGGATGGCCGTCTCCGGGGAAAGTCCCGATCGACCAGACGCTGGCACAGATTTTCGTAATGCTCGGCCACATCGTCCCAGTCATACGTTTCGGCCCGTTTACGAGAGGCGTCACCTCGCTTTTCGGTGCTGTCGAGATCAGCCTCGGCGGCAGCCAATTCCGAGGCCAGCGAGGCCGGGTCACTGAAGAATGCGCCGGAGTCGAGCAGCACCTCGCGGTTGAACGGCACATCGAAGGCGATCGTGGCCGCACCGACACCCATGGCTCGCAGCAACGACGGATTGGTACCGCCCACCGAGTGCCCGTGCAGGTAGGTCACACAGTTGGCGTAGAGCTGGTTGAGCTGATCCTGGTCCCACACCGCGCCGATGAGGATGACGTTGTCGTTGGCGGCCGCTCGGATCCGGGCGGTGTACTCGTCGGCGTAGGGGGCCGAGCCCACCACCACCAGCGGCTTGGACGCTGTGCTCGCGGCGTAGCCCTCGACGATCTCGGCCACATGGTTCTCGGGCTCGAACCGGGCCACGACCAGGTGGAATCCCCTCGGCTGCAGCCCGAGTTCGGCCAGTCGATCCGAGCCGGCGTCGGTGATGATCGGCGCGCCGTAGCTGATCAGCTCGCTCGGCGCGTGGAATTCCTCGGTGTAGTAGTCGGCGATGCCCTGGGCGTCGGCGATCAGCGCATCTGACCAGCGGACGGCCAGTGCCTCGGCCGAGCGGTAGTAGCGACGCCCGGCGTCACCCCATTTGGCCCGCTTCCACTCCAGTCCGTCGACGTGGGTCGCGACCGGAATCCGGCGGCCACGCAGGGCAGGCAGGAACACCGAGTTGGCAGAGTTGAAAACCAGTGCGGCATCGGTTCGGTGTCGCACCAGATGGCCGACCGACAGCGCGGTGTGGCTGAGCGTCTCCAGCGACTTCTTCTTCAGTGCCGGCAGCCGGACCAGGCGCATGCCCAGGTACGTCGGCGGCAGTGGTTCGGCGGACCGGCAGTACACCCGGACCTCGTGTCCGCGATCGGCCAACCGGCGGCCGACCTCTTCGATGCAGGTCTCGAAGCCGCCGTATCGCGCCGGCACACCGCGGGTGCCAACCATTGCTATCCGCATGTCGTCCTCGTACTGCTGTCGCTGATCTTCAGGCCAAGGGACAACATACGTCCGGGCGCTGCGATCAGTAGGCGCCGGAGCCGGCCCGGACGGCGCGCGCGGTCTTCCACAGGATCATCAGATCCTCGGTCAGCGACCAGTTCTCGACGTAGCGCAGATCCAGCCGGACGGATTCCTCCCAGCTCAGGTCGCTGCGTCCACTGACCTGCCACAGGCCCGTGACGCCCGGCTTCACGAGCAACCGGCGGTGCACGTGCGCCTCGTAGCGGGCGACCTCGTTGGGCAGCGGCGGCCGCGGTCCGACCAGGGACATCGAACCCAACAGGACGTTGAACAGCTGCGGCAGCTCGTCCAGGGAGTACTTGCGCAAGAACCGGCCGGTGGCGGTGATCCGCGGGTCGTTGCGCATCTTGAACAGCACGCCGTCGCCATGGTCGCTGGAGGCCGTGAGCTCAGCCAGCCGGTCCTCGGCGTCGACGTACATCGAGCGGAACTTGATCATCCGGAACCGGCTGCCGTCGCGACCCACCCGGGTCTGCCGGAAGAAGGCCGGGCCGGTGGACGTGCAACGCACCAGCAACGCCAGCGCGATCATCAGGGGCGAGATCAGCAACAGCGCCACCGCGGCGACGATGCGGTCGAAGGCGCCCTTGAGGATCCGGCGAAAACCGCTGAACTCGGGTTCCTCGACGTGCAGTAGCGGCAGACCCGCCACCGGGCGGATGTGCAGCCGCGGTCCCGCGACCTCGGTCAGGCCGGGCGACACGACGAGCTCGGTGGACATGCCTTCGAGCTGCCAGCTGATCCACCGCAGCTTGTCCGGACCCAGCACGCCGGAAGAGACCACGGCGACGATGCTGGCACCGCTGGAGGTGACCGCCATCCGGACCGAGTCGACGTCACCGAGCAGCGGGACGTCCAGTTCGATCAATCGGCTGACGGTGGGCTGGTCGAGCAGCAACTCGGTGGGCAGGCAGGCACCGCTCACGGTGAGACCGGCATACGGGTCACGCCGCACCATGGCGGTGAAGCCCTCGATCGCGGTGGCGTCGCCGACGACCAGCACCGAGTTCAGCGCCCGGCCGTGGACCCGCTGCCGGTGCAGCCACTTGCGAGCACTGAACCGGCCGATGCTGCTCAGCGCCAGCGCCAATGGCAGGGCCAGCAGCACGAACCCGCGCGCCAGCTCGGCCTTCGTCACGAACGACACGAAGCTGACCAGGGCGGTCAGCTGCAGGAAGGCTTGGGACAGTCGTCGGAACTCGGCCGCGCCGACACCGACGAAGCGGTACTCGTATACCCGGTTCGCCGCGACGGCCAGCACCCAGCAGAACGGCGCCAGCACCGTGACGGCCAGGTAGAACCGGACCCCGGCGCTGTGGTCGACGAAGCCGAACCGCGACACGAACGACGTCAGCACCGCGGCCGCCGCAGCCAGCAGGTCGATCACGACCAGGCCCGCACGGTAGCGCTTGAACCAGTTACTGCGTTGGGTCGGCGATGTCTTCTGAACCTGGCGCGGTCGACCCAACGCCGACGGCGCGGGGCCGGGCCTGATCGATTCTCGAGCTACGTCCAGTTCGACCGGCACCACGGTGTCGGCGTTCTGTTGCAATGTCATGTTTCCCCCGTTGTCTGCTCGACGTGCAGTGCACCCGAGCAGGTCCATGCTCGCCCGATCGCTTGGTTCGACACGACAGAAACTCTCGCTCGCAGCCTGAACGCCACCCCCCAGCGACGTTCTGTTCACGATCTGGCCACTTGTTTATAGCTGGTGAAGACCGTGTTGGGAAGTCCAATGTAGGCATTGTCTATGGCCGCGTTTTGGCTTATCGATAAAACAAATTCGTTGCGTCACTGAGACACCACGCAGAGTGATCTTGCTAGCTGTGCAGCCCCGCTGGGAGCCCCTCTGATCCCATCTAGTGGATAGGAGACGATTGACGAGTGATGGTGCGCACATTCTCTGATGAACCGGTCGAGGCTCCGCTCGGCGACGACGACACCGAGCTTCGCCGCGATGTGCGGCGGGTCGGCGAACTGCTGGGCGACACCCTGGTCCGCCAGCACGGCGATCACCTGCTCGACCTCGTCGAGCAGGTGCGAGCGCTGACCAAGCAGAGCAAGGAAGCAGCCAAGGTCGAGGACCGCAACGACGCCCGGGATCAGGTGCGGGCGCTGTTGGCCGAGTTGCCGACCGAGGAGGCGGCCGCGCTGGTGCGGGCGTTCTCGGCCTATTTCCACCTGGCCAACGTCGCCGAGCAGGTGCACCGGGTCCGGTCCCTGCGCCAGCGGCCGGCGGCGGAGGGCTGGCTGGCCAGTTCGGTGGCGGCGGTGGCCGAGAAGGCGGGGCCGGACGGCCT
>CAZZZW010000038.1:0-19243 GCA_964658795.1 Phormidium nigroviride PCC 7112
GCTCATTGAGGAGCTCATTGAGGAACCCATCGACGACGACATCGGCATTGACGAGCTCATGCCGCCGGCCGGTGCACTGGCCGATGAGCCGGCCTTGGCGGAGTCGTTGGACGAGCTGCATGCGGTGACCAGGACGAGCGAGACAACGCCGGTCGCGACGCACAGCCCGATCCGCCGGGCGACGACCGGGATACCCAACAAGGGTCGTTCGGACGGGGGTGATTCAGTTTGCCGATCTGGTGCCATGGTGATGGCCTCCCGAGTTCTCGCGGAGCCCCGATTGTCCGAGGTCCGTCAGCGGGGGATTCGCCGCGACCGGGCTATCGGATTGGTCCGGATCCGGCCCGCACGACCGGCCCGTCTGTTCGGGCAGGACGGCCCCGTACGAGTCGGGGGCTTATTGCCATCGCCTTGCAATAAGCTCGGGGGCTGGCTAGCGTCATTGATCAAGCAGCCACCGCCTGGGGGATCAGTGACAGCATCGATGACGACCGTGCCGCAGCCGCGGTTGTCGCGCGTGGCCCAGTTCCGGGCATCGTTGTCGGCTCAGGATCGTCGCTCGCTGTGGGGCATGGCCGGCTTCATCGTCCTGCTGCACGTTGTCGGTTTCGGCTTGCTGTTCGCGCTCGTGCTGCCCAAACATCTGCACCTCGGCGGCGCGCATCCGGTATTCAACGTCGGGGTCGGGGTGTTGGCCTACACGTTCGGTCTGCGGCATGCCTTCGACGCCGACCACATCGCCGCGGTCGACAACACCACCCGCAAGCTGATGCAGGACAACATCGAGAACCGGGGCGGGCGCAAACCGTTGTCGGTCGGCTTCTGGTTCTCGCTCGGGCATTCCAGCATCGTGTTCGGCCTGACCTTCCTGCTGGCGATCGGGGTCAAGCAACTGGCCGGGCAGGTCGAGGACGGCAGTTCGGCGTTGCACTCGGCCACCGGCATCATCGGGGCCTCGGTGTCGGGCGTGTTCCTATGGGTACTGGGGATTCTCAACCTGACGGTGCTCATCGGCATCCTCGGGGTGTTCCGCCGGATGCGCCGGGGTCAGTTCGACGAGGCCGAGCTCGAGGACCACCTGAACAAGCGTGGCTTCATGAACCGGTTCCTGAACGGGCTGACCAAATCAGTGCGCAAGGCCTGGCACATCTATCCGGTCGGGGTGCTCTTCGGCCTCGGCTTCGACACCGCGACCGAGGTCGGCCTGCTGGTCCTGGCCGGCGGTGCGGCCGCGTTCAACCTGCCGTTCTACTCGATCCTGGTGCTGCCGATCCTGTTCGCCGCGGCGATGTGCCTGATGGACACCATCGACGGCGTGTTCATGAACGCCGCCTACGGCTGGGCGTTCATGAAGCCGGTACGCAAGGTGTTCTACAACATCACCATCACCGCGGTCTCGGTCGCGGTGGCGCTGATCATCGGCACCATCGAACTCGTCGGCGTGCTGGCCGACCAGGCCAACATCACCTCCGGTCCGATCGCCGCCATCGGCAGTATCCCGCTCGACTACGCCGGCTACGGCATCGTCGGATTGTTCGTGGTTTCTTGGCTGATCGCGATCGGCGTGTGGCGCTACGGCCGGATCGAGGAACGCTGGTCGGCCCAGCTCAAGACCAGCGACTAAGCCGCCGGCACGCGGCCCGGCGCCGGCCGCAGGCTGAGTTTGGCTCGACGAGCCAGCAGATATACCCGGCTGCGGGTCATCGAGTGCGCCAGCACGAACACGCCGGCCAGGATCAGCAGATCGCCGGCGCTGATCACGTTACGAAAGGGCAGCCACGACGGCGTAGCCACGACATCGCCCAACCACGGCAGGATCGGATGGGCCAGCACGCCGCTGTTGGCGAAGCCGGTGCCCGACTCGGTCCAACCGGCCTGCCGCAGCGCGCGGGCCGAGGCCGGCAACGTGCCGTGATTGAGCGTGATCACAACGGCATTCATCAACGCGCCGGCACCCAGCAGGAGCAGGCCGGGGACCCTGCGGTTGGCCCAGATGACCCACGCGGCGACGGCGTAGGTGGCCAGGTGCAGGACGTCGAGCACCGGCTTGGACCAGCCCGGGACCACATCGACGATCAGCACCTGGACGGCCAACGCACCGACGAGCAGCCACGGATAGCGCAATCGGACCGCAGTCAGCCGGCGGAGCCGACCGCCCAGCAGCGGCACCGAGGCGAAGATCAACAAGGTGGTGAAGGCCAGGAACATGTCAGCTCGCCAATCCACGAGGTTCGGCGACGGCCGCGACCAGGTCCAGGTGCCGGTGGTCGGTCCAGACCTCGATGAGCGCCGGGAGTTCGGGCGCCGGAACGGGCCGGCCGATCAGGTAGCCCTGTAGCAGATCGCAACCCAGCCGGGTCAGCTGCTCGGCCGATGCGGCGTCCTCCACTCCCTCGGCGACGACCCGTAGACCGAGGTTGTGGCCGAGCTCGATGGTGCTGCGGACGATGGTGGCGTTGCCGGATTCGGTCAGTTGACGGGTGAAACTGCGATCGATCTTCAGCTCGTCCACCGCCAACCGTTGCAGATAGGCCAGTGAGGAATAGCCGGTGCCGAAGTCGTCGATCGAGATCTGGACGCCCAGCGCATGCAATTCTCGAACGATGCGTGCGCTGTGTCGCGGGTCGGACATCAACCGGCTCTCGGTCACCTCCAATACCAGGCGATGCGGCGCGATGGCGTGACGGTCCAGATGGTTGCCGACGATCTGCGGCAGCATCATGTTGCTCAGCTGGCGGGCCGACAGGTTGACGCAGGCGTTGAGCTGGAGGCCGGTGACGTCCCATTCGGCCAGTTGCCGCAGCGAAACGTCCAACACCCGGTCCAGCACCAGGTCGATCATCGAGGTGCTCTCGGCGATCGGGATGAAGGCGTCCGGGCTGATGTCGCCCAGCTGTGGATGGGCCCACCGGACCAGGCATTCCACCGAGGTGATCCGGCCGGTATCCAACTCCAGCTGCGGCTGA
The DNA here is from genome assembly GCA_964658795.1 of Phormidium nigroviride PCC 7112. Classification (GTDB taxonomy): domain Bacteria; phylum Actinomycetota; class Actinomycetes; order Mycobacteriales; family Jatrophihabitantaceae; genus Jatrophihabitans_A. Next base: position 2,967 of record CAZZZW010000038.1, read on the forward strand.
AACGCGACCCAGATCTGCTCGTCGATCGGGTTCTCCAACGCCAGCCGCAGATCACCCTGTAGGCCCAGCTGGGCGGCCGAGTGCCGGTCGTCCTCCTTGCGATAGACCGCGGCGTTGCCTCGGGTCACCTTGGCCTCGTACAGCGCGATGTCGGCACAGCGCAGCAGGTCGGCCACCGAGTCGGCGTGTTCCGGGCCATAGGCGATGCCGACCGAGCAACCGACGGTGAGCGTCACCCCGTTCAACACGACCGGTTCGCGGACGGCCGCGCAGACCCGCTCGGCCAGTTCGACCGCGGCGGCGCTGTCGGGCAGGCTGCGCGCGAGCACCACGAACTCGTCGCCACCGAGTCGGGCCACCAGATCGTTGCCGCCGGCCTCGGCCCGCAGCCGGTCGGCGACGGCGATCAGCATCTCGTCACCCACGCTGTGTCCGAGCGTGTCGTTGATGTCCTTGAAGTGGTCCAGGTCCAGCAGCAGCATCGCGTTCACGCCGACCGACTTGGCCAGTGCGTCTTCGGTGGCGGTCTTGAGCATCGCGCGATTGGCCAGCCCGGTCAGGGCATCACGTAACGCCTCCTGCTCCCGGCGCTGGGCCATGTTGCCGCTGTGATGCAGCGCGACGATCGGCATCAGCAGCAACACGATCGAGAACGGCGTCCAGAACATGGCATGAACGGCCAAGGGGCCCAGGCCGAGCAGGGGTGCCGAGGTGGTGATCTGCCAGCGCACGTCGTCGATCAGTACCCGGCCCAATCGCTGCTGCACGTGGATCGCGACCGCGACGCCGACCAGGGAGTTGTTGATGAGCAGGAAGGTGGCCGCGGCGACCAGGGCCGGCAGCAGACTCGGCAGCGGGACGGCCGTCGGCGGCGTGAACGGCTGGCCGGCCACGACGGCATAGACCCAGCGGGCACAGATGAACGCGATCGCGTACTGGGCCATGTTGAAGAGCGTTCGGTCGACCGGGCGTTTGCGCACGAAGGCGTCGATGATCAGCGCGACGACCTGAGCCGCCACGGCGATGATGACGGGGGCGATCAGGAGCAGACCGAAGCCGAAGGTGCTCGACACGGTGATCTCGTCGCCCGCCTCCTGGCCGCGAGCGACCGGGATCGGCCACATCTCACCGACGATCAGCACCGCGCAGAACGACCAGACGATCAGGCCGAGCCGACCGGTCAGGCTGGGGCCGATCTCGGTACGGCCGGCGAGGGTGGCCAGGGCGATCAGGGGCAACGACGTGGCCGCGACCGACAGCAGGTAGGGGCGCAGCCAGGTGCTGCTGATCATCGGCTCGCCTCCTCTGTCGCTCGATCGCGGGGCCGCCGCCGTCGAGATGAGGGCAGGCAACAGCGCCGTGGATGGTGTGCAGACTGTCGGGAGAAGCTCCCGCCGGGACCGGGATTCTGGTCAGCGACGGCTCCCGTCGGGTGAACGGGAGCCGTCGTGACGTCGTCAGAACTTGTGCCCGGCGGGCGCCTCGGGGGTGACAGGGGTCTCCGACTCGGCGGACGCGGGGGTGTGCAGTTGCGGGAACACGGTGGTTCTCCTGGCGCCTAGAACTTGACGCCCGCACCGACGACGGTGACAAGCACCGTGATCGCGGCGACGGCGATCGGTGCAGCACCGATCCGACGAATTGCCTTCATGACAAAACCCCCCCATTTTGTTGTGCACCGCTCCCCGTGAGCGGTGTACTCGTCCCCATCGGCCCGCCCGGCCGATAGCTAAGGAGTCGTATGAGGTCGATATGAAGTGTCTGGCCGAATACTCGCCGCTACGCTGTCGCCATGATCGCCCGCGGCTGGCATGCCCTGATCGCTGCCCTGGTGCTGGTCGCGATGGTCGTGCAGGTGATCATCGCGATCCGGCTCTCCGGGCCGCCGTCGAACAGTCATATCGCCGGAGTGGTTGCCGGGAGCAGTCCGATCGAGCGGGTGATCCGGATCGTCAGCTTCTTCACTATCCAGTCCAACCTGCTGTCCGGGGTGGTGTCGGCCCAGCTGGCCGTCCGCCCGGATCGGGACGGGTCCGGCTGGCGAGTTCTGCGGCTGATGTCGTTGTTCGGCATCACCGTCACCGGCATCGTCTATGCGACCGTGCTGGCACCGGTGCATGAGCCGAAGGCCGGCGCCGAGACGTTCGTCAACACGATCGTGCACTACATCGTGCCGATCCTGATGGTGCTTGGCTGGTTGCTGTTCGGCCCCCGGCCCCGGATCACCCGGGACACCGTGCTTCGGTCGCTGTTGTTCCCGATCCTGTGGCTGGTCTACACCCTGATCCGGGGTGCGATCTGGAAGTGGTACCCCTACCCGTTCCTGGACGTGCCGACTCATGGCTACCTGCGGGTGGTGCTCAATTCGGTCGCGGTCACCCTGGTCTTCGCCGTGGTGGCGGGACTGTTCGCGCTCGGGGACCGCAGGTTGCCGGCCCGGCCCTAGCGGTCAGCGGGCCAGCAGGGCTCGGACCCGGGGAATGACCTCGGTGCCGTAGAGCTCGATGGCCCGGCGCAGGTGCGAGTCCGGCAGCGTGCCCGCGCTGTACTTGAGGTCGAAGCGCTGAATGCCCAGGGTGGCCACGGTGTTCGCGATCTTGGCCGCCACCGTGTCCGGACTGCCGACATGCAGCGCGCCCTGATCGGCATCCCGCTCGAACGCCTCGCGCGTCAGCGGCGGCCAGCCGCGTTCGCGGCCGATCCGATCGCGATTGGCCTTCATGTGTGGGAACAACAGCGCGCGTGCCTCCGCATCGGTCTCGGCCACGAAACCGGGCGCGTGCACGCCGACCGGCAGTTCGCCGAACCCGAACTTCGCGGTCGCCTCGCGGTACAGGTCGAGGAACGGCTTGAATCGGGCCGGCGCGCCACCGATGATGGCCAGCAGCATCGGCAGCCCGTACCTGGCCGTGCGCACCACGGACTCCGGGCTGCCCCCGACGCCGACCCAGACCGGCAACGATCCCCTTTCGGTCTTGGGGTAAACCTGCTGCTCATCGAGCTCTGACCGCACCGTGCCCGACCAGGTGACCGGGCCTTCGCCGCGCAGCGCGGCCAGCAGCTCGAGCTTCTCGGAGAACAAACTCTCGTAGTCGGCCAAGTCGAAGCCGAACAGCGGGAACGACTCGGTGAACGATCCGCGGCCGACCGTGATCTCGGCCCGGCCGTTGGAGATTGCATCGACCGTGGCGAAGCGTTCGTACACCCGCACCGGATCGTCGGAGCTCAGCACGGTGACCGAGGTGCCGAGCTTGATTCGTTCGGTGCGCGCGGCGATAGCGGCCAAGGCGACGTCCGGTGCGGACAGCGCGAAGTCGTCCCGGTGGTGTTCGCCGATACCGAAGAAGTCGATACCGAGCCGATCGGCCAGCACGCCCTGTTCCACGACGTCCCGGATGACCTGACCCGGACTCACCGGATGGCCCTGGTCGTCGACCGTGATATCGCCGAAGGTGTCCAGCCCGAGGGCCACGTCGTTGCTCATACTTGTACAAGCAACCATCTCGGCCAGGGTATTTCCGGTCGGCCGTCCGCGGCAGCCCGGCCCCGCAGCGGCGGTAGCTCCGCGCTGGAACCAGCCGGACTCAGCGAGCGATCATGCCGGCCGACAGGTCGATGTCGGCCCCGGTCAGGCCGGGCATGTTCAGCATCGCCACGGCGGCCGCGGCCACCTCGTCCTCGGTGACCATCCGTCGCAACGCCGAGCGGGATACGAACTCGGCCTCGGCCTGGGCCTCGGTGCTCCCGGTTCGCATCGCTTCGAGCTTGAAGTTACGGCTCATCCTCGGTCCGCTGACCGGCCCGGGTGACAGCGTGTTGACCATGACTCCGAGCGGGCCGACCTCGTGGGCCAGGGTGGTGGTCAGCCCGATCACCGCCATCTTGGACGCGGTGTACGGCGTCCGGCGGGCCAGCGGGCGCTTGCCGCTGACCGAGGCCAGGTTGATCACATCTCCCCGGCCCTGCTCGATCATCGGCGGCAGGAACGCCCGGCACATCAGGAACACGCCCCGGACGTTGATCGAGAACACCTCGTCCCACTCGGCCACTGCGACATCGACCAGACCGGCCACCGGCCCGGCGATGCCGGCGTTGTTGATCAGGATCGAGACGTCCTCGTCGGCCAGGTCATCGGCCAGCGCCTTGACCTCGTTCTCGTCGCTGGTGTCACAGACGGCACGGCGGCAGTTCTCGCCGAGCTCGGCCGCCACCGCGTCGAGCTTGCCGGCCTGGCGTCCGACCAGGACCACGCGGACGTCGTTGGCGTTCAGGGCCAAGGCGATCGCCCGGCCGAGCCCGTTGCCGGCCCCGGTCACCAGCGCCGTGCGTCCGGCGAGAGTCACGAGTTGCCCAGGCTGGCCGGCCGCCACGACAGCGGCGCGCCGGCGTACTTGTAGGCCCGGACATCACCGGAACGAGCATGGCCCTCGAAGAACTCGACCCGGGCGGCCCGACCGCACAATTCCCCGAGCGCAGCGCTGGATTCGCGATTGGTCACCTCCTGGTAGGTCACCGTCTTGAGGTACTTGCCGACCCAGAGACCGCCGGTGTAGTTGGCCGCGCCCCGGGTCGGCAGCGTGTGGTTGGTGCCGATCACCTTGTCCCCGTAGGACACGCAGGTGCCCTCACCCAGGAACAGCGCGCCGTAGTTGCGCATCGTGGTCAGCGCCTCGCGCGGGTTCTCGGTCAGGATCTGCACGTGCTCGGAGGCGTAGCGGTCGGCCAGTGCGTAAGCCTCGGCCAGATCAGCCACCATGGCGACCTGCCCGTGGTCTCGCCAGGCCGGTCCGGCAAAGTCGGCCGTCGGCAGGTCGATGAGGATCTCCTCGACCAGCTCGATCACCCGGCGGCCGAGGGCCTCGGAGGTGGTGATCAGGACGGCCGGCGAGTCCGGTCCGTGCTCGGCCTGGCTGAGCAGGTCGACGGCCACGACGAAGGGATCGGCATGGTCGTCGGCAATGATCAGGATCTCGGTCGGACCGGCGAACAGGTCGATGCCGACCTCGCCGAAGAGTTGCCGCTTGGCCTCAGCCACAAAGGCGTTTCCCGGTCCGGCCAACAGGTCGACCTTGCCGATGGTTTCGGTGCCCAGGGCCATCGCGGCCACCGCTTGGGTGCCACCGAGCAAGAAGATGTCGTCGGCGCCGGCCAGGTGCATGGCGGCGATGGTGGCAGCCGGGATCTCGCCGCGGATCGGCGGGGTGCAGGCGGTGACCCGCTCGACGCCGGCCACCTTGGCCGTCACCACCGTCATGTGGGCCGAGGCGACCAACGGGTAGCGGCCGCCCGGTACGTAGGCCCCGGCCGAACCCACCGGGATGTTCTTCTGGCCCAGAAACACACCCGGTTCGGTCTCGACCTCGAAGTCGTGCAGCGACTCGAGCTGGTGCTGGGCGAAGCTGCGGACCCGGGCCTGGACCGCCTTGATGTCCTCGACGGCCTGCTCGGGAACGCCGGCCACGATCTTCTCGATCTGCTCGGCGTCCAGGCGGAAGTCGTCCGGCGACCAGCCGTCGAATTTCTCCGAGTACCGCCGGACCGCTGCGTCACCTTCTGCGCGGACGTCGGCGATCACCTGCGCGACCGTGTCCTTGACCGCGAGGGCACGGTCAGCGTCCTGCTCGGTCGGGGCGGCGGACTTCAAGTACTGGGTCATGGCTTCTCCTTCGGCAAGCGGCAGCTGCCGCCCACGCTGTTACGCATACGTATACTTGTCAACAACCAGGTCGGAAGGCGGCGGTCCATGGTCAAGCAGGTGACCAGCTTCGACGTGGCGCGACGGGCCGGGGTGTCCCAGCCGACCGTGTCGCGGGCGTTGCGTAATCTGCCAGGTGCATCGGCCGAAACGCGGGCCCGAGTGCTGGCGGCCGCCGCGGAACTGTCCTACATCCCGAGTGAGTCCGGCCGGTCGCTGTCACTGAGTTCGACCCGGCGAATCGCGGTCGTGTCGGAAGAGCTGACCAATCCGTACTACCCGGAGCTGGTCGAGCCGCTGCGGCGTGAACTGGCCCGCCACGACCTGCGGATGGTACTGATCACCCAGACCGAGCACGGACCGATCGGGCTGGACGTGCTGGCCGACGGCTCCTACGATGGGGTGCTCCTGACCACGACGGCGCGTAGTTCGCCGCTGCCTCGCGATCTGACCGAACGCGGGATTCCGCATGTGCTGGTCAACCGGACACTGGACCGGGCCGAGTCGCACAGCTGCGCGATGGACAATGCCGGTGGTGCCCGTGCGATCGCAGATCTGCTTGTCCAGACAGGGCATTCGCGGATCGCGACGATCCAAGGTCCGGTGCTGACCTCGACCGGAAAGGAGCGGTCGGACGCGTTGCGGGCCGGCCTGCGAGCGCACGGAGTGCGGTTGCCGCGGGCGTGGTCGATCCGGGCCGGGTTCGGCCACGATGCCGGTTACACGGCCGCGATCCCACTCTTGCAGTCCGACGATCGTCCCTCGGCCATCGTGTGTGGCAACGATGTGATCGCCCTCGGCGTGCTGTCGGCGGCTCGATCGCTCGGGCTGGCCGTGCCGGCCGGACTGACCGTGATCGGCTTCGACGACATCCCGATGGCCGGCTGGCCGCTGGTCGGTCTGACCACGGTGCGCTGTGACCTGGGGGCGCTGGCCGAGGTCGCGGTCGAGTTGTTGCTGGCCGCGCAACGCAATCCGGGGGGCGCGCCGGTCGAGCGCCGGATCCCGGTCTCGCTGGTGCTGCGCACCACCCACGGTCCGCCTGTGACCTAACCGGACCCGGCTCAACTTGGTGCGATGATGTCCGATGGACAGGCAATGGACATGGGCGAACCAGTAGTGGCTGACAATGCGTCGGCGCAGCTTGCCGCGCTTCGGGCGCTGCACGCCGTGAGCAAGCGGGTGCACGCGTCCCTCGATCTGACCGAGACGCTGGACGCTATTGCCCAGGGCGTGGTCGAGGCGACCTGTTTCGGGGTTGCGGTGGTCAACCTCGCCACCGGCGAAGACCTGTTCGAAGTCGTGGCGGCCGCCGGGGACGAGTCGGCTCGGGCCACCCTGCTCGGCACCGCTGAGCCGATCGCGCGCTGGCGTCAGCTGGAGGAACGCGCGGAACGCTGGGCGGATCTGCGGTTTCTCGATCATCGCAACCTCACCGGGGTCGACGACGACATGACCTCCTGGGTCCCTGAGATCGAGCCGCTGGACGACCCGAACGCCTGGCACCCGCTGGATACCCTCTACGCGCCGCTGCTGGCCTCGACCGGCGAGTGGCTGGGCACCCTGTGTGTCGACCTGCCGGCCGGCGGAATTCGTCCCGGGCCGTCCGAGCTGGAATTGCTCGGGCTGTTCGCCGAGCATGCCGCGATTGCGATCGACCATGCCCGCATGCACGAAACTCTGCGGCTCAACCGGGACGAGCTCGAGTACGCCGCCACCCACGACGGCCTGACCGGGGTGGCCAACCGGGCGCTGCTGATGTCGCGCGGGCCGGAGCTGGCCGCCGATCCGAACGGCGAGCTCGGGGTCCTGGTGCTGGATCTCGACGGCTTCAAGGCGCTGAACGACTCGGCCGGACATCTGGCCGGCGATCGACTGTTGGCCGTACTGGCCGCCCGGATGCAGGCCTGTGTCCGGGGCACCGATCTCGTCGCGCGCAGCGGTGGCGATGAGTTCGTCATCGTGCTCAGCGGGCCGAGCGTGGTTCCGGCGATGCGGGCCCTGGCGACCCGGCTGGAGGCGGTGCTGACGGCCCCGGTCCGGTTGGCGGCCGGCCTGCACCGGGTTGGCGTCAGCATCGGCACCGCGGTCGAGCCGACGCCCATACCGTTCGAACGGGTGCTGGCCGCGGCCGACACCAGGATGTACGAGGCGAAGAAACGCCGCCGCTGAGGAGTGGAAACTTCGCCGCGTTGTTTACGGCTAACTTTCCACTCTTCGTCGGCCTAGAGGTTGCCGCGGACGGCCAGGTGCGCGCGTTCGCCCTGCGGTCCCATCAGTACCAGTACCTCGGTCGGGGTCGGATCGGCGTTGCCCAGCCAGTGCCCGATGCGGGTGTCGAACTCGGCCGCCTCGCCCGGGGTGAGGATCAGGTCCTGGTCGCCGAGCAACAGCCGCAGCCGGCCGGACAGGATGTAGAGCCATTCGTAGCCCTCGTGCGTGCGCAGTTCCGGCGTCGGCCCGGTTCTTGCTGTGGGTGGAAGGATCATCTTGTACGCCTGTACGCCGCCGGCCCGTCGGGTCAGCGGCATGATGAGCATGTTGTGCCGCCGGACCGGCTTGATGTGCACCCGCGGATCACCGGTCGGCGGCGCGTCCACCAGCTCGTCCAGCGTGACGCCATGGAATCGGGCCAGCGGCAGCAGCTGCTCCAGCGTTGGTCGCAACCGGCCGGTCTCCAGCCGCGACAGCGTGCTCTCCGAGATCCCGGTGGCCGTGGCCAGTTCCGCGAGCGTGACGCCCCGGTCGCGACGTATCGTGCGTAGCCGAGGGCCGACGGCGTCGAGCACCGCGCCGGGTTCGCTGGTGACATCCATGGCCACCAGCTTGCTGATCCGCAAGATTCTTTGCAAGTTCTGCCGGTGGTGGCCACAGTGGCCGGCATGGACAACGACTTCGAGGTGATGATCGTCGGGGGCGGCGCGGCCGGCCTGAGCGCGGCGGTCATGCTCGGCCGCTCGTGCCGCTCGGTGCTGGTGATCGATGCCGGCCGGCCGCGCAACGCCCCGGCGACCGGCGTACACGGATTTCTGACCCGCGACGGGATGCCCCCGGGCCAGCTGGTGCGGGCCGGCCGGGTCGAGGTCGAGTCGTACGGCGGCCAGGTCCGCACGGGTACCGTCACCGGCGCCCGCCGGACGGATAGCGGCTTCGAGGTGAGCATCGACGACGGGACCACGGTGACCGGTCGCCGGATCCTGGTCAGTAGCGGTGTGACCGATGAGCTGCCGCCGGTGGCCGGCCTGGCCGCGCGCTGGGGCCGGGACGTGGTGCATTGTCCGTACTGCCACGGCTGGGAGGTCAGGGATCGCCGGATCGGCGTGCTGGCCAGTGGCCCGATGGCGGTCCATCAGGCGTTGTTGTTCCACCAGCTCAGCGGCGATGTCGCGCTCTTCACCAATACCGAGAGGTTGCCCGCAGAGCAGCTCGAACAGGTCAGTGCGGTCGGCATCGAGCTTGTCGAGGGACTGGTGGAACGGGTCCAGGTCACCGATGACCGGATCAGCGGACTGTGCCTAATCGACGGCCGGGTGGTCCGGGTCGGCGCGGTCGCGGTGAGTACCACACCGATCGCCCGGTCCGCCGTGCTGGACGACCTGGGCGTGGTCGCGCAGCCGCATCCGATGGGGGCCGCGTTCGGGCAGGTGTATCCGAGCTCGGGAGCGGCCGGGGCGACCAGCCGGCCGGGGGTGTTCGTGGCCGGAAACGTGAGTAACACCTTCGGGCAGGTGATCACCGCGGCCGGTGAGGGCGCGATGGCCGGGGCGGCGATCAACGCCGACCTGATCGCCGAGGACACCGCAGCGGCGGTCGAGCGCCGTCAGGCAACGGGCTCGGTACCGTTCGTGGGGTGGGCAATCTCGAGGTGGCGCCGGCCATCGTCGAACGCGGCGGGCTGGAGAAGGTCGCCGCGGCTGCGGTGCACGAGCTGATCCGGGGTCGGCGAGCGCCGCTCGGCGACGGCACCGAGGTGCGTCGGGTGCTTCCGGTCTTCGGCCGGCGGATGGTCGGGGCGTGGTGCTTCTTCGACCACTACGGACCGGACGACATCGCGACCGGCCCGGGCATGCAGGTGCGGCCCCATCCGCACACCGGGCTGCAGACGGTCAGCTGGTTGCTGAAAGGCACCGTGCACCACCGCGACAGCCTCGGGCACGAGGTGACCATCGAACCCGGCCAGCTCGGGCTGATGACCGCCGGCCGCGGGATCGCGCACAGCGAGCAGAGCCCGATGCCGCACCCGGCGGTGTTGCACGGGGCCCAGCTCTGGGTCGCGTTGCCGGATGGGGCCCGCCAGCAAGAACCGGCCTTCGAACACCATGCCGAGCTGCCGACGGCAAACCTGGCCGGATCCGAATTGACCGTGGTTCTCGGGGAATTCGACGGTCTGTGCTCGCCCGGTCAGTTGCACTCTCCGCTGGTCGGGCTGGATCTGATCGTCCGGGGTGCGACCACTCTGGCGCTCGAACCGGACTTCGAATATGCCGCGGTTGCCTTGTCCGGCCGACCAGAACTCGACCGCACCGAGCTGCCGATCGGCTCGTTGCTGTACCTGGGCACCGGCCGGCGTGACCTCTGCCTGGGCGGCCAGGGTCGGGTGATGCTGCTCGGCGGTGAACCGTTCGCCGAGCAGATCATCATGTGGTGGAACCTGGTCGCCCGCAGCCAGGACGAGATCGAGCAGTATCGCGCGGACTGGAACGACCGGGGCCCACAGTTCCAGGATGTGCCGGGCTGGCAGGCCGAACGGCTGCTGGCGCCACCGCTGCCGGGTGGTCGACTCCGGCCCCGGCGCTGACTCACGGGTGCTGGACCTCGGCGCTGAACAGAATGGTGCCGGTCACGGTGTCGCGGATCAGGAACAGGAACGGGTGATCGAAGGTCAGATCCTCGCCGGGGACCAGGGACAACGGCACCACGCTGATGCCCGTGACGGCAGCGGCCTCGGTGCCGGCCTCATCGACATCGAGGTAGGTCCGTTGCACTGCCGACTGCACTTTGGCGGCAACCGGCGTCAAGGCCGAGAGCTCCGCCGCGTCGCTGAAGGCCCGCGGCATGCCGAGCCCGATCAGCGTCGTCTTGAGATTGGTGTACTGCTCCAGGTGGATCTTGGGCAGCTTCAACCTGACCTTCGTTGGGGCCAGCTGCGAGACGATGTGTTGCAAGCTCGGTCCGGTCAACCCGTCGACGAAGCTGGTCAGCGAGCCTGACCTCGGCATGATCACCAGTGCGGCGAGCCGATCGCCGGCATACGGCAGCTGTACGGCCTGGTAGGTCGAGGTGGTCGAGTTCGGCAGGGCCACGTGAGTGTAGGTCGTGTCCATCGACATGAATGGCACGTTCGTCACCGAACCGTCGGATGCGCTGAACGCCGCGTCCCTGGTCCATTTGGGATCGAACTGGTACTTCCACTTCGCGGTGAAGTAGACGGCATTGGCCAACACCAGGATCGTCGACGAGTCGAGGTCGCCGTCCTTGAACAACTGGGCGATCTTGCCGTGGGTCTGCTTCTTCACCCAGCTGTTGAGTGCTTCGGTCGCCCCGGTCAGGTTGTTGGCGAAGTCGACCTGCCAGACGCCGGCCCGAAAGTAACGGGCCATCGCATCCATGAAGGGCTGCTGCATCGGCAGATTCTGCTGCAACCACAAGCTGTTTGCCGATTGATAGGTGAAGCCTCGCTTGGCCGCCGCAGTCAGGTCGTCGGTGAGCGAGGTCCAGCCGGCGTCCTGCTGATCGTTGCTGAGCGACACGGTGTGCAGCACCTGGGCGATCTGGGCCCGGGTCTCGCCGGTGGCACCGTTCTGCAACATCGACAAGGCGATCGAGAGACTTGACGGCGAGAGCGCAACATTGTCCTGAGTGCGGGAACCATTGGTTTGCTTCAATAACGCCAGGGCAAACTCCTGCTCGGCCTGGGCGACGGCGGCGGCCGATTGCTTGGCCGAGGGATCCGAGGCCGACAGCGGCTGGACGTCGGACACCAGTTGCAGGGCTGGGCCGGAGCGGCCGACTGGATGGAGCCCAGCGTTCACTCCGACCGGCGACCTCGGCCCACCATCGGACCGGGCCTGGACCAGGGTGAAGGCCAGTGCGGCGACCGCGACCGCGGCGACGCTCGCTACGGCGGTCCGATGGCGACGTCGACGCCGAGCAGCGACGGACCGTAATTGGGCCGGCGCCGGCCAAGGCTGTGTCGGCGAATCGGTCAATGATCTCAGGGGATTGCTCATTTCTGGGTCACCTCTTCCTGCTCAAGTTGAACGGCGAGCTTGGCTCGGCCGCGGGACAGCCAGGACTTGACCGTTCCGTCCGGCGCGTCGAGTTCACGTGCGATGTCGGCGATCGAATAGCCGAGCAGGTGATGTAGCACCACGGCTTGCCGTTCGCGCAACGGCAAAGTCGCGAGCGCGTCGATCACCGACTCCTGCTCCGGATCGAGATGTACTTGTTCGGCTCCGGCCGCGGGGTGCAGCACCAGCCGCCGGGCCCGGCGCCAGCGACTGGTGGCCTGGTTGAGCGCGACCCGGCGGACCCAGGCCTCGGGATCGTCATAGCCGCTGATCCGGTCCCAGCGATGCCAGGCCTGGATGAAGGCTTCCTGCACGTGGTCGAGCGCCTCGGCCCGGTCGCCGGTCAGCGCCGCGATCTGCAGCACCAACCGGTCCCGGGAACCGAGGTAGAACGCATCGAACTCTTCCGGACCCGTCACTCGACCTCCTCCACTGAGGACACGCCTGAGCGGGGCCGGCGGTTGCAGCGGCCGGACGTCAATCGCGGCTGATGGTGATCCGGGTCTGGCGTACCAATGTCTGCAGGCTGTCGGCCTGCTCGGGGGTGAGATGCAGCAGGGCGCTGAACTCGTTGCTGGACATGAGCAGCCCGGCCACCGGCTCCAGGGGTGCTGGGGCGACGGCCGTCCTCGTCGCGGGCATCGGCTCGGGCGTCGGGTCGGCACCAACGGGCGCGGCCTGGCCGGCCGGGGCAGCGGACGGGCCAGCAGGAGCGGCGAGCGCAACGGCGCCGAATCGTTGCTGTAGCAGCGAATCCACCTCGGCGGTGGTGCGTGGGTCGTCCGGTCCCCAGCCGGTGATCGCAGTGACCACGTCCACCGGGATCCGCAGGAACTCGGCCAACTGGTGTTGTAACAACTGCAGGTCCGGTAGCGGGCGGTGCTCCTCGATGGTGGTGAGACGGTAGCTGGCGTCCAGTTCCTCGCGCTCGCCGATCGCGAATTGCTTGTCGGACAACCGGATCAACGTTTCGACCGTGGCGTCCAGATCACCCTGACGCAGGGTCACCCAGACCGACGCCGGTAGCGCCGCGGCGTCGGTGACGTGAGTGTCGGCGAACGACTCCTCGAGCAGGCCGAGGGACTCGCGGGCCTCCCGGCCTTGGACGAATTGCATCAGCACGGCCAAGGCCGGCCGGGCCGCGGCCACCTCGGCGTCGTACTCACGCAGCCGCTGGCGCCGTGATTCGTCCCTGCTCGCCGAAGACATGGGGCCAGTCTGCCCGTCGGCCGGCCGGAACCCGTGCATTTCGGCGTCGGGCAGCGATGGTTGCCGCGATCGCTGAATCGGAATAGTGCCGACACTTCGTCCATCCGGGCCCGCCCGGCTAAGGCTGTTCGATTCGCTGCCGATGGAGCATTCGGCCGGAGTCTCGGTAGACAGCACCGATGGCGTGGCCCCGATCGAAGGATTCCCCGTTGTCCCGTCTGCATCGCCTGCGAAGCACCCGAGTCCTGTCCGGCCTGACCACCGTCGCGGTGGCCGGGGCCGGCTTGCTCTGGGTCGCCACCCCGGCCTCGGCCGGCACCTCCCCCTGTACCGACGGCTCCACGCCGGACCTGCTCAGCACGGTCACCTGCGCGGCCGCCGGTAACTACACGCTGGCCGTCCCGGCCGGCACCACCTCGGTCGACGTCGACCTGGTCGGCGCCGGCGGCGGCGCCGGTTACCCGGCCCGGGCCCACATCGGTGGCAATGCGGCCGAGGTCACCGGCACCCTGACCTTGCCGGCCGGCACGGCCTACCTCTACGTCATCGTCGGTACCGCCGGTACCGGTGACAACCATGGCACCAGCACCGGCGGCGGTGCGTCGGCGGTCCTGGCCGAGGACTCCGGCCACGCCCTGCTGGCCAAGCTCGCGATCGCCGGCGGTGGCGGCGGCGGTGCCTACAACGGCGACGGGGGCAATGCCGGTTCGGCCGGTACCAGCGACAACGCCCAGGCCGTGTCCGGACCCGGCCAGCCCGGGGTCGGCAGCACCGGTGGGGCCGGCGGTACCGGTAACTACGCGCCCGGCACGGCCGGGGGAAGCGACAATCCGGCCACCCTGACCGTGGCGGCCGGTGGCAACGGCGGTGCCGTTCCCGGTGGTGCGACCGGTGGCGGCGGAGCCGGTGGCTATGCCGGTGGTGGCGGTGGCGGCGGCAGCCGTGGTTCCATCCTGAGCTCGAACGTGGCCGGTGGTGGTGGCGGCTCATCGCTGGCCTCGGCCTACCTCGGTTCGGCCGGGATCGCGGTCGCCCCGGGTACCGGCGGTGTGCAACTGCCCGGTCTGGTCGCCAGCGACGGCGCCACCGGCACGGTGACGCTGACCTTTGACGGCCTGGCCGTCCCGGGTGCGCCGACCGGTGCATCGGCCGCGGCCGGTAATCATCAAGCCAGCGTGTCGTTCACCGCCCCGGCCTCCGACGGGGGTTCGCCGATCACGTCCTACACGGTGACCTCGGCGCCGGGTGGTCTGACCGCGACCTGCCCGGGCAGCCCGTGCGTGGTCACCGGTCTGACCAACGGCGCCAGCTACACCTTCACCGTGCACGCCACCAACGCCAACGGTGACTCGCCGGAGTCCGCGGCCTCGACCGCGGTCACCCCGGCCAGCGCGCCCGGTGCCCCGACCGGTACCTCGGCCTTCGCAGGCGACGGACAGGCCAGCGTGTCGTTCACCGCCCCGGTCTCCGACGGGGGTTCGCCGGTCACGTCCTACACGGTGACCTCGGCGCCGGGTGGTCTGACCGCGACCTGCCCGGGCAGCCCGTGCGTGGTCGCCGGACTGGTCAACGGCACCAGCTACACCTTCACCGTGCACGCCACCAACGGCGTGGGCGATTCGGCCGAATCCAGTGCCTCGGCTGCCGTCACCCCGGTCGGCGACCCGGGCGCGCCCAGCGGCGTCTCGGCCACCCCGGGCAACGGCCAGGCCAGCATCTCCTTCAGCGTCCCGGCCTCCGACGGGGGTTCGCCGATCACGTCCTACACGGTGACCTCGGCACCGGGTGGTCTGACCGCGACCTGCCCGGGCAGCCCGTGCGTGCTGACCGGTCTGACCAACGGCACCAGCTACACCTTCACCGTGCACGCCACGAATGCCCAGGGAGATTCGGCCGAATCCAGCGCCAGCGCACCGGTGTCCCCGGCCGCCAAGCCGGGTGCGCCGAGCGGTGTCTCGGCCACCGCCGGCGACAGCCAGGCCAGTGTGTCGTTCACCGCCCCGGCTTCTGACGGGGGTGCGGCGATCACGTCCTACACGGTGACCTCGGCACCGGATGGGGTGACCGCGACCTGCCCGGGCAGCCCTTGTGTGGTGACCGGTCTGACCGGCGGCACCAGCTACACCTTCACCGTGCACGCCACCAACGACATCGGTGATTCGGCCGAGTCGTCGGCGAGTGCGGCCGTCACCGTGGTCAGCGCACCCGGTGCCCCGACCGGCGTCCGCACCAGCGCAACCGCGGACAGCATCGAGGTAGCCTTCACCGCGCCGGCCGATCACGGATCGTCCATCACCGGTTATGAATACTCGACCGACGGTGGCCAGAGCTGGCACCCGTTGACCACCTCGGCCAACGGTGCCGACATCAGCGGCACCATCACCGATCTGTCGCCCTCGATGGACTACCCGGTGCTGGTGCGCGCCGTCAACGCGGTCGGTGCCGGTGCGTCGGTGGACGCCGGTACGGTCACCAC
The DNA here is from genome assembly GCA_964658795.1 of Phormidium nigroviride PCC 7112. Lineage (GTDB taxonomy): Bacteria > Actinomycetota > Actinomycetes > Mycobacteriales > Jatrophihabitantaceae > Jatrophihabitans_A. The sequence goes on from CAZZZW010000038.1 coordinate 18,637, forward strand.
TCGACCGGCCACCCCGGTGGCTCCGGTAGCTACCGCCGGTCGGGCGTCGGTGACGGTGAACTGGACCAAGTCGACCGACGACAAGGTCACCGGCTACACGGTCATCGCCAACCCGGGTCCGGCCAGCTGTGTCGTCACCTCACCGGACGTGACCTCCTGCGTCATCGGTGCCGTGAGCGGAACCGCTTATGACTACACGGTGATCGCCAACAGTGCCGCCGGTGCGTCGGCGGCTTCGACGGCCTCCAACACGGTGACGGCCGGCGACCCCGAGGTGCCGGCGAGCGCCCCGGTGACCGCGCCGACCACGCTGACCACCACCCAGGGCGTGCTGACCACCGTGCAGGCCGGTCAGCGGATCACCCTGCTGGGTAAGGGCTTCTTGCCCGACTCCAGCGTCTCGGTGATCATCTACAGCGACCCGACGGTTCTCGGCACGGCAGTGACCGACGCCGACGGTGCGTTCAGCAAGGCAATCGTGGTGCCGGCCGGCCTGGCCGCCGGCAGCCACAACCTGGTCGCCTCCGGGGTCGACTCGACCGGCCAGGTACGGCTGATCCGGATGCCGGTGACGGTGGCCGCGGTCGCGCCGGGCGGCGGTACGACC
>CAZZZW010000039.1:0-17326 GCA_964658795.1 Phormidium nigroviride PCC 7112
CGTCCGCCTGAACACCACCCCGGTCCAGATCCCGGCCTTCCACGACACCACCGCCGGCAACAGTTGCGGGGTGATACCGACCGCGATGGCCAGGGAGAAGAGCAGCGCGTCCATGATCGGCTTGTGCAGCAGGACATTCATCCCGAAGATCGATACGGTCAGGGCGCCGGCGACATAGACCAGCAGCATCGAGAAACGTCGTAACCCGACCTGGAACTCGGTGTCGAGCTGATGGGTACTGAGACCGGCCGCGATCTTGCCGAACTCGCTACGTCGTCCGGTCTCGGTCACCACGCCGACCGCCGAACCGGCATGCACGATGGTGCCCATCAGGGCGCTGCCGGTCTGCTCGGCCAACGGGGTACCGGCAGCGACGGCGTCGGTGTCCTTGCTGACCGGCGCCGATTCCCCAGTCATTATCGACTCATCGCACTGCAACCGGTTGACCTTGAGCAACCGCAGGTCGGCCGGCACGATGTCGCCGAGCCGCAGGTCGACGACGTCACCCGGCACGAGCCCGGTCACGTCGATCGTCACCGGGGTGCCGTCGCGGGTGATGGTGCAGACGTGGTGCAGTTGGTCGTGCAGGGCTTCGGCGGCCTTCTCGGCCCGATATTCATTGGTGAATCCCAACCCGACCGACATCGCCACGATGACCCCGATGATCACCGCGTCACTGCGTTCCCCGACGAAATAGGACGCCAGGGCCGCGCTGAGCAGCAGGGCCAGCAGCGGTGAACGCAGTTGGTGCCACAACACCGGGAACAGCCGGGCCCGGTGCGAGGACACCGCGTTCGGGCCCCACCGCTGCAACCGGCGCTGACTCTCGGCCGAGCTCAGCCCGACCAGCGGATCGACCGACAGCGCCGAGCACACCTGCTGGACAGCAAGGGTCGCCGCCGGACCGGGGCCGGGCGACCGGTTCGCGATCGGGTCGACCACGGCAGGTGTCGCCATCAGTCGCGTCCAGCCAGGTATCGAAGGGCTCGCGCGATCAGCGCCGTGCCGCCGGCCCCGACGAGTGCGTAGACCAGCGATCGTGCCGGCATCGGATGCAGGTGCAGCAGGTCCTGCAGCGGAGCCCAATAGATCGCTGTCGCAACCAGTCCGAGGTTGAGCAGGATCGCGCCTGCGAGCAGCGGGTTGCCCATCGGGTTCCACCACTGACGGGGCCGGAGCCCGACGGCGGCCGCGAGCTGACACAGCACGATACCGACGAAGATGCTGGATTGCCGGTGCTCGGTCGAGGCCAGGCCCGCGGCCAGGGACGCACAAGCGATCGCGACGGCCAGCACGGCGATGCGGAGCAGCTCGGGCGTTCCGATCAGGGAGTCGCCCGTTCGACGTGGCCCTCGGCGCAGGGCATCCGGATCGCCGGGCTCGGCCCCGATCGCCACCCCGGGCAGGCCATGGGTGAGCACGTTGACCCAGAGAATCTGGCCCGCTCGCAAGGGAATCGAGATACCCAGAAGTGGACCGAACACCATCACCAGGACTTCGGCCGCACCCCCGCTCAATCCGTACAGCAAGAAGCGGCGAATGTTGTCCGAGACCCGGCGTCCCTCGCCGATCCCGATCACCATCGTGCCCAACCGGTTGTCGGTCAGCACGATGTCGGCAGCCTGTTTCGCGACCTCGGTCCCCCGACCCATGGCCACCCCGAGATCGGCGATCCGCATCGCCGGCGCATCATTGACCCCGTCGCCGGTCATCGCCACGACCTCGCCGGACTGCTGGAACGCGGTGATGATCGTGCGTTTGTGGATCGGCCGGGTCCGCGCGAACACCGATGCCCCGATGTCCACCGGCCCGTCCGTCAGCTCGGCCGCTCGCTCCCCCGTCGCCAGGATGCCGACCGTCTGCGCGACGGTCTCGGCGGTCAGCAGATGGTCGCCGGTGATCATCACCGGTCGCACTCCGGCAGACCGGAATCCCTCGACCAACGCGGCCGAATCTGCTCGCACCGGGTCGGTCAGCGCAACCAGTCCGAGCAGCCGGGTCTGACCTTCCTCCTGCTCGGCCAGGGCCAGCGCGCGATCGCCGTCAGCGGCGAATCGAGCAACCACCGCCGACGCGGCCTCGACATTGCCGCCACATTCGGCCAGGACGGTCTCCGGGGCACCCTTGAGGTACTCGATCGGACCCGCGCCCGCTCGGGTGTGCGTGCTGCGCATCATCGCGGTCGCGGCCTCGAACGGTTGTTCGCCGATCCGCGGCTGCTCTCGCCGCATCGCGCCGACCTCGAATCCGCGCGCTTCGGCCGCCACGATCAGAGCCCGATCCACCGGATCGTCGGAGCCGACCTGTTCACCGGACCCGCCGGCATCGTTGCACAGCACACCGCAGCGCCAGAGCTCGAGCGCGCTCACCTCGGCGGACAACCACACCTGCCCGACGCCCAGACTCCCCTCGGTCAAGGTGCCGGTCTTGTCGCAGGCCAGCACGGACACCGAACCGAGCGCTTCGACCGCGGGCAGGCTGCGCACGAGCACACCCTGCCCAGCCATCCGGTGGGCGGCCAAGGCCAGGGACAGGGTCACCACCGCCGGCAAGGACTCCGGTATCGCGGCCACGGCCAGGCTCAGTCCGAGGACGACGCTGGTCTGCCAGCTCTGGCCGTTCAGCACGTTCAGCACCACCACCGCGAGCGCGGCCACGGACGCGCCGAGGGCCAGCTGACGGCCGAGCACCTTCAGCCGGCCCTGCAGCGGAGTGTGCGTGATCGGCCCGGTGTCGAGGGTTGCCGCCACTGCGCCAAGTTCGGTCCGGCCGCCGACCGCCTCGACCAGCACCCGGCCGTGTCCGCGCACGACGACGGATCCGCCGTGGACCTGCGCGCCAGGATCGGCGCTTCGTGGTACCGATTCGCCTGTCAGAATCGACTCATCCAGGCGTACCGACGAGCCCGTGAGCAGAGTTCCGTCGGCGGCCACGATGTCGCCACTGCGTAGTTCCAGGACGTCGCCGACGACCACGTCCTCGGCCGAGATCGAGATCGGCCGGCCGTCCCGGAGCACCGTCGCCCGGGGCGCGGTCAATTCCGACAGGGCCGTGATGGCTCGGTTCGAGCGCAATTCCTGGCTGGTGCCGAGCGCGGTGTTGATGACGATCACGAGCACGATCACGGTTGCGTCCGACCAGTCGCGCATGGCGACGGTGATCGCGGCGGCGGCCAGCAACAGCAGGATCACGCTTTCTCGAAGCTGCCCGATCACCAGCGTGATGACACCGACCGGGCGACGGGTGACGATGGTGTTCGCCCCATGTTCAGAACGTGATCGGGCCACTGCTGAGCCGGTCAGACCGGGCCCGTCGACAACCGGAGCCGTCATGGTCCGGCAGATTCCGTAAGGGCCGTCCGCAAGGTGCGGTAGTCCTCGACCTTGAGCTCGCCCCGAGCCAGACGTTGGTCCAGCACGGCCCGGGCCGTCGACTGATCCGGAGGCCGGCGACGGGTGAGCAACAGCGACCGGGCGATGGCATAGGTCAGCGCCGCCACCACCAACCAGCTGATCAGGACGATCAGCATCATCGCGCCCCAACCATCCGAACCGTTCTCGTGCCAGTACATAGCCCTACCTCCGGAGTCCGAGTCTCAGCGGCCGCACGCGCTCCGGCCAGGGCCGAAGGACCTGACCTCGGACCGGATCACGAACCCGACCTGCGCCGCCGGGTTCGTAATCGACCGTGGGCGAAGGCCTTTCGGCCCTGTTCACCCACCGCATCGCGGCCGACCATCGGAAAACACCCAAGCGGACAAGGAGAATCACCATGGCAACTCAGTATTCGATCGTGGCGGCGGTGGACGGCTCCCGGGCCAGCCGGGCCGCGGTGATGTGGGCGGCCCGCGAGGCCGAGCGCCGGCAGACATCGTTGTTCGTGGTGCATATCTGTGAATACGGCAACACCAGCCTGTGGCCGTCCCCGAGCCTGGAGCAGGATCTGCGGGCATTCGTCCGTCCGATCGTCGATGAGGCGGTCGCCCTGGCTGAGCAGACCGCACCGAGCACCCCCGTCACCGGCACCGTGATGGTCGGCCCGACCACCCGGATGCTGCTGGGGCTGACCGAGCACGCCGAGCTGCTGGTGATGGGTCGATCCGGTAAGGGCGCGCTGGCCCGGCATCTGATCGGTTCGCTCACCGCCCGGATGGCCGCCCATGCCCGGTGTCCGATGGTGGCCGTGCCGGCCGTTGATCCTCAATCGGCCGACGTGGTAAGCCAGAAGGAGCCCGGCAAGGTGGTGGTCGGCGTCGGCGACCGGCCGACGAACGGTGCGGCCATCCGCTTCGCGATGACCGAGGCCGACACCCGCCGGACCGCCGTCCTGGCCGTGCACGCCTGGCACGGGCCGGATGGCCTGCCGTTGGATCCCGATGCGCCGCCGCCACACCCGATGTACCGCGAGGACACCGAACGGGAGACCGTGCAGCGCCGGATCGATGAGGCGTTGCCGGACATCCCGACCCGGACCGCGCCGAAGGCCGTGGTCCGTGCCGGTCAGCCGGGAGGCGTTCTGGTGTCACTGTGCGAGCCGGGCGACCTGCTGGTGCTCGGACAACACCGGCACGAGGCACAGTTCACCCCGGCCACCATCGGCCAGGTCGTCGGCGATGGTCTGCAGCACGCGCCCTGCGCGGTGGCCGTGGTCCCGGAGCCGATTCCGGTTACCGAGAAGGTCGATCCGCCCCGGGTGGCCGAGACCGCCGGTCTGATCAGCTACTGACCTGCCGGCCGCACATAAGGAGGACCGAACATCATGAAGGCACTCGTCTATCACGGTCCTGGCCGGCACAGCTGGCAGGACCAACCCGATCCGGACCTGACCGGCAGCGACGACGCGATCGTCCGGGTCGACGCCGTCACGATCTGCGGCACCGATCTGCACATCCTCAAGGGAGATGTACCCGAGGTCGAGCCGGGCCGCATCCTCGGCCATGAGGCGGTCGGCACGGTCGAACAGATCGGACCCGGTGTTCGCGACGTCAAGGTCGGGGACCGGGTGCTGATCTCCTGCATCTCGCCCTGCGGACGTTGCCCGTACTGTCGCTGTGGCAGCTACGGCCAGTGCCGCAACGGCGGGGGCTGGATCCTCGGTCACCTGATCGACGGCACCCAGGCCGAACGGGTCCGGGTACCGTTCGCCGACAACTCGCTCTACCCGCTGCCGGCCGAGGTCAGCGACGAATCCGCGGTCCTGCTCGCCGACATCCTGCCGACCGCGTTCGAGGTCGGCGTGTTGAACAGCAAGGTCGGTCCGGGCGACACGGTAGTAGTTGTGGGCTGTGGGCCGATCGGGCTGTCGGCGATCATGCTGGCCCAGCTGTACTCGCCCGGTTGCATTGTTGCGGTGGACCCGTCAGCGGAGCGGCTCGAGGCCGCCAAGCAGCTCGGCGCCGACGTGACCGTGAACTCGGCCTCGGCCGCGCGCGAGGCGGTCGCCGGGCTCGGTGACGGTCTCGGCGCCGACAGCGTCATCGAAGCGGTCGGGGTTCCGGAGACCTTCGAATTGTGCACCGAGCTGGTCCGGCCCGGCGGCCGGATCGCCAACGTCGGCGTGCACGGCAAGCCGGCCACGTTGCACCTGGAACGGCTGTGGATCAAGAACATCACCATCACCACCGGCCTGGTCGACACCGTCTCCACGCCCCGGCTGCTGAGCATGCTCGCCTCCGGACGGTTGCCCACGGCCGGTCTGATCACCCACCGCTTCGGGCTGGACGAGATGCTCGAGGCCTACGACGTGTTCGGCCAGGCGTCGGACACCGGGGCGCTCAAAGTCGCCCTGTTCCGGACCTGAGGAGCGCTCACCCATGACCGGACGACGCATTGTGCTGGGCATCAGCGGGCATCAGACGGCGCACCTGCTCAACTGGGCCGCCAGCGTGGCCGAACCCGACGACCGGGTTCGAATCGTGCATGCCTATCGGCCTATCCCGTACGCGGCGACGGACTGGCAGCTACCTATCGACACCGATTCGATCGTGCACGATGTGACGGTGCGGCACGTGCACGATGCCACCGAGCAGTTACGTCGACTGCGACCGGACCTGGTCATCCACGATGAGGTGGCCGGCGACCGGGCCGCCACCGTGCTGCTGGACGCGGCCGCCGACGCCGATCTGGTTCTGGTCGGGATCCCGCACTGTGATCGCAGCCGCGCAGTGCTCGACCGGCTGTTGCGAGCGTGTCCCTGTCCGGTGATGGTGTTGGGTTCGGCCGCGCCGCCGGACGCCGGCCCGGTCACGGCGGTGCTACGGGGCGAACCGGGCGATGAGACGGTGCTGACCATCGCGTTTGCGGCCGCTCGGCGCCGACACGGATCGGTGACGGCGGTCAAGGCCTGGCAGCCGCCGCTGGACGGCCGGACGCTGTTCGCCGAGATCGACGAGCAGAAGGCCCTCGATGCCGAGTTGGAGCAGTGGCAGCTCGGTTATCCCGAGGTGCCGGTGCTGGCGGAGCTCCTGCTCGGCGGATCGGCCGCCCAGCTGCGCGAACACGCCGGCGGGGCGGAGCTACTCGTGCTCAGCCAACCGAGCGGGATCGCGATTGCCGATGCACTGCTGGAAGAACTCATCCTCAGCCGGTCCCACCCGACGCTGGTGGTGCCGAACGCTCGCGCCGCCGTCCGCGCCGGCGAACCGGCCGCGGTCGGGCCTTCGGCGTGACCGAGCCGGCCGAGCGTGCCCCGGTCGTCGTTGCGGTCGACGACACCAGCGGAGCCCGGGCGGCGCTGCACTGGGCCGCGGCCGAAGCGATGATCCGCAAGGTCGCGCTGCTGCCGGTCCACGTGCCGGCTGACGCCGACGTCATAGCGACCCTGATCGAGCTGAGCAGCCGGGCTGCATTGCTGGTGCTCGGTACCACCGGTTCCGGTGGCAACCTGGCCTCCTTGCTCGGTTCGGTCAGCCAGCGCGTCGCCGTCCATGCGCACTGCCCGGTCGCGATCATCGGCGAGCAATTCTCAGCGTCGACCGGCGATCGAGAATACGGCGTGGTGGTCGGGCTGTCCGACACGCGGGCGGGACTGGCCGCGCTCCGGTTCGGGTTCACCGAGGCCGATCGGCGAGGCAGTCGGCTGACCGCAGTCCGGGCCGCCGCCGGCCCAGGTGGCAGCAATGGCGAGCCGGATGTGGCCGAGCAGGCGGCCCTGGCCGCCGGCCGCCGCCGGTATCCCGGCACCCCGGTATCGGTGCTGGTCAGCGCGGACGAGCCGGTCCGGGCGCTGGCCGGGGCCGCGCAGCACGCCGACCTGCTGGTGCTCGGCGCCCACCACAGCGACGATCGCTGGAGCACTCGCCTGGGGCCGGTGCCCCAGAGCCTGCTGCATCACACCGGCTGCCCGATCATCCTTATCGGATCGAGTGAAACGGTGCTCACTCCGGCCTGAGCCGGGAGCCGTAGACGGCGGCCTGGGTGCGCCGTTGCATGCCGAGCTTGGCCAGCAGGCCGGAGACATAGTTCTTCACGGTCTTCTCGGCCAAAAAGAGCTGCTCGCCGATCTGCCGGTTGGTCAGGCCGTCGGCGATCAGTTCGAGGATGTCGCGCTCCCGGGACGTGAGCGCGGCCAACCGCTCGTCCACCGGGGCCGGAGCCCGGAGCTTGGCCAGCAACTGCTCGGTGACGTTCGGGTCCAACAGCGAACGTCCCGCCGCGACCTGACGAATCGCGTCCAGCAACGACGATCCCCGCACCTCCTTGAGCAGGTAACCCGAGGCGCCGGCCATGACAGCTGCGAACACGGCGTCGTTGTCGTCATAGCTGGTCAGGATCAGGCACCGCACGGACGGCAGCGCCGATCGGATGTCCCGGCAGACATCGATACCGCTGCCGTCGGGCAACCGGGCATCAAGCACCGCAACGTCCGGCCGCGCGGCCGGGATCCGGGCCATCGCCTCGGCGGCGGTGCCGGCCTCACCGACGATCTCGATCTCCGGCTCAGCCGACAACAGATCCGCGATGCCCCGCCGCACGATCTCGTGATCGTCGAGCAGGAACACCCGGATGCGTTTCAGGTCAGTGGAATCGTCCATAGCAGTCGAGTTCCTCCTTGTTCGTTTTGCGTATCCGGCCACGGCGAGGTGATGCTGAACTCGCCACCCAGTTCCTCGGCCCGTACCTTCAGGTTGGCCAGCCCGCTCCGCCGATCGGTGGCGCCCACCCCGACGCCGTCGTCGCTGACCTCGACGGTGAAACGGGAATCCACCGCCGACACGGCCACCTCGGCCAGGCTGGCCTGGGCGTGCCGGGCAACGTTGCTGAGCGCCTCCCGCAGTACCGCAGCCGCGTGCTCGACCTGATCGGCATCGGTGGCCAGGTCGACCGGTCCGGTGAACGACACCTGCGGTTGGAAGCCCAGGCTGTCGGCGGCCTCGGCGACGATCTGCAGCAGCTTGGCCCGCAGCCCACTGGCGTTGGGCACCAGCGTTCCCCGGAGCTGGAAGATCGACGCGCGGATCTGGCGGATGGTGTCGTCGATATCGCCGACCACCCCCGACAACCGGCTCGCCACCGGTCCGTCCTCGAGCCGGGAGGCGACGCTCTCCACCGTCAGTCCGGTTGCGAAAAGCCTTTGGATAACGTGATCATGCAGATCGCGAGCGATCCGGTCCCGGTCCTCCAGCAGGACCATCCGCTGCTGGTCGGCGCGGGCGTCGGCCAGTTCCAAGGCGATGGCCGCGTGGTTGGCGAACGCGGTGGCCATGCCCAGATCGGCCTCGGTGAACCGGGGGCGGCCCGGCAACCGGGCGACCAGCAGGACGCCGCGGCTACCCTCGGCCCCGATCAGCGGCAGCGCCATCAGGGGGCCGACGGGCACCACCTCGCTCAGATGCACCGAATAGGGCTGGTCGCTCATCAGGTCCTCGACCAGGGCCGGCGCGCCGGTTTCCAGCACGTGCGCCGACAGGGTGCCCCCCTGCGGGTAACTCATCGCGGTCAACTGGTCGGCACCGGCGCCGGTGGCGACCTCGATCATGAACTTGCCGGTGGCGGGCGAGGGCAGCACCACGGTGACCGCATCGGCATCGGCCATCTGCTGGGTGCGCCGGGCGATCACCCGCAACGGCTCCTCGCCCTGGGCCGAGAGCAGCTGCTGGGTGATGTCGGTGGCCGCCTCCAACCACTGCTGGCGGCGCTGGGCCTGCTGGAACAACCGGGCGTTCTCGATCGCGAAGCCGGCGTTGGCGGCCAGCGCGACCACCAGCTCCTGGTCCTCGGCAGTGAACTCGCCCGACTTCGGACCGGTCAGGTAGAGATTGCCAAAGACCGTGTTCCGGACCCGGATCGGGACGCCCAAGAAGCCTTCCATCGGCGGATGGCCGTCCGGGAAGCCGGTCGAGCGCAGATCATCGGCCAGGTGGCGCAGCCGGATCGGCTGCGGCTGCTCGATCAGCGCGCCGAGCAAGCCCTTGCCCTCGGGCAGGTGACTGATCCCCTCGACCAGGGATTCCTCCATGCCGACATGGATGAACTGCTCCAGGCCGCCGCCCGGCGCGATCACCCCGAGGGCGCCGTACCGGGCCTGCACCAGCTCTTGAGCCGCCTCGACGATCCGGCGCAGTACCACCGGCAACGTGAGATCGCCGATGATCATCCGGTTGGCCCGCAGCAATCCGCGTAGTCGATCCTGCGACGCGCGGACGTCCTGAGCCCGCTCGATGAGCTGCTCGAGCAACTCATCAAGCTCGAGCCTGGGCAGCCCGGCGGCCGGGTCAGGCATCGCGGACTCGGACTCGGTCACCATCGCATCCTAGGCGCGTCAGTGGCACCGTCACGGGTGCTCGACCAGCACGTCGACCAATCGGCGACGCCGGGTCGGCGGCGTCATCGGCGCTCGGCCGACCCGTAGCAGCATGTGCGGGTAGTCCGTCATCCGGAGCTCGGCGCGTAACTGGGCTCGGACCGCCGGGACCTCGGCCACCTGGGACAGGATCCCGGCCACGTAGCCCTCTCGGGTCAGTTCGAGCAGGGCGCGCTGCAAACCCTCGCCGGCCCGCAGCCAGGCCAGCGCGTTGTCCGACACGCTGGACAGCACCAGCAGGCACTGCTCGAGCGATGAGTTGGTGCCGGCCGGCAGGCCACCGTGACCGCTGGTGTCGAAGTCCCGGATCGGGATGTCGTCGTAGGAGACCGGGCCGGTGCGAGGTACCACCTCGGCCGGCACGCCATCCTTGCGTTCGGGACTGTCGGTGGTCCAGGCCCGCAGTTCGGCCCGGTAGGCCGGATCGGCATTCTGAATGGCATCGGCCCGCTGGCTCAGGACGGCTGTCGTGACCAGCTGACCCTCGTCCTGAATCGGCTGCAGCCGGGCACCTTCGGCGGCGGCCACGGAGACCAGGGTGTCCACCACCTCGCCGGCCACCGGTTCCGGAGCGAACTGGCGCCGGTTGGTGTGGCGCAGCTCGATCACCGGATCGAGCGCGGCGATCCCCGGGTCGGGCCCGTTACCCGAAGCCGGGCCAGCAGCCGGGGGTCGCTCGGATCGGGGAATCGTTCGACACTGACAGCCCAACCGGAGGCGGCTAACGAGACCCGCGCGTTGAACAGGGCACAGCCACAACTGATCAACAACTGACGACCGCTCGGGTCGAGCACCGCAAGTTGCCGGCTCGGATCGCGGTAGAGATCCACCGAATCCGAGCCCAAGGACAGCCGCCAGGGCTGGGTGTTGTGCACCGACGGGGCCAAAGTGGCCCGGACCGCCGCCCGGCGAAGGGCATGAGTGATCCCGAGTCCGGTTGTCATCGTCATCGTTCGTGCCGCCTGTCATTCTGGGTGAGAGCCTTTACGCTGCCGTTTCATCCGGCCATCCGGGCAGGGCCGAAGGTCCCGAGCAGGCGGCCCGGAGGTCTCGACCGTCGGCGCGCCGGGTCCGTGGCCGTCGCCGTCGCCGTATGCGCGGGCCACCGCGGGCCGCGGCTGGGCTGGCCATACCGGTCAATCGATGGAACAAGGACCTTCGGCTCTGAACAGCCGGACCCAAACGCGCTCTGATGAAGGCCAGCACTAGTCGAGGAGGCCAGCAACCATGAGTACATCGAACACCGCTGCACCGATCATCGTCGGCGTCGACGGCACGATCCGGGGCGTCGAAGCCACCCGGTGGGCCGCCCATCAGGCGGCTCGCCGCAACACCGATCTGGAACTCATCCACGCCGGCTACCTGAACTACTTCGAACCGTTGCCCGATCATCGCAAGGTCGCCGACGCTGCGCTGGACGAGGCCTACGAGGCGGCCGAGATGGTAGAACCCGAATTGGCTGTCAAGGTCGTCGACGCCCTCGATCGACCGGCACACTACCTATTGGAACAAAGCGAAAAGGCGACCATGGTGGTGATCGGTACACATCCCGGCAACAGTATCTCCGGGGCGGTGTTCGGCTCGGTCGCCCAGACCGTGGCCGCGCACGCGATGTGTCCGGTAGCGATCATCGGCGAGCCCGAGCCGACCCGCTACGCCGCCAACGGCCCGGTCGTGGTCGGGGTGTCCAACCATCCCGGAGGCCTGGAGGCGCTCCGGTTCGCCTTCGACGAGGCCGCCGCCACCGGCGCGGACCTGATCGCGGTGCGGTCCTGGGGCGACGTGGACTGGGGCACCGGCCGGCTCGGATACAACACCGAGCTGTTCGCCGAGTGGCGACGGATGGAGGGATCGCTGCTCGATTCCTGCCTGACCGACCTGGAATCCCTTTACCCGCAGGTGAAGGTCGAGCGCAAGCTGGAGGGTGAGCGGGCCGATCACGCGCTGCAGCGGGTGGCCCACACGGCCCGACTGCTGGTCGTCGGTGCCCACCGCCGCGACGATCACTGGTTCTCCCGACTCGGTCCGGTGCCGTCCTGGCTGCTCCACCGCAGCCCCTGTCCGCTGGTGATCGTCGGGCAACCCCACCCGCTGCCGGCCGAGTACGCCGAGCCGGGATTGGCCACGGCAGCCCGATGAACGGCGCGAACCGCACGGTCGGCGACGTGATGACGAAGGGCGTCGTCAGCGCCCATCCGGACGCCTCGTTCAAGCACATCGTGGAGTCGCTGACCCGCAACCGGATCAGTTTCATGCCGGTCATCACGGCCGATCACCGGGTCTGCGGTGTGGTGTCGGAATCGGACCTGCTGGCTCACCTGGTCCAGACCGACCCGGACCATCGTTCGCGACCGTGGCCGTTCCGCGGCCGGAACTGGTCCGGGGTCAAGGCCGCGGAACTGATGACCGTCCCGGCGGTGACGGTGCACCCGACCGATTCGATCCGGGCCGCCGCCGATCGGGCGATGACGGCGCACGTGCATCGGATGCCGGTGGTGGACTACGCCGGCGTCCTGGTCGGTGTGGTCAGCCGGGCCGACCTGCTGGGCTGTTACCTGCGCCCGGACGCCGAGATCAGGGCTGACGTCATCGAGCGCATCATCCGTCACGACCTGGCGATGGACCCGAACCGGTTCGACGTGACCGTGCACGATGGTGAGGTACGCATCTTCGGCGAGCTGGAATGGCCTGGCGCGACCGAGCAATTGGTCGACGGCGTCCGTGCGCTGCCCGGCGTCGTCTCGGTCGAGCACCATCTCACGGTGCGGGCCGGCGACCAGCGGTAGCCGGTCCGGACGCGACCAGGCGCGTCAGATCGGCCAGGCGACTGGTGTAACCCCATTCGTTGTCATACCAGCCGAATACCTTCACGAAGCGTCCGGCGGCCTGGGTCAGCTGAGAGTCGAACAGGCAGGACGAGTCGTCACCGATCACGTCGGTGGAGACGATGGGCAGGTCGGTGTAGCGCAACCGCCCGGACAGGGAACCGGAGTCAGCGGCCCGCTCGAAGGCCCGATTGACCTCATCGACCGTCACCGCCCGATCGAGCAGAACCCCGAGATCGACGAGGGATCCGTCCACCACCGGCACCCGCAGCGCGACGCCGTCCAGCCGCCCGGCCAGCTCCGGCAGGACCAGACCTACCGCGCGCGCGGCCCCGGTCGAGGTAGGAATGATGTTCACCGCGGCCGCCCGCGCCCGTCGGGCATCCTTGTGCGGACCGTCCAACAGGTTCTGATCGTTGGTGTAGGCATGCACGGTCGTCATGAAGCCGTGGTCGATCCCGAACGCGTCGTGCAACACCTTGACCATCGGAGCGACGCAGTTCGTGGTGCACGATGCGTTGGAGATCACGAAGTGCCGATCAGGAGAAAAGACATCGTCGTTGACACCCATCACGATCGTCGCATCCACGTCCTGGGCCGGCGCCGAGATCAGCACCCGCGACGCACCGCGCAGCAGATGGGCCGCGGCCGACTCGCGGGTGCGCAAGCGCCCGGTCGATTCGATGACGACATCGACGTCGGCCGCACCCCAGTCCAGCCGCATCGGGTCACGCTCGCTCCTGACGTCGATCTTGCGGCCGTTCACCACCAACCCGGCCGGGTCTGCCTCGACGTCATAGGCCAATGGACCGAAACTACTGTCGTAGCGCAGTAGCTGAGCCAGCATCTCGACATCGATCAGGTCGTTCACCGCGACGACCTCGAGGTCATCGGTCTCCAATGACAGCCGCAGATAGTCGCGCCCGATCCGGCCCATCCCGTTGATGCCCACTTTGATCGTCATCCCGATCGCCCTTCGTCGCGCAGTTGTGGTGAGAGGACAAGCCTGCGACCGACCGGACGAACGAGGCAGGGTCGAACGTCCTTTTCCGCCGGGATGAATCCCAGGTCGGCTCCTCGACCGGCTGCCGGCTGTGCGGCTACCCACGCGCAGCCAGCGAGCCACGCCCGCTCGGTCCGAGCCGCGGTAGGGACGGAGGTCCTGCAGCTACGGCCTTCGGCCCCTAGCGACACCGCCGTTGTCAGAACAGGCTGCAAACACCGATCAGTTCCTTGTGCGCCGCGGATCGTCGCGCGCCGGCTGAGGAGAAAGAGGCTTGCCATGGACAGCGTGCTCTGGTTCACCGAGATCGGACTCCGGGATGTCGCCCGGGTCGGCGGCAAGGCGGCCAACCTCGGTGAGCTGACCCGGTTCGGCCTGCCGGTACCGAAGGGATTCGTGGTCACCAGCGATGCGTTCCTGGCCACGCTCGATGCCGCGGGTACGCGCGCCGGGTTGGCCCGACTGGTCACCGAGCTCGACGGCGACGATCCGAGGAGCCTGCACGGGGCCAGTGCCGATGCCGCGACCAGGATCCGGCACAGCATCATCCCGCCGGAGATCGCGGCTGAGATCACCGCGGCCTATCGCCACCTCGGTCACGACGTCCGGGTCGCCGTCCGTTCCTCCGGCGTCAGCGAGGATGCCGCGGACACCTCGTTCGCGGGCATGAACTCGTCCTACACCAACGTCAGCGGGCTGGCCGATCTGTTCGATCGCATCCGTGACTGCTGGATATCCCTCTATGGGGAAAGGTCATTGGCCTACCGCGCCGGGGCCGGGGTGACCGCCGAGCCGGCCATCGCGGTGGTCGTCCAGGTGATGATCGCCTCGGAGAGCTCGGGCGTGATGTTCACCGCCGATCCGTCCACCGGCGCCACTGATCGGATGGTGATCGAGGCGGTCTTCGGGCAGGGTGAGGCGATCGTCAGCGGCGCCGTGGAGCCCGACACCTACGTGCTCGACCGCCGTACGCCCAAGATTCTCACCATTCGTCAGGGGCACCAGGCCTTCAAGATCGTGCGCGGTTCCTACGGCGCCGATCTGACCGTGCCGCTGACCGCGGAGCAGGGGGCCGGCCGGGTGCTCTCGGACGGCCAGATCGTCGAGCTGGCCACTTTGGGCCTGTCGGTCGAGCGACACTACGGCAGCCCGCAGGACATCGAGTGGGCCGCCGTCGGGGCGGAGTTCTACCTGGTCCAGGCGCGACCGATAACCACATTGGACACAGCAGAAACGGTCTCGAGCCGCGATGGTGCCGAGTTGTTGTCCGGCCTGGCCGCGGCGCGTGGCCGCGCGTCCGGTCCGGTCCGCGTGCTGTCCGAACCGAGCGAACAATCGCAACTACTGGACGGCGAGATCCTGGTGGCCCCGATGACGAGCCCGGATTGGGTGCCGGCGATGCGCCGGGCCGCCGCCCTGGTCACCGACGGCGGCGGCATGACCTGTCATGCCGCCATCGTCTCGCGCGAGCTCGGCCTGCCCTGCGTGGTCGGCACCCGGTCCGCCACCAGCGCCCTGACGACCGGGCAGCTCGTCACGGTCGACGGTGCGCAGGGCAAGGTGTTCGCCGGCGCAGACGCGTCGGCCACCGCCGGGGGCGGTCGGCCGTCGAACATCGACCGGCCCCTCGCCGCGGCATCGAGCGCACCGACGCCACTGGCCACCCGGATCTACGTCAATCTTGCCGTCGCCGAACACGCCGAGGAGGTCGCGCAATCGGCCGTCGACGGCGTAGGCCTGCTGCGCGCGGAGTTCATGGTGGCTGACGCGCTCGGCGGCGTGCATCCCCGGCTGCTCATCGAACAAGGTCGGCAGCCGGAGTTCGTCGCGGCGATGAGTTCGCACCTGTTACGGATAGCCCGGGCCTTCGCGCCCAGGCCGGTGGTCTATCGCAGCATCGACTTCCGCACCAACGAGTTCCGTGGCCTGCAAGGGGGCGAGAAGTACGAACCGCAGGAGGCCAATCCGATGATCGGCTACCGCGGTTGTTACCGCTACGTCAACCAGCCTGATCTGTTCCGGCTCGAACTCGATGTGCTCGGGCAGGTCGCGGCCCAGACACCCAACCTGCGATTGATGATTCCCTTCGTCCGCACGGCCTGGGAACTGCAACGGTGTCTGGACATCGTCCGATCCCACCCGACCGCCCACGGATTGCCGGTCTGGGTGATGGCCGAGGTGCCGTCGGCCGCGTACTGGATTCCGACCTACGCCCAACTGGGCATCGAGGGAGTGTCCATCGGTAGCAACGACCTGACCCAGCTGATGCTGGGAGTCGACCGCGACTCCGAGGTCTGTTCCGAGCTGTTCGACGAGGCCGACCCGGC
Organism: Phormidium nigroviride PCC 7112; assembly: GCA_964658795.1. Lineage (GTDB taxonomy): Bacteria > Actinomycetota > Actinomycetes > Mycobacteriales > Jatrophihabitantaceae > Jatrophihabitans_A. The sequence goes on from CAZZZW010000039.1 coordinate 15,957, forward strand.
AGTGTTGGACGCGATCGAGCGGATCGTCATGGCGTGTCAGACCGCGGGTATCAGCTCGTCGCTCTGTGGTCAGGCACCGTCGAACAATCCAGATTTCGCCGAGCGTCTCGTGCAGTTCGGCATCACCTCGATCTCGGTCAACCCCGATGTGATCGAGGCCGTCCGGGCGTCGGTGGCCAGTGCCGAGCGGCGTCTGTTGCTGGACTCGGCCGACACCCATCATCGGGTCGGTCGCGGGCTGACCGCACGGCACCGGTTCCCCGAGGCCGCCCTCAGTTCCTGAAAACCGGTTCCATCCACGACGAACAAGGAGAGTCAGATGAAGGCAGCAGTAGTAACGGAGTTCGGTGCTCCGTTGGTGATCAAGGATCTGCCCCTGCCGGTGCCCGGGCCGGACGAGGTGCTGGTGCGGCTGGAATCGAGCGGGCTCTGCCATACCGACATCCACGCCGCCCACGGCGACTGGCCGGTCAAACCCAGTCCGCCGTTCGTGCCTGGCCACGAGGGCATCGGGATGGTCGAACAACTCGGCACCGGAGTCACCACCCGGGCCGTCGGCAATCGGGTGGCCATTGCGTGGCTCGGATATGCCTGCGGCGATTGCCGATACTGCAACGACGGACGCGAGACGCTGTGTGAACGCCAGCGCAACTCAGGGTATTCGGTCAACGGTGCCTTCGCCGAATACGCGGTCTTACCGGCCGCATTCGCCACACCGGTGCCCGATGGCATCAGCTCTCTCGACGCCGCACCGCTGACCTGCGCCGGGGTGACAACCTACAAGGCGATCAAGGTGGCTCAGGTGAAACCGGCCGAAACCGTCGCCGTCTTCGGCTTCGGGGGCCTCGGCCACCTAGCACTGCAGTACGCCAGCATCGCCGGTGCGTTCACGATCGCGGTCGACGTCAAGCCCAAGAAACTCGAACTGGCCCGAGAATTGGGCGCCGACCACGTCGTGAACGCGACCGAGTGCGACCCGGCCGAGGCGATCCAACGGCTCGGTGGTGCCGACGTGGCGATCGCCCTGGCCGCCTCACCGGAATCCTTCGAACAGGCCTTCCGCTCGTTGCGCCGCGGCGGCCGGCTGGTCTGCGTCGCCCTGCCGGCGCACGGGGTGATGGAGATTCCGATCTTCGACACCGTGCTCAAGGGCATCAGCATCATCGGTTCCATCGTCGGCACCCGCAATGATCTGGCCGATGTGTTCAAGCTGCACGCGGCCGGCCGGACGCAGGTGGTTGCGGTCGAGCACAAGCTGGACGAGGTCAATTCGGCGATCGGTGACGTGCTCGCCGGCGACGTACCGGCCCGGATCGTGTTTCAGTTCTAGCCGATCGCAGAGGCCGAAAGCCTGGCCGCCTCGATGACAT
>CAZZZW010000039.1:17336-18913 GCA_964658795.1 Phormidium nigroviride PCC 7112
CCAGCTCTGGTCAACGGTGCCTGCCGACCAGGTTCCGCCGATCCCCGACGAGCGCTCGACCCCAGGCCTCGGCCCGCTCGAGCTGTCCGGTCCGGAGCCGGTTCGCCTTGGTGACCAAGAAGCTCTGCCGCTGTCCGACCAGGGTGGCACCGTGCCGGCGCAGGCCTCGATTGATGGCCCTGGAGGCCCGGCCGGTGAACAGCGCCGGTGCGCCGAACCGGGTATCGAACGCCGCCGCCGGACAGTCCAGTCGAGGCAACCGGTCGAGCAGTTCGCGAACGCCGGGCCCTTCGGCCGAGAGTTCGGTGTACGGACTTCCCGGGTTCGGCTTGCGCACGGCCGAATGCCGGGTCGACGGTCGCGGCAGGCTCCACGCATGGGTGGGCGCGCCGACCACCAACAACCCGACCGAGTCCAGCGCATCAGGATTCACGTCGGTCACGTGCAGCACCGAAGCCTCGCCACCGGCCCGGGCACCGCGCGCGATCGCCTCCGCAACCTGGCGGGTGTTGCCGTACATGGATTCATAGACCACCAGAGTTCGCATCAGATCTCCTTTTCGGCACAGGTGTCTTCTCGATCGAGGTCGATCCTGTCCAGGTATGGTCGGGTGGAGAAGAGGCCTTGGTCCCACGTCGGTTCACATCCAAGACCTAGGTCCCTACCGGCTGGCTCCGATCGCCGCTGTACTGGCGGTATGACTGAGCTGCGCAGCACCTACCCCGTCCGACTCGACGGACACCTGGACGAACCACTGAGCCGCTGGCTCTGGTTGGTCAAGTGGATCCTGGCGATTCCGCATTTCATCGTGCTGCTGTTCCTCTGGATCGCGGTGACGGTACTGACCGTGGTGGCCGGCTTCGCGATCTTGTTCACCGGTCACTACCCGCGATCGTTGTTCGACTTCAACCTCGGCGTGATGCGCTGGACCTGGCGGGTTTGGTTCTATTCTGTCGATGCATTCGGCACCGACCGGTACCCGCCGTTCAGCCTGCGGCGGGACCCGACCTATCCGGCCGACTTCGATGTCGACTACCCGGAGCACCTGTCTCGTGGCCTGGTGCTGGTGAAATGGTGGCTGCTGGCCCTGCCGCAACTACTCATCGTGTCGATCTTCAGCGGTGGCTGGGGATTCAGCGGGTCGGGCAACTGGCGCGTCGCCGGTGGCGGTGGACTCATCTCACTGCTGGCCGTCGTGGCCGGGTTCATCCTGCTGTTCACGAAGAAGTATCCGCCGCGGTTGTTCGACTTCATCATGGGTCTCAACCGCTGGTGCTATCGCGTGCTGGCCTATGTCGCCCTGATGCGCGATGAGTACCCGCCGTTCCGGCTTGACAGCGGCGGCACCGATCCCGGCTCGGTCACGACAAGCACCGTAACGGCGCCGCGGCCACCACAGCCGGTCGCGACGTGAGTCCATGATCGACCACGCCAGCGGTGACTTTGATGCCTGACCTGGTTCGCCGTTATCACGTTGACGTCGAGGGCCCGAGGAGCCGGGCGACCGAACTGGTCGGTCGCCCGGCTTGCTCCCCCGGTCACGGACGCGAGCTGTTTTGCGTCCGCGCAGTCTGTTA
>CAZZZW010000040.1:0-4163 GCA_964658795.1 Phormidium nigroviride PCC 7112
GTTGGTCGGGTCCAGGGTGGTCGGGTCCAGTGCAGGATTCCCTTTAGAAGGCTGGCCTTCCACCTTGCCGGGGCGCCTCGTCGTTGTGGTAGCCGCAGGTGAGGGTGATGGCTGATTCGCTTATCTACCCGCACCCTCCGACAAAGCCGCATGGTCTAATCCGAGGGTGGACTTCGGCTACGAGCAGAGCCTGGTGCATGAACTCCTGCGCGAGCAGTTCCCCGAGCTCGCGGCCCTGGATTTGCGTGAAGTCGAGGGCGGCTGGGACAACCAGCAGTGGCGACTGGGGGACAGCCTCGGCGTGCGACTGCCGCGAACCCAGCGCGGGCCGGCGCTGCTGCGCAAGGAACAACAGTGGTTGCCGAACCTGGCCGAGCGGCTGCCCTTGCCGGTCCCGGTCCCCGTCCGCATCGGTCGGCCATCACCCCGGTTCGACAAGCCGTGGTCGATCACCCGGTGGGTCGAGGGCGAGCCGGCCGACCGAACGCCGATCGTCCGGGTCGAGTCCGCCGACGTCCTGGCCGATTTTCTGACCGCGCTGCACCAGCCGGCTCCGCAGGGGGCTCCGACCAACGATCGAGGGATTCCGCTGCGTGAGATCGGCACACAGGTCGAGCTGTCCTTCGATGTGATCGAGGACCGGACGAGCCGAGAACGAGCCCGAGCAACCTGGCAGCAGGCGCTGGCCGCTCCGGTCTTCACCGAGAATCCGTTGTGGCTGCACGGTGATCTGCATCCGGCGAATGTCATCGTCGAGGACGGTGGGCTGGCTGGTGTCGTCGACTTCGGGGACCTGAGTACGGGCGACCCGGCCGCCGATCTGGCCGCGGCTTGGATGTTGCTGCCGATGGGCTCGGACCGGCGATTCTTCCAGCGCTACGAATCGGCCGACGACGCGACGATCACCCGGGCACGAGGCTGGGCCGTGCTCCGCGCGCTCGGTCTGATCCAGGTCGGTCGCAACGGCCGGTTCGGCCGCCCCGGCGGCAAGCCCACCTGGGAGCCGGCCGGGTACGCCACGTTGGAACGAGTGCTGGCCGAGGACTGACCGGGTTACCAGCGGTTCGGGTCGTCCCGGATCACGAAGGGCCGGAAGCTGGCTCCGGTGCCGCCGCAGAGTTCGCCGTCCCGGCGCTGGAAGTGGACCGGGTCGGTCGGGTCGGCCGGCAGGAAGGTCTGGTTGCAGCGCAGGCAGCAGACCTCGCGCGAGTCGGTCGACTCCGGTCGCCGGTTCGCCTCGGACATAGTTCACCCTTCCCCGTTGTGCGTTCGGAGTCCTATCGGCAAACGCGTGCGAAAGCTGAAGCGCACACGGCGGCCCGGACCGGGCGTCCAGTTCGGGCACATGTCTCAGGTCCTGGCGCACCGGGCCGATAGGGAGCCCGAGCCAGGACGGCTCAGCACCTGCACCGCGGACCACGGATCGGACCGCAGCACGACGAACGATCCATCCCGCGAAGCTTTGAAGGTGTTGTGAACCCGAAACGGTTGAGCCAGCTGGCAGTCCCGATCGGCGTGGTCGCCATCATCCTGATGATGGTCGTGCCCGTGCCGTCCGGTCTGCTCGACTTCCTGATTGCCATCAACATCACCGGTGCGCTGCTCATCGTCCTGGTCAGCATGTACGTCGAGCGTCCACTCGACTTCTCCAGCTTCCCGTCGCTGCTGCTGGTCGCCACCCTGTTCCGGTTGGCCCTGAACATCTCGGCCACCCGCGCCGTCCTCGGTAGCGGCTACGCCGGCCGGGTCATCAACGGTTTCGGTCACTTCGTGATCGGCGGCTCGCTGATCATCGGTCTGGTCATCTTCGCCATCCTGCTGGTCGTCCAGTTCGTCGTCATCACCAACGGTGCCGGCCGAGTGGCCGAGGTCGGGGCTCGATTCACCCTCGATGCGATGCCCGGCAAGCAGATGGCGATCGACGCCGACCTGAACTCCGGCCTGATCGACGAGGCGACCGCCCGCAAGCGCCGGCTCGAGGTCGCCTCCGAAGCCGACTTCTACGGTTCCATGGACGGTGCGTCCAAGTTCGTCAAGGGCGATGCCATCGCGGCCATCATCATCACCGTCATCAATCTGGTCGGCGGCATCGCGATCGGCATCCTGCAGCACCACCTGTCGGTCCAAGAAGCGCTCAGCAAGTACAGCCTGCTCTCCGTCGGTGACGGCCTGGTGTCGCAGATCCCGGCCCTGCTGCTGTCGGTGTCCACCGGTCTGATCGTGACCCGGGCCGGCGGCTCGGCCGACCTCGGCACCGTGGTCGCCGGCCAGCTCGGCGGTCAGAAGAAGGCGCTGCAGATCGCCGGCGGTGCCGCGCTCGCGCTGTGCCTGGTGCCGGGTCTGCCCAAGCTGCCGTTTCTGCTGGTCGGCGGCGGCCTGTTCCTGCTCGGCCAGCGGCTGGCCAAGCCCACCGAGGTGCCGGCCCAGGCCGACGTCCCGCTGGCGGCCGCCGGGCCGGCCCCGGACAGCGCCGAAGCGATCCTGAACGACCTGTCGGTCGACCCGCTGGAGCTCTCACTGTCCTCGGACATGATCTCACTGGTCGATGGCAACGGCGCCGATCTGCTCGATCGGGTAAGGGCATTGCGACGCAAGCTCGCACTCGAACTCGGTGTCGTAATGCCGCCGGTGCGTACCCGCGACAACGTCGAACTACCGGCCGCGACCTATGCGATCCGGGTCAACGGGGTCGAGGTCGCCCGAGGCAAGGCGCCCACCGGCACCGTCCTGGCCCTCGGCGACGGCCTGGAGAACCTGCCCGGCATCGTCGGTCAGGAACCGGTTTTCGGCTTGCCCGGCAAGTGGATCGGTGTCGAGTTGCGTGGCCAGGCCGAACTCCTCGGCGCCACCGTGGTCGACCGGTCATCGGTCATCATCACGCACCTGTCCGAGATCGTGCGCACGCATGCCAGCCGCCTGCTCGGCCGGGAAGAGGTCTCGGCGCTGACCCAGTCGCTGAAGAAGACCCACCCGGTAGTGGTCGAGGACCTGACCCCGGCCGTGCTCAGCCTGGGCGAGATCCAGCGCGTCCTGCACGGCCTGCTCGACGAGGGCGTCTCGATCCGTGACCTGGTACGGATCTTCGAGGCGCTGTCGGTCGCGGCCAAGTCCGGCACCGAGCCGGACCGCCTGGTGGAAGCGGCTCGAATGGCGTTGGCACCGGCCATCACGGCGGCCCATACCCACGACGGGACGCTGTCGGTGCTCACCCTCGATCCGCGGTTGCAGCAAAGCCTGCTGGAGTCGGTCCGCCCAGCCGAGACCGGCTATCAACTCCTGCCCGGGCCGGATGTCGTGGAGACCCTGGTGACCGATGTCGCCCGTCAATATCAGCGTGTTCTCGAAGCGGGCCTGCGACCGGTACTGGCCTGCGCGCCGCAGATCCGGTTGCCGCTGCGCCGCCTGGTCTCGACCACCGCGCCGGACCTGCCGGTGCTTTCGTATACGGAGATCTCGACCAATGCCACTTCTGTCGACAGTCTGGGGGTGATCGGGGATGCCCGAACCGTTGGTGTGTGAGGACTCGAGCCTGACCCGGTTGATGGAGACCGTCAACGAGACGCCGGGCGCCCGCATCCTGTACCAGGACACCGTGCGTCGTGGCGGTGTTCTCGGGTTCTTCGCCCGGGAGGTGCATCGGGTCGCCTACATCGGAGCCGGTGAGACGGTCGAGATTCCGGGGCTGACCTTCGAGGCTCCGTCCACGTCGGCGCTCGATGATTCGACCGAGCCGCACCGAAGTTACGACGACGACCTGATGATGTTGGCCGACCTGGTCTCCGAGGCACCGCAATCCAGCGCGGCGGTGCTGCCGGACCGTGCGCTCCCGGCCTCGTCGACGGCATCGCACGGCTACGCCCCCCTAGCGATCGCCCCGACCGAGAACATCACTAGGAATGAAACCGGAACTCGCTCGGACGACCTCGGCTTCAGCGCGTTCGCCGCACTGCTGGCCGAGGCTGACGCGGTCGAAGCCGCCGAGGCATCCACGGAGCCGGCGGTCGACGAGGCGCGCCACTTCGGCACCGGGGGCATCGACTTCGCCCGGATCCTGCAGCGATACACCGACGATGCCGAGCTTGATCACGTCGAGGAATCCACCGCCGGCTCCGATGCGATCTCGATCGTTCCCGATTTCGGTGCGGTCGCGGTGGACGAACCGC
>CAZZZW010000040.1:4173-18861 GCA_964658795.1 Phormidium nigroviride PCC 7112
ATCAACGGCCGGGGGGCCCAGGCCCGGGACCGGCTCGAGCTGCTGGTCCAGTTGCGCCAGCTCGGCGTTCCGGTCGGGGTGAACCCCGGGGTCGATACCCGCAGCATGTACCAGGCGCTGGAGGAGATTCTCGATCAGTTGCCCGAGCCGGCCACGCTGCCGGATCGTCCCGGCCAGCTGCTGGCGATCGTCGGGGAGGCGGGTCCGGCCCTGCGGGCGGCCAGGGCCACGGCGAAGCTGCTGCGGTTGTCGCCGGCCGACATCGTGGTCGCGGGGCTCGACGAGCACGAGGCCGGTGAGCTGCGCCGGATCAACGGCCGGCGCCAAGCCGCTCGTCTGCGTCAGGAGATCCTCGAGTCCGACCTGCCCGGCATCGTGGTCGTCGCCACCGACGCCGCCGGGTCCTACGACCCGGCCGATACCTGGACCATCGACCTGCTGGCGGCCCTGCGACCGGACCGGACCTGGGCGGTCGTCGACGCCCGGTGGAAGGCCGAGGACTGTCACGGACTGCTCAACCGGCTGGGTCCGGTCCAGGCCCTGGTCGTGCACGCCGCCGAATTGAGCGCTAGCCCGGCTTCGGTCTGGGACCTCGACCTGCCGCTGGCGCTGCTGGACGAGCGCCGACCGAGCACGTTCGTCTGGCTGAGCCTGCTCGGCCGGCTGCTCGGGCCGGCCGGCTCGGCCACCACCGCCCAGCACGCAACCGCCTGACCTCCAATCCTGACGAAGCGAAGGGACACCGTGTTCAAGCCATCGACCTTGCTGCTCGCCGTGTTGCTGAGCAGCCCCGCGTTGTGGTCAGGGTTCGTCACCGGCTCGATGACCGTGACGAACGCCCTGATCAGATTCCTGATCGCCGTGCCGGTCGCGGCGGCAATGACCTTTGCCTTCAACGCGATCACTGCCAACTACAGCAAGCGCGCGCGGGAACGGGAGCGAGCGGCCAAGCTCGAGGACATCGCCGCGGCGAGTTTGGACGGCACCCAAACCGTGCGGTAAGGATGGGGGTATGAGCACTGACCCCTCTGACCGTGGCCGGCGGTTCCACCGCGACCATCTCATCACCGACCCGCTCCGCTCGATCGATGCCCGCGTCCGGTTGGATGTCAAGAAGGCGATCCCGGCCGTCCTGATCGCGCTGATCTGCTTCGGTATCGGTGATCACCTCGGTGGCGTCGGGGGAACGCACAACAGCCGCTACACCTTCGGCAGCCACCGCCTGATGCTCACCGAAGGCCGTGCCAATCTCATCGTGCTGGGCCTGTGCATCGTCTTCGTCGTCGCCGGTGTGGTCGCCACCCGTTCGGTGGCCCGGGAACTCAACCGGGTGAGTACCTCTCGAGGTGGCCCGGCGGCCGGCTCGGCGATCAGCCTGGTCTGCAACATCGTCGGCTACATCACCGTCTTTCTCGGACTGTTGAGCCTGTTACGGGTCAATCTCGGAAACCTGCTCGTCGGGGGCGCCGTGACCGGTGTCGTCATCGGCATCGCAGCCCAGCAGACGTTGGGAAACTTCTTCGCCGGGCTGGTGCTGTTGTTCGCGCGGCCGTTCGTGCCGGGACAGTGGGTGCGGGTGAACACCGGTGCGATGGGCGGCCCGTTCGAGGGGACCATCCTCGGCCAGGGCCTGATCTACACCACGATCCAGACCGAGTCCGGCATCATCTCGATGCCCAATTCCGGGCTGCTGGCCGCCGCGATCGGCCCGGTCGGCGAACCGTCCTACGAGGATCCGACCGCGCCGGGGGAGGACCTGGCGGCGAGCGGGGTCGAGAACGAAGTGTCCGACGAGGTCGATCGGCCCAAGACCGATCCGGCCAACCCGGCCAAGCCGGTATAGGCCCGCCCGGTCTGCCGAGGATCGCGACGCCGCGCGGCCGGCCGATTGGCTCGCTTCGAGCGAACCGCCGCGTGGCCGATAGGGCCTGGAGGATGGCGAACGCTGAGGAAAGAAAAGGACCCGCGCACCCAGGGGGGTGAGGTGCGCGGGCCGTCCGTTCCTCCGAAGAGGCCACAGGTGATTCTGCACGAATCGGGTGTCCACGTAAAGCGGCTCCGGACAATTCTCGGCGACCGACCGGGCCCGCTGTCTGAGCCGGCAACCGGCGCGATCGGACGACTCGATCGCTGTTCGATGAAACGAGGCCGGTGTTTACTGGCCTTCATTCAACGAGCGCATTCTTCACGGTCGGTTACGGCCCGCTCGACGCCCCCTGGACGGACCGTAAAAAAGTTTGCCGAGTCCGGCGTGTCGGAGGTCACGCACCCCTGAACGAGGCTGAATCAGCCTTGTTTACAACGAGGTTCGCGATCGACCCGCAACGTCCGTTTTCAAGATCGTCTGAGTAACCGGACCGATACTTCACGTGTTGATCCAGCGGATCAGACCGCCGGGTCGGACGGCAGCACCAGATCCTCCCGGGAGTCCGGCAGTAGCCCCTCGAGCGAGTCACCCTCGGCTATGTACACCGGCGTGTCGCGGTTCAGCGTCTCGCCGCGGAAGAACGGCTTGTAGTACTTCATGCACACCAGCATCAGGATGATCCCGACGATAACGCTGCCGACGCCGAGCAGAAAGGCGAAACCGATCTGCCAGTGCGGCGCGAAGTGCATCTTCCACACCACGTAGCTGTTGACCGGTTTCCAGTCCTGGATCGTGGTCAGCACCATGCCCACCCACAACATGATTCCGCCTAGAAGGGGGATGAGGCCCTTCATGAAGAACGCATGTGCGCTGCTGGTGAGCTCTCGCCGGTAGTACCAGGTGCAGGCGAATCCCGTTGCGCCGTAGTAGAAAGCGATCAGGATACCGATGGCGGTCACCGCATCGCCGATCACTTGGCCCTGGGCGAAGAAGTTCATGCCCAGATACAGGACGGCCGAAACCGCACCCATCCAGATGGTCGAGCTGGTGGGCGTGAAGTAGCGGGTGTGGACCTTGGCGAAAGAAGCCGGAATTGATTTGAACACGGCCATGGACAGCGTGGTGCGAGCGGTCGGCAGGATGGTCGTCTGGGTTGACGCGGCAGCCGAACTCAGGACCATGAACAACAAGAGCTTGGACATGACGGTGCCGAGCCCGGAGTTGCCGAACACGGCCGAACCCAGAACGCTCAGCACGTCACCGGAGTTGTCGGAGTTGGCCAGCCCGATGCCACTCGTACCAACTCCGGCAAAGGCTTGGGCGGCAACCGACACGACGGCGTAGATCGCCAGCAGCAGCACGGTCGAGATGACGGCCGCGCGACCGGGCGTCTTCTCCCGGTCCTTGGTCTCCTCATTCACCGAGACGGCCGAGTCCCAACCCCAGTAGATGAACAGCATCAACAGAATGCCTTGGAAAAACAGGTTGAACGAGAAATGCCCGTTGTCACCCTTGATGTTCAGCGGGTTGAACCAGGACCAGGCCGGGTGGATCGAGGCGCCGCTGACTCCGTGGCCGGAATACACCTTGACCAGCGCGAAGATAGCCAGTACCGCAAGCATGAGGACTTCAACCGTGAGCAGCCACCGCTGCAGGGCGGCCGAGATTTCGATGCCCCGGTAACAGATGTAGGTCATCACGGCCATCCAGATCAGACCCACCAGTAGCACCCAGCCGCTGGTTGGATCCGAGCCGATGCCATCCGCGCCGAACAGGAGGAATACGTACTGGCCGGCCACCTGGGCCAGGCTCGCCATCACCAGCACATCGGCGGCGATGATGCCCCAGCCCCCCATCCAGCCGGCATGTGGACCGAACGCCTTGGTAGCCCAGGTGAACGTAGTCCCGCAATCCGGTTCGGCCTTGTTCAGCTGCTGGTAGCCGACCGAGACGAACAGGATCGGGACGAAGGCCAGCAGGACGACCGCCGGTGACTGCAAACCGATCAGTGCCACGATCAAGCCGAGGGTCGCGGCCAGGCTGTAGGCCGGGGCAGTCGAAGCGACCCCGATCACCACGCTGGACACCAGACCCAGGGCGCCGGTCTTGAGGCCTTTGCCCCCGTCGTCTGAGGATGCGGGCCGTTCGACGGTCTCTGCTGACACGAGCGCTCCTGAGGTTGGACGGCAGGGGTGCCCTATGGTCTGCCGAGCACGCCACTGCTGTCAACGCCTGCTGTTGGGCGAAACCCAGTCGTAATTAGTTGTCCAGGTGTTTACCGGCAACAGATTCCGTAGCTTTGCTGGCAAAACCTGCATCGAGCCGAAGACCGGTGCGCGACAAACGGCCCCGCCTCTCGAAGCGAGAAGCGAGGCCGCTGTGAATCGACCTGGCCTGAGGCCCACCCGGATGCCCTCACATCCGGGTGGACCGGCCAGCTTGGGTGAACCAGACCTAGAAGGCCGAGGTTCCGTTCGGGGTGCCCAGTCCGGTCGGGCCGTCCCAGCCGGGGCCGGCGTTGCACCAGACGCTGGTGTCGCAGGAACCGTTCGAGCCGCTGGTGACGTCGTTCAGGCCGTCACTGTGAGCCCAGGTGTACTCGGCCGGGTAGCCCGAGGTGTTACCCGACAGGGCGTACACGCTGGCGATGATCGGCGACGAGGCACTGGTTCCGCCGTAGACCTGCCAGCCCGAAGCGCCGTTGTACGGGGTCGAGTCGTAGATCGAAACACCGGTGTTGGGGTCGGCGACAGCGGAGACATCCGCGTTGGCCTTGCCCGAGCACTGGGTGGCGTCGGTCTGCCAGCTCGGCTTGTCGTTTTCGGTCGAGCAACCGCTGCCGGCACCGTCCCAGGCGCTCTCGGACCAGCCACCGCCGGTATTGGACAGGCTGGTGCCGCCGACCGCGATGACAGTGTCGTAGGACGCCGGTGATTCGACGCCATAGCCCGCGTCACCGGTGGAGGCGGTGATGGCGATACCGGGGTGGTCGTAGTCGGAGGAAGCGGCCGAATCACTGCCGCCATAGCTGTTGCTGATGGCCACGACACCGGGCTGGCTGGCCGCGTAGTTCACGGCCGTGCCCAGATCGGCGAAGGACGCGCTGTCGGCCTCGACCAGCAGGATGTGGCAGTCGGGGCAGGTCGCCGAGACCATGTCCAGGTCCAGGCTGATCTCGGTCGCCCATCCGGCATCGACCGTCGGCAGGCTCGAGGTGCTACCGGTCTGGCTGACTTTGCTGAAGCAGCCGTTGGCCGAACTGCATTCCGGCAGTCCGAACTGAGAGCGGTAGGTGGCCAGGTCGGCCTCCGCGGTCGGGTCGTCCTGAGCATCCACGATCGCGACGGTCCGGCCGCCGCTGGCGGCGCTGCCGAGGTTGTAGGCACTCTGGATGTCGGCCGGGTTGAGCCCGGACGGCGAACCGGACGCCGCCGGCTTACCAGTTGCGTTGCTGACCATGATCTGGTCGAGACAGGCGGCGTATCCCTTTGCTGGGGTGGCCGAACAGGCGGCGACCGCATGCTTGCCCGTGGCATCGGGCGTGACTGCCGATGCCGTCCCGGTCACGCTGATCGAGACCAGCGCGATGGCCGCGCCAGTGGCGGCCAGACCCACTGATAGCTTCATCGAACCTCCATTGCAGTTCAGGTGCGTCGTGCACACCTGTGCCCACTGCGAAGCGGGGCTTTTGGACCGATTTGATGCTTCGAGCTTGGCCCCGCTGTCGCGGACAGGGCACAGAGACGTCCGAAAACCGCTATCCGAAGAAGTTTTCCGGAATCTTCCAGCTACTCAGACGTCGGACACGAGCACTCGATCATGAGGGTTCTGGCTTTTCCGGCAAGGGTATTAACGCGAATCGAGCAGACCTCTGATCGGTGTCAAATCCCACTTTTGGGTATTCTTGCCGGATTAAACTCCGACGTACTGGGTAAGCAGTCGCTGTCGAAGCGAGGTGCCGGCCAGCATCAGATCTCTTGATTTCAAGATTTTCAGCGGTCCGGTTCACCGGGTCTACCGGCCTCGGCCAGCACCTTCATGGCGGGATCGGCCCGGCCGTGGATCTGACCGCGACCGGTGAAGATTACCTTTGCTCGACAAGGCAATCAGTGGGAGCGACGCTCCAGGCGCAGGCCCACGGCTGCAGCTGCGGCCAGCACCAGGACGACGATGGCGTATCCCCGCACGGTCGGTAGCAGCCCGGCCGGACCGACGAACAGGCCGGCCACCACGGCGGGCAGGCTGAAGGCCAGGTAGCTGATCACGTACATGCTGGCCAGCAGTTCGGCACGTTCGTCCGGTCGAGCCAGCGGAATCACGATCCGCATCACTCCGGAGAATGCCGCCCCGAATCCAACGCCGGCGACGACGGTACTGACGAAAAAGGTCGTGGCCGAGGACTCCTGGATCGCGAACAAGGTGCCGGCCATACCGAACATGAGGGCGATCGTGCCGATGAACATGGTCGATCGGCCGTCGCGGCGGCGTAGCGCGGAGACCGTCACTGCGCCGCTGCCGGCCAGCACGAGCACTACTACGCCACCGAGCAGCGGTGACCTCCAGCCGGTGATGGATCGTGCTACGGCCGGGCCGAGTGACAGGTACAGACCACCTAGGGCCCAGCAGGCAACGGCGGCCGGAGTGCCGATGAGGAGAGCCCGTCGAGCCTGAGCCGGCAGGCCGAGACGGGGACGCAGCGACGCCAGGGCGCCGGCCCGGCGCATCGAGGTCTCCGGTGCGACCAGCACGCCCACGGCCTGGATCACCAGTGCGACCAGCAGAATCACGTATACCGTCCGGGTCGGCGAGAACAGCCATTCGACTATGGCGCTGCAGGCGATGCCGCCGAGGGCAAGTCCGAACAGCGGAGCGACGCTGTTGATCAGGGTGCCGCGCCCAGGTGCTTCGGGATGTTCCAGTTCGAGCAGGCCGGCGCCGAGCACGCCCATGGCCGAACCGGTCGCGATCCCCTGCACGATCCGGGCGACCAGCAACGTGCTCACGCCGTCGGCGAAGACGAAGGCCAGCATGGCGATCGCTTCGAGGGCCAGGGCTGATACCAGTACCGGTCGACGGCCGAGGTGGTCGGACAGGGTGCCGACGACGAGCAGCGCGCCGAGCAGGGCAACGGCATACGCGGCGAAGATGAGGGTCAGCGTCACCGAGGAGAAGTGCCAGCGCAGCTGGTAGAGCCCGTAGAGCGGCGTGGGCGCGCTGGCTGCGGCGAAGAACGTGGTCAGGATGATTGCCTGCAGGGCGAAGGCCGGTCCTCGGCTCAGCCGGACCGATCGACCGGTGGTCGGCTGGTTGTCGGCTAGCACGGCAGCGCTCATCGAAATCCTCCTGGCGACGGCGGGTGGTCGAACACCCGCCCTTAACGCGAATTCTTTGCTTTTCGACGCTAGCTCGCGGAGGCGGTAAAAGCAAAAAATTTGCGATAGGGTGTCGTCATGCCCACTATGACGCGTCCTGGTGGCCGGAGCGCCCGAGTTCAGCGCGGGGTGCACGATGCGGTCCGACAGTTACAGGGTGAAGGGGCGACCACCCTGACCGTCCCGCTGATCGCCAACCGGGCCGGGGTCACGCCGTCGACCATCTATCGACGCTGGGGCGATCTGGCTGACCTGCTCGCCGATGTCGCGCTGGAGCGCCTGCAGCCCGACTCCGACCCGGCCGACACCGGCAGCCTGCGGGGCGATCTGCTGGCCTGGACCGAGCAGTACGTCGAAGAGATGGCCTCCCCACAGGGACGAGCGGTGCTGCGCGATGTTGCGGTGCCGCAGGGGCCGGCCTGTGCCTGTGGCGAGCTCAACCGGGAACAACTGGCCGTGCTGCTGCGCCGAGCGGTCGATCGTGGCGAACCGGGGCCCGACGTCGACCACCTGATCAACGTCATCGTGGCGCCGGTGGCCTACCGGATCCTCTTCACCCTGGACGACCTTGACGCCCGCTTCGCTCGAACGCTGGTCGAGAATGCCCTGTCCGGACAAGGACGAACCACAGACGCGACTTAACGCCGAGCGCATGGCGGTGCGATAGCTTGCCGACATGAGACTTCGTCGGAGCCTTCCTGTCCTCGCGCTGGCCGCTGTGGCCGTGGTGGCGTTTGCCCCGTCCGCACAAGCACATCCGGTGTCGCACCCATCGTCGCCCAGTTGGCGGTTGCTCGACACCGGTAGCCAGTCGCACTTCCGTGGCCTGGCCGTGGTCAGTCGATCAGTGGCCTGGGTCAGTGGCTACGACGGTACGGTCCTCCGCACCGTCGACGGCGGCCAGCACTGGCTGAACGCCTCACCGAGCGGCGCGAATACGCTGCAGTTCCGCGACATCAGCGCGTTCGACGCCCGGCATGCGGTGGCGATGGCGGCCGGTTCGGGCACCGACTCCCGGCTGTATCAGACATCGGACGGCGGGCGGTCCTGGACCCTGGCGTACCAGAACACCGACGAGGCCGCCTTCTTCGACTGCATGTCCTTCTACGACAGCCGGCACGGCCTGGTCATGAGCGATCCGGTCGACGGCAAGTTCCGGATCCTGTCCACCCGGGACGGCGGCAAGCACTGGCAGGTCCTGCCGAACCGGGGCATGCCGGCCGCCTTGACCGGTGAGGCCGGCTTCGCAGCCAGCGGTGAGTGCCTGACGACGTCCGGGCGCGATGCCTGGTTCGGCAGCGGCGGTGGGGCGACGGCACGAATCTTCCACTCCGGCGACGGCGGCTACCACTGGGACGTCCGCCCCGCGCCGCAGCCATCGAGCGCCAGCTCGGGGGTGTTCGGCCTGGCCTTCCGCACCCGGCTGGCCGGTATCGCGGTGGGCGGCGACTTCGCTAACCCGACGACGGCGGACAACGTCGCCGCCGTGTCGTTGTTCGGTTCGCCCTGGCGAGCCGCGCGCAGCCAGCCGACCGGCTATCGCTCCGGAGTGACCTGGCTGCCGGGCACGTTCTCCACGGCGGTCGCGGTCGGCCTGACCGGTTCCGATGTCAGCTACGACGCCGGCGCGCACTGGTCGACCTTCGACACCGGCCAGTTCGACACGGTCAGCTGCGGCCGGGACGGTTCCTGCTGGGCGTCCGGCGATCTCGGTCGGGTGGCCGTCCTCGAGCGCTAGTTGACGCAGTTCGACCCGCTGGCGGTGACCACCGTGGTCGAGGTCGGCGTCGGTGTGGCGGATGCGCCGGGCCGGTGCATCAGGGTCTTGACCTGGATGCCGTTGTTCCCCAAAGCCAGAACGACACCGGTGACGGTCTTGGTCGGCACCAGGACCGCGCCCGGGACGGCGGCGGCGACGGCCTTCGCGGCCGCTTCCGAACCCGGCGGATAGCTGATCGTGGTCTTGTCCTGGACCTCGCTGGTGGCCGGCGGAACGTTCACGGTGAAGCCGAGCGCGCGCAGTGCGGCCGCATTGGTCAGCTCCACACCATCGCTGCTGGTGTCGTTGGCCAGGCTCACCGTGACCGTCGACGGGGCGGCCGCCTTGGCCTGCTTGTACGGGTCCGACGGCGGATTACCCAACAAGGTTTGGATGAAGGCCGGCATCGCGGCGGTATCGGGCAGCAGCACCTCGCCCACGCCATCGATGGTCGGCCGCTGCGGTAACAGCGGGATCGGGGCGAACATCAGGTTGCCGGCGGTCAAGTTCTGCAGTTGATCGGCCAGCTTGGTCGGGTTGTTGGCCAACTCATCGTCCATGGACAGCGACTTGGCGACGGCCCGGAGCAGTCCCTGCACCCGGAGCGGATTGGAGATGACGCCCTTGGAATAGAGCTTCTTGAACACCGCGGACAGAAAGACCTGTTGCCGCTTGATCCGGTCCAAGTCGCCGTTGGGCAGGCCGTGCCGCTGACGGACGAACGCCAGGGCCTGCTGTCCTTGGACATCCTTGTTGATGCCCTTGTGCAGATTGATGTGTGAGTAGCTGGCGACGTACGTGCCGTCCGGCTCGATACCGCCGTCGACGCCGGGAATGTCCTGGCGGGCCTCCGCCTCCGAGGTGGCCGGCCGGGCGTCCTCGTTCAGGCACAGGTCGACGCCGCCGATGGCGATGGAGATGTCGTAGAAACCGAGCAACCCGACCTGGACGAAGTGATCGATCTTCAACCCGGTGAGGTTCTCGACGGTGTCGCGCAGCAGCCCGGCGCCGGCCTCCTTGCTGCCGTGCCCCTCGGCGATGCCGGTGGTGTAGGCGGAATTCAGCTTCGCCTTCGGATGTCCGGGGATATCGACATAGGTGTCACGCGGGAAGGAGATGATGGACGCTTTCCGCCCGTCGGCCGGGATGTGCATCAGCATCATCGTGTCGGTGTTGAGCGAGCCGCCGTCCTCGGTGGTGCCCAGTTCCGTCAACTCGGCGGCGCTGATCCCGGTGCGGTCGTCGTTGCCGACGATCAAGATGTTCTGGGCCTTGCCGTCGATGTCCTGCTGGGCCGCCTTGCTGTGATCCGACGGCAGCGTCAGGTGGGTGATGCTCTGGGTGAAGTTGCGATAGGTGGCCCAGGCCCAGCCGCTGCCGACCAGCACGACCAAGGACAGTGCGGCGGCGAGGACCTTGACTCCGAGCACGCTGCCTCGAAGTATCCCCGGACGGTGTGACATGTCCAGCACCGTACAAGGATCGAGCTGAGGACTTGCGCAGTTGACGAGGTTTCTCCCGCGATCGGCTGCGGGCGCAGTCAACCCGGCGGATTTACGCGAGCTTGTTGTTGCGTAATTGCACGGAACGGGCTGACTAATACTTTGATACCGATTTGCAGCTCAAGATGCTGGTTAGTCGCCGGACAAAGAGATATGTTCTGCCGCATTCATCCGCCTCACCCTTTTGGAGCGTCCGCATGAAGAACATGAAGACCGCGGTCGGCGCCTCGGCGCTACTTGCCGCCGGCCTGGTCGGCATCACCGCCCCCGCCGCCAACGCCAGCCCGCGTATCTCGGCCGACCAGTTGAGCGCGAGCATCAGCCACGCTGTCGCTCTCGAGCAGCAGAGCCCCACCACCGTCGGCACCCACCCGGCCGGACGCGCGGCCCAGGTCGAGGTCCGCAACGCCTTCTGCTCGGCCGAGTAAGGCACCGTCGATGAAGCACACGCGCCCGATCGTCGTTGCCGGGGCCACTGCGGCCGTCGCGGCCAGTCTGGTCGGAGTCACCGCTGCCCCGGCGTCGGCCTCGACCCGTATCACCAACAAGGCTGAACTCACGGCCAGCATCAGCCAGGCGGTGGCCCAGGCCAATACCGTCAGCGGTCCGGGCATCTCCTGCTGCCCGCAAGGCTTCGTGAGTGCCAGTTCCACCTACGTCCCCGCGATGTGAGTGAAGGCGATTGAGGTGGGTGTCAGCGACGTGACCGAGCAGCAGCAGACCTGGTGTCCTAGTGGTACTCCGACGGCGCCGGAGGCGGTGGTGCTCGGAGTCCGGGACAACGCCGACGGCCGGGTGACCTACTTGGCCGATCCGGTGCCGGCGGCCGAGGTGCTGGGTCAGATCCCGGCGGGGATCGAACCCACCCGGGTGCTGCGTTTCGCATCGCACTGCACGACAAACTGCCTCAATCGCCGGGGCTCGGAATGTGGTCTGGTGGATCGGGTGGTGGCCGCGGCCGGACCGCCGGCCACCAACGCGGTGCCGCGCTGCCACCTGCGGGCCAGGTGCCAGTGGTGGGGGCAACGCGGGGTCGCGGCCTGCGGGCAGTGCCCGGCGGTATCCACCGCGGTGTCGATCGACGACGAGCGGACGACTCTGGTGGCTGACCCGAGCACCACGCTGGAACAGGTCGAAACCTGGATGGCCGCCCAGTCCTGACCCGGCCGGACGAGCTGTGGCTCAGTCGAGCTGCAGCTCGTCCAACTCGATGACCGTGCCGTGCACGAGTTCGATCCGAGCGCCATCGGACGGCAGGTTGTCGGTGCCGACGATGACGGCCGGTACGCCTGCCTCGCGGAGCAAGATGCCCAGATGGCTCAGCAATGCTCCTTCTTCGAAAAGGAATCCGTCGACGATCCCGATCAACATCGACAGCACCGCGATCGGGCGGGGCGCGGCGATGATGATGCCGTCCTCGGTCCGATCCAGGTCGAGACGGGCTCGTAGCTGAGCGAGCAGATCGACCTGCTGTTCGGGGCTGACCTGCTCGGAGATGCTGATGATCGGCGCCACGCTGGACTCGGTCAGCAGCTCGTCGATGTCCAGCCGTTGCACCCGGCCGCGCGCCACACCCGCGCTCAGGATCCGGCCGTCGGACAGCGCATGGGTCGACGGTGCGGAACCGGCCGGCGCGGAGTAGTCCACGAAGTACAGGGCATCGTCGGCGACCACCCACTCCAGTGCGGCTCGCGGGTGCAGTTGTTCGGCGTGCTGGCGGGTGGTTGCGGCCAGGGCGTCGGCCTGGCCGGCCCCGACCAGGCCGATCAATGCGGCCCGGTCGAGCGCGCGGGCCGAGCCGAAGCCGCGGTTCAGCGCGAGCAGGCCCTCGGGGGAGGCCTCGACGTACACCTGCCCGGTGGGGTCGAGCGTGGACAGCAAGGCCATCTGACCCTTGAGATATTGCCGGCACAGAAAGGCGATCTGGCCCGTGCCGGGTTCGGTCAGCCGCACCAGGGTCTCGGCGACCTCGGTGTTCGGCACGATGTGCTGGCGTTCGGTCGCGCTGATGTCGAGCACGACCTCGGCCGGCAGCGTGCCGCACCAGTCATCCAGCCCCGGGGTCCCGGCCTGCCAGTTCACCAGCCAGCCGGCCGGCAGCCGTGCTCCCTGCGCCAGCGCGATCGCGCGCGGGACCCGGCGTTTGGCTCGGATCCGGTGGTACTCCCGCGCGATGCCACCGAGTTCGAAGCCGTCGGAGTCGCCTTCGTACAGCGGTGCGATGCGTACCCCGACCGAGCCCTCGGACGGTAGCGCAGCCGTGCGGGGACGGACTTGCACGATCCAGATCTGGTCGCCGTCGTAGACCCATTCGACGTCGGAGTGTGGCAGTTCGGCCAGGCGCTGGACGAGCTCGCCGCGCCAGCCGCCACCGGTCGCAACCAGCCGTTCACGGATCGGCGTGACCGAACCGTCGACGACCTCGCGACCGTGTCCGGGCACCCATTCCAGGTAGCCCTCGCCCCGCTCGCCGGTGAAGGCGACGCCGGCCACCACCGGGTGAATGGCCCGCTGCACCAGCACGTTCATGTGATCGAGTCGCGGTGTCACGCCGGCCCGTCGAAACGCCAACAGCGCTCGCGGGGTGAAGCCGGACCGCCAGACCGCCACCACCGCGGCGGCCAGCCCGCCCGGGTCTACGTCAAGCAGGCTGTCGAACACGCCTGCGAAGCTGAGGGATTCGGCGTCCTCGTCATCCGAGCTGCTGCGGACCGCCCACGGGCTTCCGGTGCAGCTGGCCAGCAGATCGGCCTGGGCGCGGGCCGGCAGCTCGAAGGTGCCGGTCAATTCCACCACGCGAGCGAACGTGTCGTCGTCCGGGCGAGCGAGCAGGCCGATCAGTGCGTGACGAGTTTCTGCCGGCAGGTATTGGGTGATCCAGCGCGCCGGGATGGCCCAGCCGGCTGGGACTGGCACCCGGTCGGCCACCTGGGCCAGCCCACCAGCCTTGTTGCCGAAGCCAGTGCTTGCCTCGAACAGGCTGACGATCACTGGAAACTCCGATACAGCATCGAGGACCGGGGTCCGTCGGCGTGCTGGTACTTGCCGTCGTACAGTGCCACCTCGCCCAACGTCTTCCACCACATCATCTGGCCGATCTGCATGCCGGTGTAGACGATCACGTCGTGCGTCGGGTACAGCTGGAGTGTCCACCGGCCGATGAAACCGATGTCGCCCAATGGCGCGGAGAGGTTGATGAACAGACCCAGCCGAGCCACCGAGGAGCGGGCGGCGAAGGTCGGCGCGTAGTGCTCGCTGCCCATCACCTCGCGGGTCGCGGCCAGGTAGAGCCGGTTCGCCTTGAGGGTGAAACCGTCCGCGGGGATCGGAAGCTCCTCGGTTCGGTTCGGCACGCTGGCATCGAGCACATCGTCGGGGTAGACGATGAGCCGGTCGGACAAGGTGAAGTTGTAGCTGTTCGGATTCACCGCGCTCTCATCGAAGGGATCGATGACGATCCGACCGGCCCGTTGTTCCAGGACGATCTGCTTGCCCGACAGGATCATGAGGCCAGCCGGTCCACGCCAACGGCGGTCAACCGGCTGGCCTCGGCGGCCCCGGTACCTGCGGTGTCAGAGGCCAATCTGCTTTGTGTCACGGCTATCTGGTCGGCGTAGCGACCCGCATACGGCGTCACGTCCCCTTCGACGCTCCAGAAGGCGACCTTGCCGATCATCATCCCGGCGCGGACCCGCACCGGCTGGGTGACCCTGATCTCCAAGGTCCAGCGCACGACCGCCCCGGTGTGGCCCAGGGGTGCACTGACCTGGATCCAGACCCCGAGCGAGGCGATCGACAGGGTTCCGTACAGCTCGCAGGCGTGCTGCTGGCTGCCGATGATCTCCAAGGTCTCACCGAGGTAAAGTCGATCGGGCCGCAGCACCACACCGGCCTCGGGGATGAGCGTGGGAACGAGCTGGGCCGGTGGGCGGCGGGAGTCGAAGACCGTCTCCTCGCACTCGACCAGCCGATGCCCGAGCCGGAAGCCGTAGCTGTTCTGTTCGACCTGACGGTGATCGAACGGTTCGATGCGCACGTGGCCGGCCTCGACCTGGCGGACGATCTCGGGCCCGGTCAACAGCACAGGGCACCGGCCAGCAATCGATCGCAGAACGCCCGGACATGCTCCAGACCATCGCGGCTGTTGTCGAACTCCTCGTCGCAATCGATTCGGTCGAGAGCGAAGAC
>CAZZZW010000041.1:0-18814 GCA_964658795.1 Phormidium nigroviride PCC 7112
CCGGCTCTGCTGGTTCGGCCGGGTCCGCTGGTTCTGCAAGGATGGTCGGCATGACTGACTCCCGCGCCGTGACCGAGTTCCGTGTGCCTGCGACCCAACTGCGGGCCGGCGACCTGATCAACACCTCGCCCGGTGCCGACGAGGACTGGCAGCAGGTGCTGTCGGTGCACACGGCCGAACAGGCCGACGCGGTCGCCGACGGTGAGGCCGCGGCCCTGGTCGGCGAGATCGGCGACCGTTATGTCGTGGTCCGGATGACCGACGTGGCTCCGGTGGATTCCCCGGTGTACTTCGAAGGCGGGGTGGCCATGGCCTACGGCATGGAGGGTGAGGCCGACGCCCCGGTGATCGAGGCGCTGTCTTCGGCCGACGCGGTGCGAACCTTCCTGTACACCCGCTACGAGCTGGTCACGGTCCGCGCGTCCTAGGCGGGCCGGACCTCCTAGGCGGGCTGCATGTCCGGGGTGTCGTAGGCCTTTGGTGTCGGACCAGCCTGGATTTGGGCGGCAACCGGTGGCGCTGGTAGCCTGGCGAGGTTGTCTGAACCAGGTTCAGGCGAGCATGTGTACGGCCCATCATCTTCGAACGGCATAGAGGCATTCTTCGTGGCGAACATCAAGTCCCAGATCAAGCGGATCAAGACCAATGAGGCCGCTCGGCTGCGCAACAAGAGCGTCAAGAGCTCTCTCAAGACGGCCATCCGGTCGTTCCGTGAGGCCGCCGACGCCGGTGACAAGGCGACCGCGGACGCAGCGCTGACCACCGCGTCGCGTCAGCTGGACAAGGCCGTGAGCAAGGGCGTCATCCACGCCAACCAGGCGGCCAACAAGAAGTCGGCCATGGCCCAGCGCGCCAACGCCCTTTAAGCACTTCATTCCGCTGCGCCCGTGGCGCGGCCGGCACGACAGCCCGCGTTCCGCTTCAGCCGGACGCGGGCTTTCTGCTGCCCGGCCGCCTGAAGAGGTGCCTTCACCGCCTGATGACGTGGGTCGATCCGGGCAAAGGTGTAGGTCGAGGGCGGCGCATGGCCAACCTGCGGCCTTATTGATGGCCGCGAGCACCGCACCCAGCGATGCAACTACCTCGCGGCGCCGTGTGTCACGGCACCGGCCGGGTGTCGGGCCTACTTCAGGGCGCGGGCGGTTGCGATCCGGCGAACCGCGGATTCGAGCGCGTACGCCGGGTCGGCCGCGTTGCCCTTCACATCAGCGTTGAGGTCGGCCACCGCTCCCAGCGCTTGGGCCAGTCCCGGTTCGGACCAGCCGCGGGACTGGCCGCGGGCGCGCTTGACCTTCCATGGCGGCATGCCCAAGGCCGGTGCCAATCGGAACGGGTCGCCCGGACCGGCCCCGATCACCCGGGCGACGGTGCGCACGCCGTCGGCCAGGGCATCGGCGATGACCACGGACGGGACGCCGACGTTCAGCGCCCAGCGCAGGTTCGTCAGCGCACCGGCCACATTGCCGACCACTGCCTGATCGGCGACCGCGAACCCGGTGACCTCGGCCCGGCCCCGGTGGTAGGCAGCAACCGCGTCGGCATCGATGGTGCCGCCGGTGTCACCGACCAACTGGGCCGTGACGGCTGAGATCTCGCGCAGATCGCTACCAATCGCTTCCAGCAGTGCCGCCGCGCCATCCGCGGTGATCCGGCCCCCGAACCGTTTCAGTTCCGAGCGCAGGAAGTCGGCGCGCTCGTCGGCCCGGGTCAGCTTGGCGCAGCTGATCTCGGCCGGCTTCTGCTTGCGAACCGCCTCCAGTACCGCCTTGCCCTTCGCGCCGCCGAGGTGCTGGATCACGACGGCACTGTCCGGATCGGCGGCCAACAGCTGCGGCAGCACCACCGGTTGCTGGGCTGCGGGCAGGTCCTGGGCGCTGCGGACCACCACCAGACGCCGGCCGCCGAACAGCGACGGGCTGAGCAGCTGCATCAGCTCGGTCAGATCGATCGCGGCCGCCTCGAGTTCGTGCACCTCGGTCTCGGCGTCGGCCGCCAACGCTCCGCGCCGCACGTCTTCCAGGGCACGACTGACCAGGAACTCCTCGTCGCCGACGACCAAGGTCAACGGGGCGGGCGGGGCGACGGTCGGCGGCATGCCTCCATGCTGTCACGTCGCTCCGACAGCCGATGGCGGTGACCGGCCGCAGCATCTCCGCACGCCATCGGCGTCGACCTGGGTCGCGTGCAGCACCGGCGTCAACTGTCCGGCGTGCTCGACCACGGCGATGTCACCGTCCAGGTCGGTGCGCCGGGCCGGCACCCCGAGTTTGGCCAGTTCAGCCAGCAGCAATGGCGATGGGTGGCCGTAGTCGTTGTTCAACCCGACGGTGATCAGGGCCAATCGGGCATGCACGGCCTGCAGGAACGCCGGGTCGGAGTAGGCCGAGCCGTGGTGCGGCACCTTCAGGATGTCGGCCCGCAGATCGGTACCGGCGCTGAGCAAGTCGTCCTGTGCTTCGAGCTCGACATCGCCGGGCAGCAGTATCCGGATGCCGTCGACCGTCGCCCGCAGCACCACCGAGGAGTTGTTCGGATCGGACCGGGTGTCGTGATAGAGCTTGCGCGGGCCGAGCACGTCGAGCCGGATCCGGCCGATCGTGAGCACGGCCCCGGCACTGACCTGGCCCAGTGTCAGGCCATGCGCACCGAGCACGTTGAGCACCAGCCGATGACCGGTGACGGGTTCGCTCAGCGGTGAGGTCAGTACCTGGCCAACGCTGCGATCGTGCAGCACCCCGGACAGGCCGCCAACGTGGTCCACATGAGAATGGCTCAGGATCAACAAGGGAACACGATGGATGCCGAGTTCCCGCAGGCAGCGATCGACGGCCACCGGGTCGGGTCCGGCATCGATGACCACCGCAGCCCCGGGGCCGGCGTTCAACGCCAGCGAGTCGCCCTGTCCGACCGCGCAGGCCACGATCAGCCAGCCCGGCGGTGGCCAGCCGGAGACCAGGGCTCGAACCGGGATCTGAACCACCATCGCCACCACGACGGCCACCGCGATAAGGCTGCGAGGTAGCCGATGTCGGCACAGCCACCAGACACCGATCGCCAGAGCAGCCAGCAACAGTCCCCCGCCGGTGCCGGCCGGCCATGGCACCGACGCCCCGGCCAGCGTGCCGAAGTACTCGGCCACCCAGACCAACCATCGACATGGCCAGCCAGCCAGGTCGGCGAACAGCACGCCGGCCGGTAACCACAACACCGAGGTCAGGGCGGCCAGCAGCCCGAGCACGGTGGCCAGGCCGACGACCGGTTCGGCCAGCACGTTGGCCGGGATCGCGACCAGGCTGATCCGGCCACTGATGGCCGCGATCAGTGGCACCGTCACCAGGTGCGCGGCCGCGGCCACCGCGATCGGCTCGGCCAGCCCGGTCGGCACCCCGCGCGTGCGCAGGGCTCGGACCCAGCCGGGCGCGATGAGCAGCAACGCCGCGGTTGCCGCGACGGACAAGGTGAATCCGAGGTCGGCGCCCAGCCCGGGCTGCCACAACAGCAGCAGCACCGTCGTGGCCGCCAGGGTCGGTAACGCCGATCGTTGCCGACCGGTGGCCAAGGCGAGCAACGCGATGCCAGCCATCACCGCGGCCCGCAGCACGCTGGGTGAGGGCCGGGCGATGATGACAAATGCAGCCAGCACGCTGAACCCGACCACCGCCGTGGCTCGGGGTGAGGCTCGCAGGCGTCGCAACAGCAGGGCGACGACCCCAATGATCACCGAGCAATTCGTGCCCGACACGGCGACCAGGTGGGTCAGCCCCGCGGTACGGAAACGGTTCTCCAGCACGGGATCGAGTTGGCTGGTGTCGCCGTCGACCAGGCCGGGCAGCAGCCCGCGAGGCAGGGCCGGCAGTCCGGCCGATGCGCGCTGCAGTCCGGCCCGGACTGCGCCGGCGGCCCGCTGCCACGGCGGTGGCCGGCCGACGAGCTCCGGGTCGGTCTGCTCGGAGATCACAGCAGCCAGCAGGTCGCCGGACAGGGGCGCCTGAAGTTGCCCGTCCAACCGGACCCGTTGGCCGGGCAGCACTCCGCGCCAGGCGTCGGCCGGCCCGAGCACGAGCACCGTTCCGGACACCGAGGTCCGGCGGCCGGCGATGGTGACAGCCCGGATCGAGGCATCGACCGCGCTCCGAGGTGCCCCGGCCGTCCCGTGGGCGGCCAGTGGTCGGGGATCGCCGGTCACCACCAGCTCTGCGGTAACGGCCACATCGCTTCGGGCCAGCCGCGCCAGCGGCGAGGATCGCACCGTATGCAACCGGAGCGACAACGGCAGCAGCAGTAAGGCAATCACACAACAACACAAGGCTAATCCGTAACGACGACGGAGCGCCGCACCGGCGCTCAGCAACGCCGCCAGCCCGCTGACCACCAGGACCACCGGCCAGCCGCGGCCGAGACCCCAGAGCACGGCCAGCCACCCGGCCAGCGCCGGCACCGCCAGTCGCAGGTCCACAAGCGGCTCTGCGTCGTCGGTGCTCACACCGTCACCAGGGCCTTGAGGTCGGCGAACTTGGCGTCGCCGATACCGCTGACGTCGTTGAGCTGATCGATCGTGTCGAACCGCCCGTGCTGGGTCCGCCAGTCAACGATGCGCTGGGCCAGCACCGGTCCGACACCAGGAAGGCTGTCGAGCTGGTCGGCGCTGGCGGTGTTCAGATCGACCAGCCCATTGCCCGATCCTGAGCCACCAGAATCCAGCCCGGATGACGAACCCGAACTGGACGAGCCGGAGTCCGCGGACCCCGAAACCACCGGGGGCGGCGGCCCGATCACGAGCTGTTCGCCATCGGCGAGCTTGCGGGCCAGATTCACGGTGATCGGATCGACCCCGGGCAGCATGCCGCCGGCCGCGTTGACCGCATCGGCGACCCGAGCCCCGGACGACAGCCGGAACACGCCGGGATGGCAGACCTTGCCGGCGACGTCCACCACGACAACGGATGACCCGGCCGGGGTAGGGCTGACCGGCCCCGCCAGCGGTGACTGCAGGCTGCCACCGGCCGACACCGACGACTCGCCCGACACCGGTCCGGCCGAGGCAACCGGCAGTTGATGCGGACGCGAGGTGAGCACCCAGCCACCGACCACGGCCGCGACCAGCACGGCGACCAGGCCGACGGCGACCAGCCCGCGCCGACCCGGATCCAGCCGTGCCGATCCGACCAGCCCGGTCAGATCGGCCACTCGAGCCTGCACCGACTGCCTCGTCCTGCCCTCTGCCCCACGTTGCACCCGCCCGACATTAGGAAGCTCACAGCCGCCGGAACAGCGCCATTGGCAATATGTGGACAACGGTTCCCCCCTGTGGATGACAGACTGGGCCGCGATGTCTGTCCGATCCGCGCCGACGCAAGCGCAATCCGCCGCCCCCGCGACGTTGCGCGATCCGGCTGCCTTCGCTCGGCGGATCTGGCAGTCCGGCTACCGGCACGCACTGATCGCAACCTTCGTCGGTGCGCTGCTCGCCTGGGGTTTTCTGTTACTGCCGCCGATGAATTCGGACATGGCCGCCCAGCTGGCCCGAGCTGACTTCGCCTACCACTACCCCGTCTCGGTCATCGACTTCCGCTGGTTCGGCGGCACCGTCGAGTACGGCTACACGCTGTGGGCCTCGGCCTTGATGGCCCACCTCGGCACCAAGGTCACCGGCGCCATCGCGGCCGTGATCGGAACCTGGTACACCACCCGGCTGCTCAACCGGCTGCGACCGAGCCGACCGGTCCTGGGCGGGATCGCGGCCGCCATCACCCAGGTCGCCAACGTGGTCGAGGGACGGATCACCTTCGCCTGCGGGTTGGCCTGCGGCCTGGTCGCGATCACGCTGTTCACCACCACTCGGGTTCCGCGCTGGCTTGCGGTCGGCTTGGCCGCCTTCTTCAGCCTGCTGGCCGGTGGCGCGAGTCCGGTCGCGGGACTCCTGCTCTGGGTGGCCGGAGCGGTCGCGTTGCTGTTGAGGCGACCGCTGGCCGCAGTGGTGTTGATCATCCCGTCCGGTATCACGGTCGGGATCACCTCGGTGATCTTCGGCGACGGCGGCCATCAGCCGTTCAGCTTCGTCGATTGCCTGCGGACGCTGACGGCGATGGCGATCGTGCTGGCCACGGTCCCGCGCCGGTGTGTGCCGATCCGGCTCGGTTGCGCCATCGGCATGCTGATGGTGCTGGCCGCCTTCGTCCTACCGACCCCGGTCGGCTCCAACTCCACCCGGCTGAGCCTGCTGTTCGCGCTGCCGGTGGCCGCCTCGTTCATCCGCTGGAACAACAAGATTCTCGCCGTCGCGGCCCTGGCCGCAGTGTTCGTGCTGGAGCTTCCGGTCGAGGTGTCGACCATCGCCAGCACCGGCCGGGTCAGCGGCTACAGCGCCTACTACAACCCCGTGATCGAGGAGATCAAGCATCGCGGAGCCTTGACCGGACGGGTCGAGGTGCCCGAGATGGCCGGTCACTGGGACTCGGTGTACCTGGCCCGCGGCGTGCCGCTGGCCCGGGGCTGGTTGCGGCAGACCGACGTCCGGCTCAACGACGCCGTGTTCTACAAGAAGAAACCGACCACCGACAGCTACCACAGCTTCTTGACCGACAACGCGGTCCAGTACGTCGCGCTGCCGGATGCCGAATTGACCAGCTACGGCAAGGTCGAACGCGACCTGATCGAGACGAACCTGCCCTATCTCAACCCGATCTGGCGGAACAGCCACTGGACGCTGTACGAGGTCACGAACTTCTCACCCCTCGTCAGCGCACCGGGTGCGGTGATCAGCCAGCACCCGGACGCGATTGTGGTGTCGGTGCCGGCCAATTCCTCGATGACGGTGCGCATCCGGTGGTACCCGTGGCTGGGCATGGAGAGCTCGGACAAGGCCGCGTGCATCAGCCAGGACGGCCTGTACACGCAGCTGAACACCACGAGTGGCGGCAACTACACGTTCAACTCGAAATTCCCCGAAGGCACGGGGCACTGCCCGAAGCGCTAGCGGAGGGCAGCACAGACATCGCCCGAAGCGCTAGCGGAGGGCAGCACAGATACTTGCTCTCTTACATGGGCTGTTCGGCGGCCGGGGCGATCACGATGCCGAGCAGGCCGGGGCCGACGTGCGCGCCCACCGCCGCTCCGACCTCGGAGGTGTAGAGCTCATGCAGGTGGGGCAATGACTCGCGCAGTTGCCGGCTCAGGTCAGCGGCTCGGTCCGGGGCCGCTAGGTGCTGGACGGCTACGTCGACGGGCTGGTCCGCCGCGGCCGTGACGCCCAACTGCACCAACCGGGCGATCGCTTTGGACGCCGTTCGTACCTTCTCCAACGGGGCAATCCGGCCGTCGGACAGGTGCAGCAGCGGCTTGACGGCCAGGGCGGTGCCGAACCGGGCCGCCGCCGTGCCGATCCGGCCGCCACGGTGCAACCATTCCAATGAGTCGACGTAGAACAGCGCTGTGGTCGCGTGCAGGACGCTCCGCGCCGCCTTCTCGACCTCGTCCAGTCCGAGGCCAGCCGCAGCCGACCGGGCCGCGGCCAGCACGCCGAAACCCAGCGCCATCCCGGCCGATCGGGAATCGACCACGCGCACAAGGCCATCGTCGAACTCGCGGGCGGCCAGCCGGGCCGAATCACACGTGCCGGACAGTTCGGCCGACAGGTGCAGCGACAGCACCCGGTCGGAACCGGACTCGAGAATCTGCTGATACAGCTGGGCAAAATCCTTCGGCGTGGGACGCGAAGTGCTGACCGCGATCCGGTCTCGCAGTGCCCTGGTCACGTCGGCCGGGCTGACGTCGATCCCCTCGAGACCGGTCCGGTCACCGAGTTGAACCTGCAACGCGATGACCTGGACCGAGAGCTCGTCAGCGAGTCCGGCCGGCAGGTAGGACGTGGAATCGGTGACCACGCTGACCCGCTGCGGACTCGCCATGTCGCCAGGTTAGACGACGAAGTTGATCAGACGCCCAGGAACAGCGATGACGCGCTTGACCGGCCGCCCGTCCAGGGCGGCCTGCAGCTTGGCATCGGCCTCGGCCGCGGCCTGCAACTCAGCGGCTGCAGCGTCGGCGGCTACCGAGATGACAGATCGCACTTTGCCATTGATCTGAACGGGAATCTCGACCGTGTCGTCGACCAGCAGGGCTTCGTCGGCCACCGGGAACTGCTGCCAGGCCAGCGACTGGTCATGCCCCAGCCGCGACCACAGTTCTTCGGCGATGTGCGGGGCCAGCGGGGCCAGCACCAGGACCAGTGACTCGGCCAACTGTCGGGGGGCGCCGCCGTCGGGGTAGGCCTGGGTCACGGCGTTGTTCAACTCGGTGATGCGGGCGATCGACGTGTTGAACCGCAACGTCTCATAGCCGTCCCGAACAGCGTGAATCACCTTGTGCAACAGGCGGTTCAGCTCATCCGGCACCTCGACGTCGGCGACGTGGGGCTGGCCGGTGCGCTCGTCCAGGACGACCCGCCAGACTCGTTGCAGCAATCGGTACGGGCCGACGATCGCCTTGGCGTCCCAGGGCCGGGACTGGTCCAAGGGACCGGAGAACATCTCGAACATCCGGAACGTGTCGGTGCCGTAGTCGGCGATGAACTCGTCCGGATTCACCACGTTCTTCAGGCTCTTGCCGATCTTGCCGAACTCCTGGTTGACCGGTTCGCCCTGGTAGAAGAACTGACCACCCGCTTCGGTGACCTCAGCTGCTTCCACATAGAAGCCGTCCGCGTTCGTGTAGGCCGGCAACTGCAGCATGCCCTGATTCACCAGTCGGTGAAAGGGTTCTGAACTCGCGACGTAGCCCAGGTCGAACAACACCTTGTGCCAGAACCGGGAGTACAACAGGTGCAGCACGGCGTGCTCGACCCCGCCGACGTACAACCCGACCCCGCCCAGCGGCCGGTCCGAGGTCGGTCCGATCCAGTACTGCTCGTTGGCCGGGTCGACCAACCGCTCCCGGTTGTCCGGATCGATGTAACGCAACTCGTACCAGCAGGAACCAGCCCAGTTCGGCATCGTGTTGGTCTCGCGCCGGTACTGCTTCGGGCCGTCACCCAGATCCAGTTCGACGTTCACCCAGTCGGTCAGCCGGCCCAGCGGCGGCTCTGGGGCTGAGTCCACGTCATCGGCGGCGTAGGCCTTCGGGGTGAAGTCGTTGGTCTCCGGCAGCAACAGCGGCAGCATGCTGTCGGGCAACGCGATCGGCAGGTCGTGCTCGTCGTAGACGATCGGGAACGGTTCGCCCCAGTACCGCTGGCGGCTGAACAGCCAGTCCCGCAACCGGTAGGTGGTGGCCCGGCGCCCCCGGCCGATCTTCTCCAGGTAGTCGACTGCGGCTTCCTTGGCCTCGGTCACGGCCATTCCGTTCAGGTCCAGCTCATCGTTGGCCGAGTTGATCGCCGGACCGTCGCCGGTGAAGGCCTTGCCGTCAAAGCCTTCTGCGGGTTGGACGGTCCGGATGATCGGCAGCGAGAACGTCTCGGCGAACGCCCAGTCCCGCTCGTCCTGTCCGGGCACG
Source organism: Phormidium nigroviride PCC 7112 (assembly GCA_964658795.1). Lineage (GTDB taxonomy): Bacteria > Actinomycetota > Actinomycetes > Mycobacteriales > Jatrophihabitantaceae > Jatrophihabitans_A. The sequence goes on from CAZZZW010000041.1 coordinate 9,493, forward strand.
GCCATGATGGCACCGGTGCCGTAACCCATCAGCACGTAGTCGGCGATAAAGATCGGCAGCGCTGCGCCGGTCAACGGGTTGGTCGAGAATGCCCCGGTGAACACACCTGATTTGACCTTGGCGTCGGCTCCTTGCCGGTCGATGTCGGTCTTGGCCGCGGCTTCGGCCTGGTAGGCGGAGATGGCCTCCGCCGGGTTGGCGTAACCGCCGGTCCAGTCGTCCCGGGTGCCCTGCGGCCAGGCTGCTGCGGTCAGGTCGGCGACGGCCGGGTGCTCTGGGGCCAGCACCAGGTAGGTCGCTCCGAACAGGGTGTCCGGGCGGGTGGTGAAGACGGTCAGGTCCCCCGCCGGCGACTCGAAGTCGATGTGCGCCCCGGTGGACCGGCCGATCCAGTTGCGCTGCATCGTGCGGATCTTCTCGGGCCAGTCGATCTGCTCCAGATCGTCCAGCAACCGGTCGGCGTAGGCGGTGATCTTCATCATCCACTGGGCCAACGGCTTGCGGTACACCGGGAAGTTGCCGCGCTCGGACCGGCCGTCGGAGGTGACCTCTTCGTTGGACAGCACGGTACCCAGTCCCGGACACCAGTTCACCGGCAGCTCGGCCACGTAGGCCAGCCGGTGCTGGTCGACCACTCTGCGCCGCTCGATCTCGTCCAGCTGCGACCACGGCCGGCCCGATGGGTTGGTGCCCTCGTCCGGCTGACGGGTGCCGGCCTCGAACTCGGCGATCAGTTCGGCGATCGGGCGGGCCTTGTCTGCCGTGGTGTCGTAGAAGGAGTTGAAGATCTGGGCGAAGATCCACTGGGTCCACCGGTAGAAACCCGGGTCGGTGGTGGACACACCGCGCCGCTGATCGTGGGCCAGGCCCAGGGCCCGCAGCTGGCGCCGGAAGGTCACGATGTTGTTGTCGGTGGTGGTGGCCGGGTGCTGGCCGGTCTGCAGGGCGTACTGCTCGGCCGGCAGCCCGAAGGCGTCGAAACCCATGGTGTGCAGCACGTTCTCGCCGCGCATCCGCAGGTAGCGGGCATAGACGTCGGTACCGATGTAGCCCAGCGGGTGTCCGACGTGCAGACCGGCCCCGGACGGGTAGGGGAACATGTCCATCACGAAGAAGTGCGGGCGGTCGGCGACGGTGGCGAAGCCGTCGCTCAGGTTGCCGGTCGGGTTCGGGGCGTCAAAGGTGCCGGCATCGGCCCAGCGCTGCTGCCAGTCGGCCTCGATCCGGTTGGCGATGCCGGCGTTGTAACGGAACGGCGGGGTGTCGCCGGACTCCGGTGCCTGCTGGTGCGCGGTCATGAGTGCGGATCTCCTCGATCTCGGGTGCGTGGCCTGCTCGGCGGGCGAAGACGTCGCCATCGCAGGGTTGATGACAAACGAAGAGCCCCTGCGTGGACGCAGAGGCTCGAGCCGCGGGGTCGTGTCGACGGCAGTTGCGTCGCGACCGCGCGGCTAGCTAAGCAGCAGGAACCGGCTCACGCCCGTGAGTCTACCTCTAGGACGGCTGCGGATTTCGTTCCGATCTCGTGGTGGCAGGCCCAGCTCCAGTGGATGCCGTCCGGGTTCATCCCCGGGGTTGCGATGAACGGCCGGACCCACTCGTGCAGGGCCAGCAGCTGGACGTCGTCGATCGCGGCCCAACGCTGGGCGGCCCGCACCGCCGGCGTGTGGCCGGCCGTGACCCGGCCGTAGCCCGGGGCCGCGTGCGGCGGCGGAGTGATGCCGACGACGCGGGTGCGGGGGTGGAAGTAGCGGATGCCCTCGACACACCGGCTCAGATAGTGATCGGTCAGCGACTGGGGCAGGTTTCGCCAGCGGCCGTTGAGGATTCTCGCACCGACCGGCTGCAGTCGGCGAAACGTCCCGGTGCCGGCCCGACGCAGCGGTTCCGGTCGCAGCAGCCGGATGCCCTCGCGCAGATGGCTCGGCAGCACCGCCGGCAGGTAGTCCATCCCGCCCACGGCCAGGATCACCGTGTCCGCGGCCGGCAGCAACACCGAATACACGTGCGGGTCCCGGGTCAGGGCGAACCAGGCGTCCCGGGCGGTCCAGCCCCGGCGGCCGTAAATGGTGACCTCGACACCAAGGGCGGCGGCCATGACGTTCGGCCAGAGCCTGGGTTCGGTGGTCAGCTCGCCGAAACCGGGTCCGTGGAAGGCCAGCGAGTCGGTCAGGACCAGCAGCCGCTCGGGCTCAGGCTTCGGCAGCCGGCTCATGCGACCAGACGCACCGGACGGTCTCGCCGGCCCGGGTCACGCTTCGGCATCCGAATACTCGGAGCCCTCGACCGCAACGATCGGGATCACCGGTCCGGGCGGGCCGGCGTTGTGGGCCCGCAGCGTCCAGCCGGTGCCGGCGTCGCGCAATTCGGTCCAGTGGCAGTTGGCCAGCGGCCCGAGGATCGACGGTGTCTGGGGCAGTCCGAGCAGCGCGGCGGACAGGCACATCGCGGTCGCACCGTGGCTGACCAGCACGGTCAGCTCGGTCTCGGGCAGCTCCGAGACCAGCGCGCAGGCCCGGTCGGCCACCTCGGCCCGGCTCTCACCGCCGCGCCGGGTTACATCCCGCCCGGCGAGCCAGTCCGCGAATTCCTCCGGATACCGGGCCGCGACCTCGTCCCGGGTCAGCCCCTGCCAGTGGCCCAGGTGCCGTTCCCGGAGCCGGACATCGGTGTGCAGTTCGAGCCCGGTCAGCAAGGCCACCTTGTCCGCGGTCTGTTGGGCTCGTTGCAGGTCCGAGCTGACGATCAGCTCGGGACGCATTGCCGCGACCAGCGCGGCCGCCTCGATCGCCTGGGCCCGGCCGACCTCGTCCAGCGGCGGATCCTCCTGGCCCTGGTAGCGCCGGGTCGCGTTCCATTCGGTCCGCCCGTGGCGCAGGATGACGATCCGGCGTGGCACCTATGCCTCGTCCGTCTCGCCGACCTCGGCCTCGGTGACCTGCTGCTCGGGCAGCTCCGGGGCCGGGACGAGTGGGTCGAACTCGATCAGCGGGCAGTCCTGCCACAACCGTTCCAGGGCGTAGAACACCCTTTCTTCGGCGTGCTGAACGTGCACGACGATCTCGGCGTAGTCCAGTAGGACCCAGCGCCCGTCGCGCTTTCCCTCACGACGCAACGGTTTGACCCCGGCGTGCCGCAGTCGCTCCTCGATCTCGTCGACGATGGCCTCGACCTGGCGTTCGTTGTTGCCGGTGGCGATCACGAACACGTCGGTGATGGCGAGCCGGTCACTGACGTCGATGAGCACGATGTCGGTGCCGATCTTGTCCGCGGCGGCATGCCCGGCGATCTGGGCCAGCCGGATGGCGGTGTCAGTGGCAGTCACGATGAGTCACAGTACCCAAGCCTGAGCCCGTCCCGCGCCGATTGCCATCGACACCGAACGGGCCGGCTTCGGCCGGGCTCGATCAGTCGACCAGTCGGATCACTCCGTAGTCGTAGGCATGCCGCCGGTACACCACGCTCGGCTGGCCGCTGTCGGCATCGGCAAAGAGGAAGAAGTCGTGTCCGACCAACTCCATCTCGTACAGCGCCTGGTCGATCGTCATCGGCTTGGCCGGGTGTTCCTTCTCCCGCACCACCTGCCCGGGGCCGTCCGGGGCCTCGTCCACCTCGGGGGCTTCGACGACCGCGACCGCGGTCAGGGTGTCGGCCAAGGGACCGGTGGCGGCGTGAACCGAACGCGGCGTGTGCCGACCATGGTGCACCCGGCGCCGGTCGGCGGCCTGCCGGAACCGGCGTTCCAGCTTCTCGACCGCGAGGTCGAGGGCCTTGTAGAAGTCGGCGGCGCAGGCCTCGGCTCGGACGACCGGGCCCTTGGTGCGGCAGGTGATCTCGACCCGCTGACAGATATCGGACTGCCGTGGATTCTTCTCGTGGTGAAGCTCGACATCGGCCCGATGTATCCGATCGTCGTACCGCTCGATCCGGGAGAGCTTCTCCTCGACATGCTGGCGGTAATGATCGGGAACCTCGACGTTACGGCCCCTCACGACAATATCCACGCGGCCTCCAGATGACTGGCGGCACCAGGCGCGGCAGGGACCACCGCGAACGAAACCTCTCTCCGATCTGCCCCCATATCGATCACGTATCCGCGATTCCTCCTGCGGTGCGCGCTGGTGCCTATCTTCGGTTGGTCCTACAGACGGTAGTCCCCTTATCTTGTTCTGCCCAGTTGAAGTTACCCAGAATTTCCTCAGCATGGCCATCGTTTCCGCTGTGGTTACCTCGGTGTCGGCAACGACGCGGATCGTTCCCTCTGATGTCTGCTCAACCATGCGACGGCCGAGTCGGTCTCGGCCGCCACGGCTGGGTGGCGCAGCCTGGTCGCGGCCAGCACCACGGCCGATCGATGGGGCCAGCCAGCCTCGCCCAACGCCCGGTCAGCCTCGGCCAGCGTGGCCCCGGTGGTGACCACGTCATCGAGCAGGATCAGCTGCGTTTGACAGGCAATTCCTTGATCCGGTGGCGACTGCGCCCGCAGTCGACCGGCGAGGTTGGCCCGTCGCTGGGCCGGGTTGAGCCCAGCTGAATCCGCGACCGGTCCGGTCAGCTGCAGCAGCGGCAACACCGGCAGGTTGAGGTGCCGCCCGACCTGCCGGGCCAGTCGGGCGATGTGGTCACCACCGCGCTCACGAGCCGCCGAACGACGGGACGGGATTGGCACCAGAGCCGCGGCGGGCAGGTCGGCAGCAGCCCGGACCGCGACGTCGACCGTTCCGGTCAGGTAGTCGGCCAACCGGTCCACCAACTGTCGCCGTCCCCGTTCCTTGTAGTGCAACAGGGCCGTTCGCAACTCCTCGGCATAATCGCCGGCCGCGAAGGTCGGTGGCCCGTGCGCCAGCTCGACCGCCGCGGCCACGCTGGACGGCTGACAGCCGGAGCACCAGACCGAGCCGGGATGACCGCAGCACACACAACTGGCCGGCAGCACCAGATCGATCAGATCGGCCAACAGGTTCATATCAACGATCCTGCCGCCGGGCGCGGGCCGACCCGGCTCGTCAGCCAGATCTGTGGATAACCGGTCCGGCTGTGGACCGCTCAGCGCGGCCGGCCGGCCCGGGGATCAGCTGCCGTAGATCGGGTTGCTGCCAGCGGTCGCACCCTTGCCGCCGAGGTTGCTCCAGCCGCCACCGACCAGCTCGTAGAGCAGCCCGTTGGCCGAAACGACCGGGTTCTGCTGCGGGGCCGCGGTCACCGCGGTGGCCGAGACCGACCCGGGCAGGCTGCTCTCGCTGGTGAACCCGGAGCCGTCGGACCAGAGCTCCGAGACCGCGGCCGCGCTGGCTCCGGCGGTCGTGGTCAGCGCGTACAGCTTGGACTGATCGCCCCAGGCGACGTCGGACACCGAGACCAACGGTGGCGTGATCGGCTCGACCGAGTCGATCCGGGTCGACGAACCCGAGGTGATCACGGAGCCGATCCAGAGCGTCCCGGCGCTCTTGGCCGGCCGGATCACCAAGGCCACCCGGACCCCGTCCGGGCTGAACCGGATGGCCGTGATCGCCCCGGCGGGCGGTCCGCCGGCCGGGGTGGTCACCACGATCGCCCGCGGTGGCTGACCACTGGTGATCCGGTAGACCCCGGAACCGGCCCCGATCCAGATGTCGTCTCCCTGCGGCCCCCACTCCGGCCGCGAGGTCGGCTCGGCGGGCAGCGTGATCGGTTTCAGGTCGCCGGGATCTCCGGTGACCAGCCGGCCGGACTCGGTGATGGCCGCCAGCACCGGCTGGGACTGGCTGGAGGTCGACACCTGCCGGACCGCGACCGAGGCGAGCTTCGAGCTGGTCGGAAAACTGGCACCGGCACTGTTGAACAGCACGCCGTCGCGGACGAAGTAAGCCGGTCCGTCGTCCGGTTGGCTGTCCGGATCGTCGGTCCGGAACTCGAAGGCACTGAACGTGCTACCGGACACTGCGGGCACCACCACCGGACGGCCCGAGTCAGTCAGCCGCAGATCGCCACTGGTGTTGGCGACCTGACCGAAGGTGAAGGCGAGTTGGGCGGCGAGGGAGTTGCGCTCGTCCTCGCTCAACTGGGCCGCACCGGGCATGTCGACGCTCATCGGATCGCCCACCGTGACCGTCGCCTTGCCGACCTGGGGCACGTCGGTGAAGACCGCCTGCTTCAGGTCGGCCCGAGCACCCGTCTGCAGCTGCGTCAACAACCAGCTGGCCAGGCCCTGCCCTTCCAGCGAGGTGTAGCGCAGGTCCGGCACGAGCACCGCGTTGGTGGAGTCGAAGAAGTAGATCTTGCGCAGGTGGAAGTCAGCGGCAAAGATCTGCGAGCTGACCAGGGTGCCCGGCGGTAGCGAATCGATCCGCCACTGACCGCCCCGCCGGTCCAGGGTGTAACTGAAGGACTCGTCGTCGCCGGTCCCCGATCCCTTGAGCGTCGGGCTCAACACCCCGGACGCGTCGATCACGCCGACCCGGCGGCCGCTGATCGTCACCGAGGCGGTGTCACCGGAGATCACCGGATCGTGCACGAACACATCGTCGAGGATGACCGTGGTGTCGTCCTGCCACTTGCGACTGGCCGCGCTGGTCAGGAACTGCCGGGCCTGGGAGTGACCCCCGTCGGCGACCGGGGCGGCCCGTTGGAAGCCCTGCATGATGGCGGGAATGCCGTCGTTGGGCCCCGGACCGGTATTGGGCTGTGGCACCTGGGACTCATCGGCCCGCGGCATCGACCGAACCACCTCGGGCGAGGAGGCGGACGGGATCGTCGTGCAGCCGGCCATCAGCCCCAGCGCAGCCAGACACACCAGCAACCGCTTCACGACGACACCTCCGACCCGGCGCTCGGTTCGAGCGGCAACGGGGATTCGGTGACGGTACCGCCGGCTCTTCGGGGCAGGGTAAGACGGAACACCGCACCTCGGCCCCGTTCGCCCCACGCCTGCAGCCAGCCGTTGTGCAGCCGGGCGTCCTCGAGGCTGATGGCCAGCCCCAGGCCGGTGCCGCCGGTCAACCGGCTGCGAGACGGATCGCCGCGCCAGAACCGGTTGAACACCAGGGCCGCCTCCCCCGGTCGCAGCCCGATGCCGTAGTCGCGGACGGAGATGGCGACGGTGGACTTGTCGAACCCGAGCCGGACCTCGACCGGCTTCCCCTCGGCGTGGTCGAGGGCATTGCCGATGAGGTTGCGCAGGATCCGCTCGACCCGGCGGGCATCGATGTCGGCCAGCACCGGCTCGTCGCCGGTCATCGCCAGCAGCTGGACCTGGTGCCGGTGGGCCAGCACCGTACCGGCCGCCACCGAACGTTCCACGATGCCGACGACGTCGACCTGCTCCGTCTCGAGCGCGGCGACCCCGGCGTCGTAGCGGGAGATCTCGAGCAGCTCGGCCAGCAGGGCCTCGAACCGGTCGAGTTCGGCCTGCAACAGCTCAGAGGAGCGGGCCAGCTCCGGGGCGAAGTCGGCCCGGCCGGCGTAGAGCAGCTCGCCGGCCATCCGGATCGTCGTCAGCGGAGTCCGCAGTTCGTGCGAGACGTCGGAGGTGAACCGTTGCTGCAGTCGCGAGAGTTTCTCCAGCCGCTGGATCTGCTGTTGCAGGCTGTTGGCCATGTCATTGAAGGCGGTGCCGAGCTGGGCGATGTCGTCCTCGCCACTGACCTTCATCCGCTGGGACAGGTCCCCACCGGCCAGCCGACCGGCGGTCTGGGCCGCCGCCCGAACCGGCAGCACCACCCACCGGGTGACCAGGGTGGCGATCACGGCCACCAGCAGGACCAGCGCCAGCCCGGCCACCAGCACGGTCTGACGGACCAAGCTCAGGGTCTTCTGCTCGGCCGTGAGCGGGAACAGGTAGTACAGCTCGAACGAGCCCGCGCTGGTCTTGATCGGCTGACCGATGATCAACCCGGGTGCGGGGCCGGCCGGCGTACGGATCCGGGAGTACTGCAGGGTCAGGTCTCCCTGTTCGACCTTCTGCCGCAGGGACTTGGGGATCGGCGGCTGGCGGGGCAGCTCGGCGTTCACGGCGTTGTCGGTGGACAGCACCACCTTGCCAACAGGATCGGTCGGGGTGTCATTGGCGGGCGAGGAGTCCGAGGTGATCTGGTCGACGGCATTCTTGATGCCGTTGAGGTCACCGGGGGTGAAGCCGGCGAAGGCGTTCACCGCAGCCGTCCGCCCGGCACTGGCCTGGGCGACCGAGGAATCCCGCTTGGCCCGCAGCACCCCGGCACCGATCTGCGACACCAGGAACAACCCGATCAGCAGCACGACGATGCCGGTCACGGCCGCGGTCGAGGCGGCCACCCGCAGCTGCAAGGACCGGCGCCAGTACGAACGAACCCGGCGGAAGACCCGCACCGCGGTCCGTCGCAGCCGGAGCCAGGGCTCGGTGAACCAGTGGGGCGCGGACGTCGGTTCGGCCGCGCCCGGGCGGGATGGGACCAGGGCTGTCTCGGCGGTGGTCGACGGCCCGGGCTCGGTCACGGCGGGCCGGCTTTGTACCCGACGCCGCGGACGGTGAGCACCACCTCGGGACGCTCCGGGTCACGCTCGACCTTGGACCGCAGTCGCTGCACGTGCACGTTGACCAGGCGGGTGTCCGCGGCATGCCGGTAACCCCAGACCTGTTCCAGCAACACCTCTCGGGTGAAGACCTGGCGGGGCTTGCGGGCCAGCGCCACCAGCAGGTCGAACTCCAGCGGGGTGAGCGAGATCTGCTGACCATCGCGTACGACCTGGTGGGCCGGGACGTCGATGTTGACCGGCGAGTTGGGCGGCCCGATGGTCAGGGTCTCGCCGCCGGCATCGTCATAGCGCCGCAGCCGGGCCCGCATCCGGGCCGTGAGTTCCTTGGGCTTGAACGGCTTGACCACGTAGTCATCGGCGCCGGATTCCAGCCCGAGCACGACGTCGACGGTGTCGGTCTTGGCGGTGAGCATGATGATCGGGGTGCCGGATTCGGCCCGGATCGCCCGGCAGACATCGATGCCGCTCGCCCCGGGCAACATCAGGTCGAGCAACACGATGTCGGGCTTGACCTCACGGAAAGCCGCGAGTGCGCGGGAACCGTCCGGAACGAAGGCCGGCTCGAACCCGTCCGAACGCAGCACGATGCCGAGCATCTCGGCCAGCGATTGGTCGTCGTCGACCACAAGTACGCGAGGCTTCATGCCTCCATCGTTCCATTAGTGGCTTGAAAACGCCGACAGGTGGGGTTGGTGGCCCGCCCCCGAATGCACTGTGCGGCCCGAATCGACATCCCGGGTGGGACTTCCCGTCGATTCGAGCCGCACAGTGACTTATGACCGGGCTGGAGCTAGCACGGACTCAGCCGCAGTTGCCCCTAGCAGCGGGT
>CAZZZW010000042.1:0-18702 GCA_964658795.1 Phormidium nigroviride PCC 7112
CTACCTCGAGTGGGCGCTTGCAATCGGCCACTCGAGGGTCGAAGTGACCACTCGACACCCGAAGGTGACCACTCGCCGACGGACGGACGGCTCAGTGGGTCGGATCGGCCAGCCGGATCGCAGCCCAGCCGATCAGCGCCACACAGACCAGGTACCCAAGGACCCGCAGCGGATCCAGTGGCACCCGTTCGCCGAGCAGCGCCGCCCCGAGCGCGACAGCCACGATCGGGTCGAGCACCAGGTTCGGTGGAAAGCTGGCCCCCAGCGGGCCCAGCTGGAAGCCGATCTGCACCAGCAGGTAACCGACCACGGCCAGCACCACGACGCCGGCCAGCGGCACGAATCCACCCGGCTGCCCGAAGCCAGAAACTCCTTTATCGGAAAAGACCTTCGACACCGCCTCGATCAGCACGCTGACCACGCCGAACCAGCAACCGGCCACCGCGCCGAAGGTGATCGCCCGTGGCACCGGCGGGCGTTTGCGCATGATCAGGATCGCCAGGCCGCCGAGAGTGAAGGCCAGCACCGAGGTCCAGAACGATTCGGCCAGCCGGATTGGACGACCGCGATGTGGTTGGCCGAGCAGGGCGAAGAAGAACGCCAGCGCCACGATCAGGGCCAGACAGTTCAACAGGTCCCGCCCGGACGGACGGGGCGCGCCGAGGACCGAACGCAGCAGCACCGCCACCGGCAGCGACAGCACCAGCAATGGCTGCACCAACACCACCGGACCGGAGTCCAGTGCGATCAGTTGCAGCACGATGCCGACCAGGTCGCCGGCGGTGCCGACCAGCCAGCGTGGATTGCGCAGCAGCTCCACCAGCTTCTCGGCATCGGCCGAGCCGGTGTAGGCAGCGGCATGCTGGCCGGCCGTGCCCGCTCCGTAGGCCAGCGCGGAACCGATGCCGGCCGCGACGGCGAGCGTGAGGGACAAGCTAGGCGGAGGCCGGCGTGAGCGTGAGTGCGGTGGAGGAGAAGTGCGAGTGCACCCGATCGTCGTGCGGGTCCTCGGCCGGGTCGGCGTGCACCACCAAGTGGTTGTAGAGGGTGTCGCGCTGGGCCGGGATCCGACCGGCCGACCGGATCAGCTCGATCAGCTCGGTGCGGTTGGACCGGTGCTTGGCCCCGGCGCTGGAGACGACGTTCTCCTCCAGCATCACCGAACCCAGATCGTCGGCCCCGTAGTGCAGGGTCAGCTGGCCGATGTCCTTGCCGGTCGTCAGCCAGGAGCCTTGCAGATGCTGGACATTGTCGAAGAAGAGCCGACTGACCGCGATCATCCGCAGGTACTCCAGGCTGGTGGCCTGGGTCCGTCCCTTCAGGTGGTTGTTCTCGGCCTGATAGGTCCACGGGATGAACGACCGGAACCCGCCGGTACGGTCCTGCACGTCCCGGATCATCCGCAGGTGCTCGATCCGCTCGGCGTTCGTCTCGCCGGTACCCATCATGAACGTCGCGGTGGACTCGACCCCGAGCCGGTGCGCCGTCTCCATCACCGACAGCCAGACCTCGCCCGACTCCTTGAGCGGCGCGATCGCGGTCCGCGGCCGCTGCACCAGGATCTCGGCACCGGCCCCGGCGAAGGAGTCCAGGCCGGCCGCGTGCAGCCGGCGGATCACCTCGTCGTGCGGCAGATCGGACGTCCGGCCGATGTGCACGACCTCGGACGCACCGAGGGAATGCAGCGTCAACATCGGGTAATCCCGCTTGATCGCGGAGAAGATCCGCTCGTACCACTCGATGCCGAGCTCCGGCGAATGACCGCCCTGCAACATGATCTGGGTGGCGCCGAGCTCGACCGCCTCGCCACAGCGACGCAGGATCTCCTCGTCACTGTGCGTCCAGCCCTCGACGTGCTTCGGGGCGCGGTAGAACGCGCAGAACTTGCACGCGGTCAGGCAGACGTTGGTGTAGTTGATGTTGCGATCGATGATGTAGGTCGCAATCCGGCCGACCTCACCCGGGTACTTGAGCTTGCGCGCGGCGTCGGCTGCTTCGCCGAGGGCGTGCAGCGGCGCGTCGGTGTAGAGCAGCAGCGCCTCCTCCGGACTGATCCGGCCACCGTCGGCGGCGTGGGAGAGCAGAGCGTTGAGTTCGGTGCTGTTGGCGGCTGACGTCACCGCCTCAGCCTAACCGCCGTCAGGACGAGGCCGGACTGTGGATGAACGGCCTGGTCGTCGTGATCGGGACGAAGCCCAGCCGCTGCAGGATCGGATTGCTGTCCGACGAGGCGTCCACCTGCACGTAGCGATAGCCCAGCGACACCGCCAGCCGGGCCCGGATCGCCACCAGCGACCGGTAGATCCCACGGCCGCGCCAGGCCGGGAGGGTCGATCCGCCCCAGAGCCCGGCGAAGTCGGTGCCGGGGTTGAACACCAGCCAGGCCGCGGAGACCAACTGGTCACCGGGGGCGTACGCGCCGAAGATCCGCAGCTGATCACCCTCGGCGGCCCGGCGGGCGATCAGGTCCTCGGCCAGCCAGCTCCAGTCCTCACCCCAGACCTCGGACTCCATCGCCCCGACCGCCTGCAACTCGGCCACCTCGGTCAGTTCCCGCAACTGCACGTCCAGCGGCGCCGGGCCGGCCACCAGGTCCGCCGCGATCCCGACCAGTACCGTCTCCACCTCCTCGCCGACGAAGCCATGCGCCCGCAGCCGGTCGGCCAGGTCGGCGGGGCTGTCGTGCTCGTGCCACTTCCATTCGAAGGCCTGCCCGGCGGCATCGAAGTGGGCGACGGTACGCTCGATCAGCGCGTCCAACTCCGCACCGGACAACCCGGCCAGGTCGCGGTAGCCGACGAAGCCCCGAAAGCCTCCGGACACCCGCATCACCGGGCCGTCCCAGGTCAACTCGCGGCCGGTCGGCAGCCGGTCGGCAACGGCGGTACGGACCTGTTCGTCATAGGCATTGCGCAGCTCGATCACCGAACCAGTGAAGCAGGGCGCTGCAACCGCAATCACCGTCACGCCGGCCTGCTCTTGCCGTTGGTCCCTGCAGTCGGTGAAGATGGCATCCGACACCTATCGAATGGAGTTCAGTATGCCCGGCACCTACCAGACCGTGCTCGTCGGTACGGACGGGTCCGACACCTCCTTCCTGGCCGTGGACCGGGCCGCGGGCCTGGCCCGGGACGCCGGTGCCACCCTGCTGATCGTCTCGGCCTACCGGCCCGACGACGACACCGCCCTCACCCGCGAGAAGGACCTGCTCGGCTCCGACGCCTACCAGCTGGTCGGCTCGGCCCCGGCCGAGGACAACGTCGGGCGGGCGCGCGACCGGGCGGCCAGGATCGGCGCCGGCAAGGTCGAGACGATGGTGGTCAAGGGCGACCCGGTCGACGTACTCCGCGAGGTGGCCGAGGACCGTTCGGCCGACCTGATCGTGGTCGGAAATCGGGGCCTCAACCGGCTGGGCGGCCGGATCCTGGGCTCGGTCCCGGCCGACATCGCCCGCCGGGCCGGCATCGACGTGCTGATCGTGCACACCACCTGAGCCCGCGCACCCTGGCCCACCTGACCTGCTGAACCAGCCAATAGCCTTATCGACATGACGAATCCGCTGGCCGAAGTCGAAAACGTGCTGCTCGGCGGCCGGCCGCGCTACACCCGGGCGCAGGCAGCGGCCGAGGCCGGCCTGCCGGTGGCCGAGGCGAACCAGATCTGGAATGCGCTCGGCTTCGCCAGCGTGCCCGATGACGAGGTGGCGTTCACCGAGACCGATGTGGAGGCGCTGCGCCAAGCGGCCGGCCTGATCGAGCTCGGCCTGGTCGATCGAGAGTCCCTGCGCAGCGTGACCCGGATGGTCGGGCAGAGCATGGCCCGGCTGGCCGACTGGCAGAGCCGGCTGGTGCTGGAGACGGTGGCCAACCAACCCGAGGTGCTCAGCGAGGGCAGCCTGGCCGATTTCGTCGGACAGCTGGTGCCGGTGCTGGAACGGGTGCACGCGCATGTCTGGCGACGGCAACTGGCCGCCTCGGCCCAGCGGCTGTTGTCCGGCGAGGGTGACTCCAGCGAGGCTCCGCAGACGGTCGGCTTCGCCGACCTGGCCGGTTACACCAGCCTGTCCCGCCAGCTGACCGTTAATGAGCTCTCACTCATCCTGGAGGAGTTCGAGTCGCTGGCCTCGGACCTGATCGCCGAGCACCGGGGCCGGGTGATCAAGACCATCGGCGACGAGGTGATGTTCGCGGTCGAGAACCCGGCCGGTGCCGCCCATCTGGCCCTGGCCCTGCAGGATCTGGTGAGCGCCCGTGACACGTTGCCCCGGCTGCGGATCGGCCTCGCCCTGGGTGAGGTGCTGGATCGCTACGGCGACCTTTACGGACCGGTGGTCAACATTGCCAGCCGGCTGACCGGGCTGGCCCGGCCCGGCAGCGTCCTGGTGGATGCCGAACTGGCCACGGCATTGACCGGTCGGACCGAGTTCGAGCTGCGCAGATTGCGCACCACCTCGGTGCGCGGTTATCAGCATTTGACGCCGTACCGGTTGCAAAACGCGTCGGAACGACACAGTTCGTCCAGTTCGCATTAGGGGTGACTGCAAGCGGTTCAACGAGTTGAGCCCACCGCTTTACGGCCTGGTGTTATGTTGCTGAAGACGGGGGCTCAGAGCCGTGCAGAGAGGTCACGCTCGGTAAGGCAGGCGCAGCAAGACATGGATTCGTGCTACTCGGGATCGATTTCCCAACCGGCGAAGCGGGGTTCGGCCAGGGCACTGCGGACGAGGGTTCTGACCGGGCCGCGGACGTCCATTTCATTTACCTCGAGAAGTATCCATTCGACCCCCGACTTGCTCAGCCGGACGCTGTTGGTGGCACCGAGCGCGTCCATCAACCAGGCCGCGACCAGCGCGGACGGACTAGCGGCCGGGTCTATTCGGCTGAAACGTACGGTCGAGGCCGTCACGGCGGTTCCCTTCGATGGGCGTCGGTGCCTGTTTCCCCCACGTTCATCCTCCGGCACCGGGCCGGACGGACACAGGTTCGGCCATGGCAGGTCGCTGCCATGTCCGGTCAGCAAACAGCCAAGGCCCCATCGATGGGGCTGAACGAGCTCGGCTTCACCGATCTGCAGGAGAAGCTGTACCGCGCACTGTTGCACAACCCGGCGACCACCGAGAGCCATCTGGCCGCCAACTACGGCCTGGATCCGGCCGAGGTCGAACGGGCCTGCGCCGGCCTGCTGTCCTTCGGCGTGATCAAGCGCGACCGATTCGACCTGGACCGGTTCCAGGTGCCGCAGCCCGGGGCGATGATCGGACAGCTCATCGAGCGGCGGGGCGAGGAACTGCTTCAGCAGTACCAGCGGGTGGCCCAGACCCAGGTCGTGATCAGCGAGCTGGAGAACCTCTACGAGACCCGGGAACTGCCGGGCTCGGAGGATCACGGCGTCGAGCGGCTGGAGGACGTGCCCGCGGTCCGGGATCGGATCGAGGAGCTGTCCTTCTTCACCCGCGACAGCGTCTTCGCCATCCAGCCGGGCGGTCCCCAGACCAAGGAGTCCTTGGAGGCCAGCCGGCCACTGGATCAGCGGAGCATGCGACGGGGCATGGATCTGCGGTTGATCCACGAGGCATCCGTGCTGGACGACGAGCTCAACCGGGCCTACCTGCGTGAGCTGGTGATGGGCGGCGCCAAGGTCCGCGTCACCCATCAGCACATCGATCGGATGCTCATCTTCGACGGCAAGATCGCCATCGTGCCGGTGGATCCGGCCAACAGCCTTCGCGGCGCCCTGGTGGTGCGCCATCCGGGGCTGCTGTCCGGTTTCATCGACCTCTTCCATCGGGCCTGGGCCGACGCCGCCGAGCTGCCCTGGCAGGGCGACATCGAAGAGACCACCCCGACGATCGAGATCTCCGACCAGGACAAGAAGATTCTCGAACTGCTCGCCTCCGGCTGCACCGACGAGACGTCGGCTCGCGAGGTCGGCGTCTCGGTCCGGCACCTGCGGCGGACCATCTCGAGGCTGATGCAGGACCTCGGCGCGAGCAGTCGTTTCGAGGCCGGCGTCGAGGCTGCTCGCCGCGGCTGGCTCTGACGCCGGCCGGTCAGCTTTTCCCACCTGGCCGATCCGGTCTCCGTAACGGTCGGTAGGCGTTTCGTCCATCTGTCCGATTGGTCGTGACGTACTGCAACGACGGGCCGTTGCGCGTCACCTTCCTGCTACTTCGATGTCCACTTGCTGTCCTGAAAGCGCGTGGTCCGGCCGCACCGCACCGGGTGAAATTTGCCTTGTCCACAAAGGCATCTACCGCCCCAGGAGTTCTCGGTGTCCATCCGCCTCAACGTCACGAAACCGGTCCGCATCGCGGCGTGTTCGCTCTTCGGCCTGCTCGCGATCTGTCTGGCAGCGGCACCGGCAGCAGCGGGCCACCACAACCCGCTGCGCGCCGACGGCGGCACTACCCAGACCACCCCGCCACCGCCGCCGCCGACCGGTACCAACCCCGGCCCGAACGGCGTGCAGGGCTGGCAGTAACAGACCACCCCGCGACCTGGGCGGGGTCGACCATGGGCTGGTCCCGTCCGGCCCTGGAACACCTCGAGCGCGGCGGGATCCGGCAACCCCCAGCTCGGATCCCGTCGCGTCTCCCGCCCCGCGGGGATCGACAGCGGTCGGGCGCGATCGCCGGTTCGGTCAGAAAAGTCGAGTTGCTCGCGCTGGTCCCGCGAGCGACACGACAGCCGGGTAGTTCCGGCAGGAAGTGATGGTTCCAGGGTCGCGCGGCAGCAACCCGGGACGATCACACTGCTGCGAACACCGGCGAGACCGGGCCGGCGATCGCCCCGGCCGCAGCCGCCCGTCGCGAGAACTCGACGATGCCGGCCACCTGGCGCTCGCCCAGGGAGAAGTCGAGCGTGCGAAAGTAGTTGGCCAGCGTGGCCGCGTCGAAGACCTCCCACCGGCAAGCCTGTTCGGCAATCCGGTCGACGTTGGCCAGCGCCTCGTCCCGGCTGGTGACGAAGGCCCGATGCACGTCCTTGACCAGGCCCGGATTGGCCTCGGCGAAGTCCCGGCGCACGGCCCAGACCGCGAACACCATCGGCAGTCCGGTCCACGAGCGCCAGGCCTGACCCAGATCGTGCACCTGGAGGCCCCGGCTCGGGCCTTCGTAGGTCGCCCGCAGGGCCACGTCCCCGATCACCACGGCCGCGTCGGCCTCGAGCATCATCGCGGTCAGGTCCGGTGGGCAGCCGAAGTACGCCGGTTGCACACCGTGCACCTCTCGCAGCCACATCTGGGCCAGCAGCACCGAGGTCCGCGAGGTCGATCCGAGGGCAACCGGCCGGCCGTCCAGTTCGGCCAGCGGGCGCTGCGAGACCAGCTCCACCGACAGCACCGGGCCGTCCGAGCCGACTGCGATGTCGGGCAACAACAGCAGGTCATCGGCGTTGCGCAGGTACTCCACCAGCGAGATCGGACCGATGTCCAGAACACCGTCGATGAGCAACTGATTGAGGTTGTCCGGGGTGTCCTTGGTCAGTTCCAGGTCCAGCAGGGCCCCGGATCGAACCAGACCCCAGTAGATCGGCAGGCAGTTCAGGAATTGGATGTGCCCGACGCGAGGCCGACGGGAGGTCACGGATTCCACCGAGTTCGTCACGTCATCGAGGCTAGGCGACGGACGTTCCGCCCGCCTCACTAGGCTGATGCCGTGACCGACCCCGAGCTCGCGGCTGCTGTTGTCAGTGATTTCGCCAGTGACATGGCGCTGGCCGAATCCCTTGTCCGGGACGCGGGAAACCTGGCCGCGCGGATGCTGGCCGACGGCCTGGAGACCCAGCACAAGACCTCGGTCTCGGACGTGGTGTCAGCCGCCGACCACGCAGCCGAGGAACTCATCGTCCGGCGGCTGCGGGCGCTGCGACCGGACGACGGTCTGATCGGTGAGGAAGGGGCTGCCCAGGACAGCCGCAGCGGCCGGACCTGGGTGATCGACCCGGTGGACGGCACCTACAACTTCCTGTCCGGGGTGCCGTTCTGGTGCTCGGCGGTCGCCCTGGCTGAACGAGAATCACCCGAGGATCATTGGCAACCGTTGCTCGGAGCGATCTATCACCCGGACGCCGACGAGCTCTGGTCCGGCGGCCGGGAACACCCGACCCGGTGCAACGGACGGCCGGTCCCGACGATGTCGGCGGCCGCCCTGGACCAGGTCTCGCTGGTCAGCTACCTGCATCCGGCGACCATGCACGACCCCGACGTGCGGGAGCCGGTGCTCAGCGCGCTGTCCGGGGCAGCGACCATGCGGATGCTCGGATCGGGTTCGATCGAGCTGGCCTCGGTGGCCGCCGGTCGGCTGGGCGGCTGGGTGCAGCGCAACGTCTACGCCTGGGACTGGCTGCCCGGAGCGGCCCTGATCCACGCCGCCGGCGGCAGCACCGAGATCGTCGAACACCGCGGCAATCGTTGGCATATCGCCGGTAATGCCCAGACCGTGGCCGAGGTCCGGGCTCGGCTACTGGTCTGAGCCGAAGCACCTCGCGCCGGTCGGCCCGCGACAGCCTATGGCCGGGCCTCGTCCTCGGGGTCCTCACCGGACAGCCGGGCGTCCAGGTCCTGCGTCTTGGCCGACCGGGCGCCCACCCGCTGCTCGAGGTTGTAGGCCATCTTCTCCCGCTGCCTGCGCAACAGGACGAAGGACAGCGGCACCGACAGCACGATCGCGATCAGGGCCGCCAGCAGCGTCGGCACCCGCGCCACCCAGAGCAGGAACCACAGCACGCCGAACAGCCCGAAGCGCAGCAAGGTGTACAGCCACATCGCGCCGAGGGTCTGCCCGGCGGACGGCTTCTGCGGAACCCGGTGCGGTTCGGTCATCGTCAGGCCCAGATGGCCTGGGGCTCGGCCCGCCGCTCGGACAGTGCTACCGGGCCCTCGTACTCCCGGATGACCTCGTAGCGGGTGTTGCGCTCCTTGGGCTGGAAACCGGCGTCGCGGATGAGATCGAGCAGGTTGTCCCGGGTCAGCTTGTCCGGGGTGCCGAAGCCGTCGGCGTCGTGGGTGATCTTGTACTCGACCACCGAGCCGTCCATGTCGTCGGCGCCGTAGTTCAGGGCCAGCTGCGAGGTGGACAGGCCGTGCATGACCCAGAAGACCTTGACGTGCGGAAAGTTGTCCAGCATCAGCCGGGACACCGCGAACGTCTTGAGCACGTCGGTCGGCTGGGCCATCCGCAGGTGCGAGAGCCGGTTGTTGTCGTTGTGGAACCGCAGCGGGATGAAGACCTGAAAGCCTCCGGTCTCGTCCTGCAGTTCGCGCAGCCGGAGCACGTGATCGACCCGGTGCCGCGGCTCCTCGATGTGGCCGTAGAGCATGGTGGCCGGCGTCTTCAGCCCCTTCTGGTGGGCCAGCCGGTGGATGCGCGACCAGTCCTCCCAGTGGGTGTCGTGGTCGACGACCTGCTTGCGGACCTCCCAGTCGAAGATCTCCGCGCCGCCGCCGGTGAGGGATTCCAGGCCGGCGTCGATCAGCTCGTCCAGGATCTCGCTGGCGCTCAGGCCGCTGATCTCTTCGAAGTAGTGCACCTCGGTCGCGGTGAACGCCTTGAGCGCGACGTCGGGCAGCACGGCCTTGAGCTCGCGCAGCACCCGCGGGTAGTACTTCCACGGCAGGGTCGGGTGCAGGCCGTTGACGATATGCAGCTCGGTGAGGCCGTCGCCCTGCATCGCGCTGGCCAGCTCGACCGCTTCTTCGACCCGCATGGTGTAGGCGTCCTTGGCCCCGGGCTTGCGCTCGAAGGAGCAGTACGCGCAGGACGCCCGGCAGACGTTGGTCAGGTTGAGGTGCCGGTTGACGTTGAAGTAGACGACATCGCCGTTTTTCTTCGTCCGCACGCCGTGGGCCTGGGCACCCAGCCAGGCCAGATCGTCACAGTCGTAGAGATCCTCCCCGTCCTGGCGGGTGAGCCGTTCTCCGGCGGCGATCTTCTCGGTCAGTTCGGCCTTGCGGGCTGCGTTCCATGCCATGCGGTCCAGAGTACGTTTTCGGATTGCCCGGGCTGGCAGCATGGGCGACATGTATGTGCCATCGCACTTCGCCGCCTCCGATCAGCAGCTGTCGGAACTGCTCAACTCCGGCGCCCTGGTGGATCTCGTCTCACTCGGCTCGGACGGCCTGATCAGCACGCCACTGCCGATGTTGTACCGCCGGTCCGGCGCGGGCCTCGGTGTGCTGCGCGGCCACGTCGCCCGCAACAACCCGCACTGGTCCACGCTGACCGCCGACGTCGAGTCGCTGGCCATCGTCCGCGGTCCGGACGCCTACATCTCACCGTCCTGGTACGCGTCCAAGGCCGAGCACGGACGGGTGGTGCCGACCTGGAACTACCTGACCGCGCACGTCTACGGCCGGCTGGAGGTGCACGACTCGCCGGACTGGTTGCGGGCGATGGTCACCGAGCTGACCGACGTCCACGAGGTCGCCAGCGGTTCCGGCTGGCAGGTCAGCGATGCTCCGGAGAGGTTCATCGACGGGCAGTTGCGGGCGATCGTCGGGCTCGAGCTACACATCACCCGGATCGAGGCCAAGGCGAAGCTGTCCCAGAACCGGTCCGAGGCCGACCGGGCCGGCGTTCGCGCCGGGCTCGGACCACACTCGCCGGTCGCCCGGGCGATGGGTTCGTGAATCAGCGCTCGACCTGCCACTGACGAGCAGGAAGGTCGATGCTCCAACGGGCCTGGGCGATCGTCGGATAACCGATGACCGCATCCAGTTGGTCCGGTACGGCCGGCAGGTCCGCGATCGCAACCAGGTGCCCCGCGAAAGAGATTCCTTCGATTTCATAAGGCGATAACCGCGCCAGGTCGACCGCACCGGCAACCCCTGTGGAGTCGGTGGCCATCGCGCTGTCGGCGGCTTCGAACAGGTCCGGGTGTGCCTCGGCGAAGCGGCGGTCGACCATCGTGATGCCGGCCCCGGTGTCGAACAGGGCCGTGGCCCGCACGCCCGAAATGCTCATCTCACTGATCAGGTGACCGGTCGTCGTCACGCTCAGTTCGGAGCCGGCCGACACCGGGGGGCCGGTGACCAACTCCCGGTTGGCCAGATCAAGCCGCCACGGCCCGGTTCCGAGCAGGTCCAGCCCGACAAACGGGTGGTGTCCGGGCGCTGCGTCGATGACATGGACCAGCAGCGGCCCGGCCCGCAATGAACCCAGGCGCACCTGGTCGACCAGCCACTGGGCCACGGTCGCCGAACCATACAGGCCAGCAGTCTCGGCCACGCCGGCCGGCCGGGCTGAACCGGGCAGTTCGCTCAGGGTGGTGCGGGGTGAACCGGTGTCGAGCACAACGCGCGCCACCCGATCCCCGATGTCGATCGGGACGAACACGGTGCCGGCATCGGGTACATCCGGATCCGGTTCGCACTCGACGGGCACGCGCATCCGGCGATGCTAGTCGCTGACCGCCGCGCTCAGGAGGTGTTGCAGATTTCTGCAACCGGCGTTGCCCGCTGTCGGATCGCTTGTGACGGTAGGAGTGGCCGGCCGCCGCCCGGCCGGATCCTGATCGGGGGCTGCCGTCCCGGCCCTTCAGCTACTACGGGCTGGGACGGCAGACGATCCGGTTCAGTGGTGTGCGGCCAGCACCTTCAGCGCAGTGTCGGCGTGAACCTCCATGTTGAACTCGCTGCCGATCTCCTCGATCAACGTGGAGTCGGTGCCGATGACGAACGTCTTGCGCTTGACCGGTAGCGGGCCGAACCGGCGCTTGACCCCGAAGATCCGGGCCACCTCGCCCTCGGCATCGGACAACAACGGGTAGTCGAAGTTGTTCAGATCCGAGAATTGCTTCTGTTTGTCAACCGAATCGGTACTGATCCCGATCCGTTGTGCGCCGGCGGCAGCGAACTCGGCGGCCAGATCGCGGAAGTGACAGCTCTCCTTGGTACAGCCGCCGGTCATCGCGGCCGGATAGAAGAACAACACCACCGGACCGTCGGCCAGCAGGGTGCTCAGCCGGCGGGGGGTGCCGGTCTGATCGGGGAGTTCGAAATCGGGAACGGTGTCGCCAGGCTTCATGCTTCGTCCTTCGGATCATGGGCTGGATCGGATTGGGGGTTGGCGGGCTTACGCAGCTTCAGGATCAGGAAGCCCGGTTCGACCTGCAGCTTGGCATACGTGTCCGGGAACCGCTCACGCATCGACTCAGCCGGCCGGGGTTCGATCAGCCGCTCGATCAGCCAGCCGGCGTCGGCGGCCGCATCACACAGGGCCGACAGCGGCACCCGCCAGAACCGCATCGTGGTCGGACCCTCCGGGGTGCCCCAGTCGTCGCTCTCGAGCACGGTCTCGAAGTACGAGCCGCCCTTGCGCAGCCAGTCGGTGGTCGGATGCTGGGTCGAGACCACCAGTACCCCGCCCGGACGCAGGACCCGGTGCAGCTCAGCGAAGGCCGCCCGCAGGTCGGCCACGTAGTGGATCGCGAGCGCGCAGATAGCGGCGTCGAACTGTCCGTCGGAATAAGGCAGAACCTCACCGAGTACAGCCTGCCGGTAGGCCGCCGGCCGGCCGCTGCGGGCTCGGGCCAGCTCGACCATCTCGCGGCTGGCATCGAAACCGGCCACCTCGGCCCCGGCCGCGGCCAGGTCCGCGGCGTACAGGCCGGGGCCGCAGGCGGCGTCGAGGACGGTCAGCCCGGCGACCGGTCCGAGGGCGGCCAGCACGGCGGGCCGGTCGTAGTGGGCGTTGTAGGCGCTGTCCTCGGCGTGCCGGCGGTAGCGGTCGCCCATCCCGTCGTAGGCCGCCCACAGTCGTCCGTCCGCCACACCGATCACCCTAGGCCGACGGGCTGCCACACTCGCGACATGACCTCAACCGACCAGCACCGTCTCGCGCACCACCCCAGCGTCGCCGCCCAGCGAGAGGCCCGGGCCAACGACCTCCAGTTACGGGTGGCCGACCTGATCACCAAATTCGCCGGCTCGATGGCCTTCGTCTACATCCACATCGTGGTGTTCGCCGTCTGGATGCTCGTGATCGAGAAGAGCCCGTGGCCCACCCTGACCCTGGTCGTCTCGCTGGAGGCGATCTTCCTGTCCACGTTCGTGATGATCGGGCAGAACCGGCAGGCCGAGTTCACCCAGGCCAAGGCCGACCGGGATTTCAACTCCAGCGAGCAGCAGCTGGACCTGAACACCAAGTTGACCCAGCAGATCGCGGCCCTGACGGCCGAGATCCACGCCAAGGTGGTCGAGAAGCCTCAGTCCTGACCGGTCTGGCCGGCAGCCTGGACCCGACCCTCGAACCGGGTCGACAGCACCACCGTCGAGCGGGTCCGGGCCACTCCTTTGACCCTGGTGACGGCCCGGATCGCGGCCTCCAGACCGGCCACGTCGGGCACCCGCACCTTGACCACGAAGGACTCCTCACCGGCCACGAACCAGCAGTCCTCGACCGCGGCCAGCCCGGCCAGCGCGGCCGCGACCACGTCCTCGTCGGCGGTGTCGGACAGGAACACCCCGACCAGTGCGCTCATCGAATAGCCGAGGGCTTCCGGGGCGACGGCGGCGTGGTAGCCGGTGATGACGCCCTGGGCCTCGAGTTTGCCGACCCGTTCATGGACGGCCGGGGCGGACAGGCCGACCTCACGGGCCAGCTCGGCGAAGGTGGCCCGGGCGTTGGCCCGCAAGGCGTCCAGAAGTGAACGGTCAACTGCGTCCATACCTGCAGTCTGTCAGGCCGACCCGGTATCGGACAGGGGATCTGTTCGGTCCTGTTTGCGTGCCGCCCCGAGCTGGCCGGTCCAGCGGGTGATGAGCGAGTGCTCCACCCCGAGCACGTCGAGCACCTTGGCCGCCACGAAGTCCACCAGCTGCTGGACGTCCCGGGCCCCGGCATAGAACGCCGGGCTGGCCGGCAGCACGGTCGCACCGGCGTCATAGAGGCCCAGCAGGTTGGTCAATGTACTGCGCGCATAAGGGGTTTCTCGCGGGACCACGACGAGCGGCCGGCGTTCCTTCAACGACACATCGGCGGCCCGTTGCAGCAGATCCTTCGACAGACCCAGGGCGATACCGGCCACGGCGGCGGTGGAGGCCGGCACCACAACCATCCCCTTCGCCCGGTAGGAACCACTGGCCGGGCCGGCGGCGAGATCGGTCGCGGTCCAGTACCTGATGCCCGCGGTCGACCGGTCGAGCCAGGAGCCGATGTCGCTCTGCCAATGATTGTCGCGTAATCCGATCCCGGTCTCGTCCAGGATGGTCAGCCGGGCGGCCCGGCTGACGATCACGTCGACGTCCTGGCCGGCGTCCAGCAGGCCGGTCAGCACCGCCTTGGCGTAGGGCGTACCGGACGCACCGGACACTCCGACGATCCACGGGTTCCTGGGTGCGGTCACCGCTGCTCCTCGCTCGTTCCTCGCTGCGATGCTCACTCGCTAGAACCGCAGGCCCTGTACGAACAGGTCCACCAGGGCGAACAGGAACAGTTGGATGCCGACGAAACCGTTGGCGGTGAAGAAGGCCCGGTTCACCCGGGACAGGTCATCGGCGTGCACGATGCAGTGCTCGTAGACCAGCACCGCGGCGGTGACCGCCAAGCCCAGCCACCAGACCCAGCCGAGCCCGGCGGCCAGACCGAACCAGGCGTAGCAACCGACCGTCACCACATGGGTGATCGAGGACCAGCGCAACGCGGCCGGGATGCCGAACCGGGCCGGGAACGAACGGGAACCGATCTGCCGGTCGATCTCGGCGTCCTGGCAGGAATAGATCAGGTCGAAACCCCCGATCCAGGTCCCGACCGCCAATCCGAGCGCGGTGGCCGGCCAGGCGAAGCCACCGGAGACACCCATCCAGGCCCCGATCGGCGCGACGGCCTGGGCCAGCGCCAGCAGCGCCTGGGGAAAGTCGGTAAAGCGTTTGCCGTAGGAGTACAGGATCAGCAGGCCCACCGCGATCGGGCTGAGCAGCAACGGCAGCCAGCCGAGCAAGCCGGCGCTGATCAGGAAGATCACCAGGGCGACCGCGAAGCCCCGCCAGGCCGTGGCCACGCTGACCGCGCCGGTGACCAGTTCGCGCTGGGCCGTCCGCGGGTTCAGCGCATCGAAGCTTCGGTCCAGGATCCGGTTGCCGGCCATCGCCACCGTGCGGGCCGACACCATGGCCACGATGATCAACAGCAGCTGGACCCAGTGGATCGAACGGCTCTCGGCCCACATCGCGGTGAAGGCGGCGATCAGCGCGAACGGCAGCGCGAACACCGAGTGCTCGATCATCACCAACCGCAGGAACGCCCGGATCCGGCCCGGGGCCGGCGGTGGAACGGTGATCGTCACCCCTCGATTTTGCCAGGCGGCGGTCTCGCTGCGTTGTGCGGCCAGGCTAGAGGCCGTACTCGGCCCACCGTCGGTCGACCAGGTCCAGCGTGGGCTGGTCGAGCACGCACTCGTCCGGCCAGCCGCCGGCCCGACGGTAGCCCTCGGTCTCCCACTTGGCGGTGGCGTCGATGCCCAGTTTGCCGCCGAAGAACTGCTCGTAGGACGCATGGTCGAGGTGATCGACCGGGCCGACCGTGTGCAGCACGTCGTGGGAATAGTCCACGTTGCCGAACGCCCGCCAGGCGACCTCGTTGTAGTCGTGCACGTCGCAGTCGGAGTCGACCACGATCACCAGCTTGGACAAGGACAACAGCCCGGCGCCCCAGATCGCGTTCATCACCTTGTGCGCATGCTTGGGAAAGCGCTTGTCGATCGAGACGATGCAGCAGTTGTGGAACACCCCGGCCTCGGGCAGGTCGTAGTCCACGATCTCGGGCACGGTCAGCTTGATCAGCGGCAGGAAGATCCGTTCGGTCGCCTTGCCCAGTGGCCCGTCCTCCTGGGGCGGGCGGCCGACGATGATCGACTGGTAGATCGGCTTCTCCCGCATGGTCATCACGTCGACGTGCAGGTACGGGAACGGTTCGACCGGGGTGTAGAAGCCGGTGTGATCGCCGAACGGACCTTCCGGCAAACGCTGTCCGGGTTCGACCCAGCCCTCCAGCACGACCTGCGCGTTGGCCGGCACCTGCAGCGGCACCGACAGGCAGTCGACGAGATCCACCCGATCCCGCTGCAGGAAACCGGCGAACAGGTACTCGTCGATGTCGCCGGGCAGCGGCGCCGACGCGGCGTAGGTGACGGCCGGCGGGCAGCCGAACGCGATCGCCACCGGCAGCCGTTCGCCCCGCCGCTCGGCGATGGCGGCGTGCGAGGTGGAGTCCTTGTGGATCTGCCAGTGCAGGCTGACCGTTCGAGAATCCTGTTGCTGCAGGCGGTACATCCCCAGGTTTCGCGCGCCGGTCTCGGGATGCTTGGTGTGGGTCAGGCCCAGGTTGAGGAACACCCCGCCGTCGTCCGGCCAGGAGGTGATACCGGGCAGCAGGTTCAGGTCGACCTGGTCGCCCCGCAGGACCCGCTCGTGCACGGGCGCCTTCTTGACGTGCTTCGGTGGCACGGTTCGCAGCCCGGCAGCCTTGGCCAGGGCGTCACGGAATCCCCCTATCCCCTGGGGCATTTCCGGCTTGAGCAGGTCGCCGATCCGGGCTCCGATCTCGTCCAGGCTCTTGACGCCCAGCGCCTGACACATCCGGGACTCGGTGCCGAACAGGTTCATCAGCAACGGCATCGCACCGGTGGACGGGTTCTCGAACAGCACCGCCGGACCCTTGTTCTTGATCAGCCGCTGGACGATCCCGGTCACCTCGAGGTGCGGGTCGACGCTCGCCCGGACGCGTTTGAGCTCGCCGGACCTCTCCAGCGCACGGACGAAATCCTGCAGGTCGGTGTAGGCCACAAAACCAGGCTAACGGTCAGGCGAGCAGCGGTTCGCCCTGCGGTTCGACCACGGGTTGCCGATCCATCGACTTCCAGGCCGGCCGGACGATCGGGTCCAGGGTGGCCAGGAAATACATCCCGCCGACGATCGCGATGGCACCGGTCAGGCTGGTGCGGTTGACCAGCACCCCGCCGACCAGGGCTCCGAACGGAATCCCGGCCCAGGCCAGGGAACCGACCACGGCCAGCACCCGGGCCTGCAACTCGCGGGGCACCGTTTCGTACTCGGCCGCAGCCAGCAGCGGGTTGATCGCTCCCGCGGCCAGACCGGACACCGCCCAGGTGGCCAGGATGACCGGGAACGGTGCCGAGAGCGCCAACGCGACGAACCGGGGTGAGCCCGCGATGAGGAACGTCCCGGCATAGGTCCAGCGCCGCGGCAGCCTGGGTCCGATCGTCACCATCAGCGCCGTACCGGCCACCGCGCCGAGGCCGAACGTGATCGACATCAGCCCGATCCGGCCGGGGCCCTGGTAGTGCCGCTGCACCCAGAGCAGTACGAACAGTCCGGACATGGCGGCGTCGGCGAAATTGGTGAACAGCACCATGCCGGCCACCGAGCGCAGAAAGGGATGCTTACGAACAAAGGAGAAACTGGCCTTCAACTGCGCGACGTAACCCGCTTCGTCGACCGCGCCGGTGTCGCCGGCATCGGCCGGCACCAGCAGCATCAACGCGACTGTGATCGCGAACGTGGCCGCATCGACGGCGACCACATTGGCCGCTCCGATGGTCCCGATCAGCACACCGGCCAGTGGTACCCCGACCAGCCCGGCGACCCGGTTCGTGCCGTCGAACAGCGCGGCGGCCCGATCGATCGCCATGCCGGCCGTCTCGGTCACCGCCGGCAGCAACACCCGCTGGGCCGGATCGGCCGGTCCCCGGGCCAGGCCGGCGATGAACACCAGTGCCAGGATCAGGCCGAGCTGGCGCCAGCCGGCCACCCAGACCAGCGGGATCGCCCCCATCGCCACCGCCGCGACCGAGTTGCCGAGCTGGGCGATCCGGTAACCGCCGAACCGATCCACCAGCGGCGCGCCAAGCACCTGCAGCACGACGTAGGGCGCGATCTCGGCGGTACTGACCAGGCCGGTCTGCACGGCGCTGTGGGTGGTGGTGAGGACGAGCCACGGCACCGCCAGTTGCGACATCCTGGTGCCGGCGGCCGAGATGGTGCCGCCGGTCAGCAGGGCGATCAGCGGCAGCCGTCGGCTCATGAGTGCTGACCGGCGTTCGGGAACACCTGGTACTGGGCCTGCACGACCTTCGTGCCCTCGGGCAACTGGGCCCCGGCCTCGTGGCGGGGATAGCGGGCCACGACCGCGGCCAGCTCGTGTGACAGTTGCTGGGCCTGCTCGGCCGTCAAGGCCAGCATCATGTCGCTGATCCCGCTGGCCTCCTGCCAGTCCAGCGGCCATTCGCCCTCCTCGGCGAAGAAGGCCCGGGCGTTGTCGAAGTTCACCTCGAGCACGGCCTGCAGGAACTCGGTGGTGATCACGCCGGCGTCGCCGTCACCTGGTTTCGGCGACAGCACGTAGGTCGAGCGCCGGGTCGCCTGCCACCACCGTTCCCGGCCCGAGCCCGGTTGCTCGGCTTCGACGATGAACCCGGCGGCGGCGAGCTGACGCAGGTGATAGCTGGACAGTCCGGACGAGATCTTCAGCGCCTCGGCCAGCTTGGACGCCGTCGAGGGCCCGTCCTGCCGGAGCCGGCCGAGCAGCCGGATCCGCAACGGATGGCTCAGCGCCTGCAGGTCGGCCGCATCGGTGACCACATCACGGCTCGGGTCGAACAACGGGTTCTCGCGCTCGGTGGCCATGCGTCCAAAGCTAGCTTTGCAAAAGATTCTTTGCAAGCGATTCTTTGCACATGATTCTTT
>CAZZZW010000043.1:0-18622 GCA_964658795.1 Phormidium nigroviride PCC 7112
TGCTTGGCCCCTGAATCCCTTGGGCGGGAATCCGGTCCCCCGAGGTGCTGATCGGCGGCCGAGCTATCAGCCTTGCCCTCAGCGGTATCGGCGCGGTGACCGGTGGGATCGGTTCCGGCCAGCACCGCGGCGAACCGGGTACCGGTCTCGGGCGTGACCGCCGAATCCTCCGCGTTGTCGGCCGAAACATCGACGGCCGACGGGGTGATCGACGAGATCATCAGGGTCATGCGGACGCTCCTGCCATCAGGCCGGTGATCTTGCGGACGTAGTTCTGGGTTTCGGTATAGGGCGGAACGCCGCCGTACTGTTCCACCGCACCCGGGCCGGCGTTGTAGGCCGCGAGGGCCAGCGGTACCGAGCCGTACTTGGTCAGGTAGCCCGACAGCAGCTGTGCGGCGCCGGCGACCGCCTGGCTCGGATCCCACGGGTTGACGCCCAATCCGTTGGCCGTGCTGGGCATCAGCTGCATCAGTCCCTGCGCGCCGGCCGGGCTGACCGCAGCGGCGTTGCCACCGGATTCGGTCTCGGCCACGGCGGCCAGCAGGCCGGACGGCAGCGAGTACTTGCTCTCGTTCTGGGTGAAGATCGAGGTGTAGGCAGCCACCCCGGCCAGCGCCGGCGAGGCGGAACCCCCGGTGCTGACGGTGGAAACCCCGTTCGCCGCATCGTTGCCCGCGACGCCCTGCTGGCCAACCACCCGACGGATGCTCGTCGGGGTCTGGTAGACATCCTGGATCTTGACGTTCTCCCCCGGCTCTGGAGCGGCGATCATCTTGTTGTCGCCGACATAGATGGCCACGTGGTACGCCGGATCGCCGAAGGCGAGGATGTCACCGGGTTTGGCCTGGGCCAGGCTCGGTACCGCCGTGCCGACCTTGGCCTGGTCAGCCGCGATCCGGGGCAGCGAGATGCCGAGGTCACCGTAGGCCTTCTGGACCAGGCCGGAGCAGTCCAGCCCCGAGGTGGTGGTGCCGCCGAAGACGTAGGGAACGCCGAGGTACTTCTCGGCCGAGGCGACGACGGCGGCACCGCTGGCCCCTGAGCCGGTGGACGCAGCGGCGGGCGTCATCGCCGAGGAGCCGGAAACACCCGAGGATGACTGGGCATCGCTCAACGCCGAGGCGAAGCTCGAACTGCCCGAATCGGTGGCCGGCGACGCGCTCGGGGCCGAGGGGGCCAGGCCGAGCGCGACCATCTGCGACTGGATCGCCGACATCCGGGCGATCACGGCGTCGACGTTCATGGTGGTCATCCGGCGGCCCGCACATGCCGCGCGATGGCGACCTCGTCCTGCTCCCGCTGGGAGACGGCCAGGAACTCGACCGCCCGCTCGTGCTCGATCCGCTCCTGCATCTTCTCGACCGTGCGCCGTGACTTGGCGGCCTCGGTCAGGCCGGCCAGCTGGGTCCGCAACCGGGCGTCGGCGAACTCGACCCGGTGCGTGGCCGCGGCCAGATTGGCCAGGCCGGCCTGCTGGTTCGCGATCTCGGCGTGGAACTCGGCCACGGTCAGCCTGGCCGGCATCCGCAGGTCCGAGACTCGTTCCGTCACCTCGGCCAGCTCGTCGACCGCGGTCTCGACCTCGCGGCGGGCGGTCGCGACCTGCTGGGCCAGCAGATCCTCCTGGGCCTGCCGGGCCCGGATCACGGTCGGCAACCAACGACGCGGGCTCATCCGGTCACCCCGCGCACGGCCGGCAGGCCGAGCACCGTGGCGAGACCGGACCAGGTGTCTGCGACCGAGCTCTGATCATCCATGTTCTGCTGCAGGAACTGCTCCAACTGGGGCCATAGCGCCAGCGCCTGGTCGGCGGTCGGATTGCTACCGGCGACATAGGCGCCGATCTCGACCAGTTCCTTGACCTCGCGTCGGGCGGCCAGCAGCTGCCGGGTCCGCCGGGCCAACTGCTGCTGCTCCGGCGTGGTGACCGCGTTGACCACCCGCGATACCGATTCCAGCACGTCGATCGAGGGAAAGTGGCCCGCCGTGGCCAGCCGCCGGTCGAGCACGATGTGCCCGTCGAGGATGGAACGGGCGGTGTCGGCCACCGGCTCGTTGTGATCCTCGCCCTCGACCAGCACGGTGTACAGGCCGGTGATGGAACCGGTCGCACCGCCACCGGCCCGCTCCAGGATGCGCGGCATCAGGGCGAACACGGACGGCGGGTAGCCCCGCGAGGCCGGCGGTTCACCGGCCGACAGGCCGACCTCGCGCTGGGCGGTGGCCAGCCGGGTCACGCTGTCCATCAGCAACAGCACGTCCTTGCCCTGATCGCGGAACCACTCGGCGATCCGGGTCGCGGTGAAGGCGGCGCGCAGCCGGACCATCGGCGGCTGGTCCGAGGTCGCGACCACGACGACGGCGTTGCGCAGGCCCTCCTCGCCCAGGTCGTTCTCCAGGAACTCCCGGACCTCACGGCCCCGCTCGCCGATCAGTGCGACCACCGTGATCTCGGCCTCGGTACCGCGGGTGATCATCGACAGCAGGCTGGACTTACCGACGCCGGAGCCGGCGAAGATGCCGACCCGCTGACCGCGTCCGACACTGATGAGCGAATCGATCGCCCTTACTCCCAAAGGCAGAGCCTGATCGACCCGGTTACGGCTGAGGGCCGCCGGCGGCGCCATCTCGACCGAGACGTAGTCCAACGCACCCGGGATCGGACGGCCGTCCAGCGGCTGCCCGAGGCCGTCGAGCACCCGGCCGCGCAACTGCCCGCTGACGCCGACCCGCAACGGACCGCCGGTCGAACTGACCTTGTCCCCGTTGCCGATGCCGGCCATCTCGCCGAGTGGCAGGCAGGTGCAATCGTCCTCGTCCACCGCGACGACCTCGGCCAGCACGCGCTTGGCACCGTCGCCGATGGCCAGCAGGTCCCCGATCCGACCGGTCAGGCCGGACACCGTGACCGACAGTCCGACCACCTTGCTGACGTAGCCGTACACCCGCGGCGCGGCGAGGTCGACCATCGCGGCCAGCCGGTGTTCGGCCCGGTCCCGAACGAGGTTGCTCACGCCGAGTACTCCCGCAACCGCTCGATCGCCGACGACAGCCGGGCGTCGATGGAGGTCGCGGCCGACCGCGCGGTCGCGTCCCCGGCCAGCAACGACGGGTCCAGCTCGAAGGTCAACCGGGACGCGACTCCGGCCGGCAGCGACGCCAGCAGGGCCGGCGCATCCGGTCCGGTCAGCACGGCGTGGTCAGCCGGGCTCAGCCAGATGGTGATCGCCTGGTTCTCCGGGGCCCGCTCGAGCACCCGGTTCAACACCGACCGGGCCGAGGCGACCGGGTCGGTCAGCTCCTGACCGAGCAGGACGGTTGCCAGCTCGACGGCCGCGGCCAGCATCCGATCGGACAGCTCATCGGTCAGTTCGACGACCGTGGTCTCCAGCCGGGCGGTGGCTCGCAGCAGCGCCTGTACCGTGGTGGCAACCTCGTTCGCCTGTGCCCGCAAGGCCAAAGCCCGTTCGGCTCGCGCGTGCTCGATCTCGGCGGCCTGGCCGGCGGCCACTTCACGCAGGCCCTGGGACCAGCCCTGGGCGTAGCCGACCGCGCGCGCATCGACCCGCGCCGACTCGACCAGCTGTGGCGGTAGGTTGCCGGAGAGTTCGAATGATTCGGTCATCGCCGCGCCGTATCCCCCTTTGCGCACAGGGCTCATCGGGCTAGGCAACGAACTCGTCCGCATCGCCGCGGGCCACGATGATCTGGCCGGACTCCTCCAGCTCGCGGATCACCCGGACCACCTCGGTCTGGGCCTCCTCGACGCTCTGCACCCGCACCGGACCGAGCAGCTCGATCTCCTCGGCCAGTGTGACCGCGGCCCGTTCGGACATGTTGTTCATGATCTTCTGGTGCACGATCGGGGCAACACCCTTGAGGGCAATGGCCAAATTCGCCACCTCGACCTGCCGCAGCACCAACTGCACGGCCCGGTCCTCCAGGTTCACCAGGTCCTCGAACAGGAACATCCGGCTGCGCACCTCTTCGGCCAGCTCGGGGTTGCGCTGTTCCAGGCCCTCCAGGATCAACTTCTCGGTACCGCGGTCGGCCCGGTTGATGATCTCGACCAGCGGCAGCACACCACCGACCGCCGACAGGTCCGACGGCACCATCAGGCTGGCCATCCGGCGCTCGAGGTTGGTCTCGATGGCGTGGATTATGTCGGGCGACGTGCTCTCCATGGTGGCGATCCGGTGCGCGACCTCGGCCCCCATCTCCGGGGCCAGCCCGGCCAGCACCTTCGAGGCCAGCGGTGCCGGAACATGCGCCAGTACCAGGGCGATCGTCTGCGGGTGCTCGTCGGAGATGAAGTTCAGCAACTGGCGGGGGTCGGCGTGCTGCAGGAACTTGAACGGCAGGTCGAACATGGTGGTCGACAGCCGTTCCAGGATCGCTCCGGCCCGTCCCTCACCCAGCGCGCCGAGCAGCAAGGCCCGGCTCTGCTCGATGCCACCGCGCACGACCATGTCGCCGGAGTTCTGCAGGATGCCGAACTCCTTGAGGACAGCAGCCGAAACCTCGGCCGGGACGTCGCCGGCCCGCGCGATCTCGGCGGCCAGGTCCTCGATCTCGGCATCGGACATCTCGTTCAGCACCCGGGACGAGGCGGCCCGGTCCAGTTGCAGTACCAGGATGGCGGCCTTGCGCCGGCCGGTCATCCCGCGGGTCAGATCCAGCCCTTCGTTCGTGCCGGACGCGTTGGCCGCCGCCAGCGGCGTACCGATGTTGGAGACGGTGGCGAGGGTGTCGACCATGTCAGCTCTCCTTCGAGTTCATCCAGGTACGCAGCAACCGCGCGACCTCCTGTGGCTGGCTGTCGGCCATCTCGGCCAGATCTCGTTGCCGAGCCAGGTGAATCGCCTGCTCCCGGTTGGGCGGAACGATGTCCTTCGGGGCCGGCGGCAGGTTGCCGTCGTTGAGGGTCTGCAGGAAGGCGTCGAGGTCGTCGCCGGGCTCGTCCTGCTTGCGCTTGCGGCCGAACATCAGGCTCAGCACGACCACCAGGATCACCAGCAGCACCACCCCGCCGGTCTTGAGCATGCCCATCAATGCGGCCTTGCTCTTGGCAGCTGCGGCGGCCGCGGCGGCCTTCTTGGCGGCATCGGCCGCGGCCTGGGCCGCTGACTGGTCGAACGGCTGGTACGACACCGTGAGCTGGTCACCGCGCTTGGCGTTGAAGCCGGCCGCGTTGGCGACCAGTTGCTGCACCTGGGCCTGGTTGAGCTTTGCCGCGTAGGTCTGGTCGATCGCCACCGAGATGGTCTGGTTGTTGACGCCGCCGGGGGCGGTGTCGGTGGTGGTGGTGTTGTTGCCGAACGCGTTGTTCTGCACGGTGTTCTTGTTCGAGTAACCGCCACCGGTCGAGCCACCACTGCTGGTGAAACCGCCGGTGCCGCCGGCCGAGGTCGGCGACGGCGACGTCGCGCCGAGCGCACCGTTGGCGTTGGCCGAGGCACCCGGGGCCATCGACTCGACCGACTGGGAGATCGCGACCGGCGGAGCGCCGCTGACCCAGACCGGCACGCTGTTGACGATGTGGGTCTTGTTGAAGTCGAGGTCGGCCGACATCTTCACCGTGGAATGGCCCGGCCCGACCAGGGTGTCCAGCATCTGCTGGATGTTGTTGGTGGTCTGGGTGATGTAGGTGTTCGTGGCAGCGGCCTGGTCACCGTCGGAGGTGGCCCCGGTGGTGCCGGTGCCGGCGGCCGAGTACACCTTGCCGGTGGCGTCGGACAGGCTGACGTTGTCGGCGGTCATGCCGGGGACGCTCGAGGACACCAGGTTGACGATCGCCTTGACCTGGCTGGAGGTCAGCGTGGTGCCGGGGTCCAGCGTCAACAGCACCGAGGCGGTGGCCTTCGAGGTGCCGTCGTTGAAGACCGTGTCGGCCGGGATGGCCAGGTTCACCGAGGCACCGCTGACGCCGTCGATCACCTTGATGGTATTGGCCAATTCGGCCTCGAGTCCACGCTGGTAGTCGACGTTCTGCTTGAACTCCGAGGTGGTGATGCCCTCTTTGTCGAGCAGATCGAAGGAGTTGCTGTTCGAGGCCGGCAGCCCGGCCGCGCTCAAGGCCAGCCGGCTGGAGTAGACATCCTTGCTCGGCACCAGGATCTCGGTGCCGTTGGCGGCCAGCTGGTAAGGCGTCTTGTTGGCGTTCAGCTTGTCGATGATGCCGCTGGCATCGGTCGGCGAGAGGTTGGTGAACAGCGGGGCGTAGCTGGGCTTGGAGGCCCAGCTGGAGAACAGGAATCCACCGATCAGCAAGGCCACAACGGCGGCGATGGTGACCGCCTTCTGACCGGGTGTGAACGACAGGAAACCGTTCCAGAAGCGCTTGGCCTGGGCGATGATCTTTTGCTGCATGTCAGGCCTGCATTCCCATGATCTGGTTGAAGGCGTCGATGCCCTTCGTGCGGATGGTGGTCGCGAGCTCGGTCATCAGGGACGCCTGGGTGGCTGCGATCGTGTAGTCGTGGATGTCGGTCAGGTCTCCGGTGGCAGCCTTGACCGCCAGCGAATCCGCGTTGTTCTGCGAGGATTCGACGGCGTTGATGCCCTTGGCCAGCATCGATCCGAAGTCAGAACCCGAACCGGAGACCGCGCCGGTGGCATCGGTGCCGGAGGCACCGGAGAGCCCGGATACGCCAGTGGTCGGGTAGCTGGGCAGCGCCGAGCTGATGGCGCTGATCGCGGGAATGGTCACGTCAGTGGTTCTTTCCGATGTTGATGGCGGCCTCGTAGACGGTGCGGGCCCGGTCGATCACGGCGGCGTTGGCCTGAAAGCCACGCTGCGCCATGATCAGGTTGCCCATCTGCTCACCCAGGTCCACGTCCGGCAGCCGGACGTAGCCCTTCTTGTCGGCCAGCGGGTTGTCGGGCTGGTAGGTCAGCCGACCCTGTGCGCTGCCCTGAAGCAGGGTCGTGATCTCGACACCCTTGCCGGCACTGTCACCCGGCGCGGCCGAGGAATCACCGTGAATCTCGGCGACCTGGACGTAGGAAGCCTGGAAGGCGTTCTGCGAGGTCGGCCGGACGGTGTTGACGTTGGCGATGTTGTTGGCCAGCACGTCCAACCAGGACCGCATGGTCGACATACCGGTTCCGGAGGTGTTCATCGCACCGAAGATCGACATCGCGCTCAGCCCTTCAGAACCGTGTCGATGAGGCTGAACTTGGCTGAGATCGCGCCTGAGAGCAGCGAGTACTGCATCTGGGTCTTCTCGTCGTCGACGACCTCGGTGTCCAGATCGACGTTGTTGCCGTTGACGCCTGGGGTCTCTCCGGTACCGGTGACCGAGAACGAGGCGGCGGACGGATCACCGGCGGCCACGGCCGAGCGCAGTGCGTCCTCGAAGTTGACCCGACTGGCCGAGAAGTTCGGCGTGTCGATGTTGGCGATGTTGTTGGCACTCACCCGTTCGCGCTGGGCCAGGCCAGACAGCGCGGTGCGGAGCGTGACGGACGTGATGTCGTCGAGCACGGTCGCGAACTCCCAATGCAAAAAGGAGGACTTCGCCGATCCGTGGCGGAGTGGGGTGAGCGTTCCGTGCTCGCTGGACCTATTCGGCCATGTCAGGCTGAAGTTAAGTTACGCAGCGAATTCAGTTAGCCACGCTCAGGGATTGACCAGCTGGAGCGGGGGGTGGCGACGCAGAATCAGGCGCGCAGATCGACCAGCAGCGCGGCCGGCGCTTCGGTCACCGGGGTGCGACGAGGTCGGGTGAACGAGGGCGCTTGGGCGAGCTGCACGGCCAGTTCGGCCTGCAGACGGTGTTGCTGATCCAGCAGAGCCTGGGCCCGGGTGATCAGTTCGGCCGGGATGGGCGGCATCGCCGGCGGGTGCCACGGCGTGACCGGGGCGAGCAACTCACCCCGCTGCAGGCCCTCGGCCAGCAGGGTGGTCTCGGTCTCGAGGTCGGCCAGCACCTGCTCCCAGGTAGGGGCAGCCGGCTCGCTAGCCAACACGCACCGCGGAGGCGGCGACGACGGACTCCCCCGCCGCGACCTTCTCCTCGGCCTGCTGCCAGGTGCCGCGCAGGTCCGAGACGATCTTGGTGATGAGCGCGAGCCGACCGGGCCGGGATTCGCCGGCCTCGGAGATCAGTTCGCTGAGCAGGTAGCCGTACAACGAAGCCAGATCCGCTCCGCCGGGCCAGGCGGCCAGGTCCAGGCTGCCGAGCAGTTCGGCGATGATCTGCTGGGCGTGCTGCAGCTGATCCCGGGCCGGCTCACCGGCATCGGTCGCGGCCTGGGCGCGCTGGATGTCCAGCCACAGCCGGTCATAGAGCAGGACGATCCGACGAGCCGGGGTGGCGGTGGCAACCGCATCGGCCAGGTAACGAGCCCGCATGGCATCAGCCGGCATGACGAATCATCCCCTTCGCAAAGTCGAAACTGGATCAGCTGGACGAGCTGGAACTACTGCTGCTGGTCTGGCCGGTGGCCGAGGCCAACGCCTGAGTCAGCCAGGTCGAGGTGGACTTGATCTTCTGCAGGGCGACTTCCATCGCGGTGTACTTGGCCTGCAGTGCGGTCTGCTGATCGGCCAACCGGGTGTCCCAGTCGGAGATCTGCTGGGTCAGGCTGGACACCTGCGAGTTGCTCGAGGTCAGCAGCGAACTGACCGTGTTGATCGAGGTGTTGCTGGCCAAACTCGAGACCCCGCCGGCAAAGCTGGACAAGGTCTTCTGGGTTCCGGCCGGATCGGCCTGGTAGGCCGAGGCGAACGCGTCCGCGTCGAAGGTGAACTGACCCTTCGAATCAAGCGCGATCCCGACCGGGCCATAGCTGTTGCCATTCGCATCACCGTGGCTGACCGTGTTCAACACGGCCTGGGTGATGGCGTTGACCTGGTAGTTGGACTGCATCAGCCCGCCCTTGCCGGTGTCGTTGGCAAGTTCGGTCAGCACGGAGTTGGCCGCAGTCACCATGGCCTTGACCTTGTCGCTCATCGAGCCCGAGTCGTTGCTCACCGAGATGGTGACGCCGCTGGCGACGGCACCGGCGGTGAAAGTGACGCCGGGGATCGCGTTGGTGAAGGTGTTGGTGCTGGAGGAGACCGTGTAGCCGCCCGCGGCCGGATTGCCGACGTTGATCTTGGCGTCCTGGGCGGCGACCAAGGTCTGTGGTGCGTTGTCGAATCCGCTGATCGTGAAAGCACCCTTGGCGCCGGTCGAGGTGCCGGTGAACTGCAACATCGGGCCGTTGTCGGTGTTGACGACGGCTGCCCGGACCCCGACCCCGGCGCTGTTGACCGCGGCGGCGACCGTGGCGGCGCTGCCGTCAGCCAGGTCGATGTGGTGCACGGTGCCGGCCTGGTCGGTGATGTCGAGGCCGTTCGGCGGGTTCGACACCACGCTGGCCGCCGAGGCGGACAGTGTGGAGATCTGGGCCGAGGCCAGCTGGGTGACATCGAAGGTCGCCGAACTGCCGGCCACCGCCCCGGTGGTCGTGGAGGCGATGACGGACGAGTTCGACGAGGTGGCCTTGGCGGCCGCCCAGGTATCGGGGTTGTTGACGGCGTCCGCGGCGGTCTGGAGCGCCTGCAACTTGGTGTTCAACGACTGGTAGGCCGAGACCAGGGTCTGCTGGTTGGACAGCTGGGTCTTCAGTGCGTTCTGCGGCTGGGCCGCGACCGTCATGAGCTGGGAGATGAGCGACGTGGTGTCGATGCCGGACGAGAGCCCGGCGATGGCGAAGGTACTCACGACTGGCTCCTCTCATTCACAGATCAAGCACGGGCGGGATAAAGCGCTCGGTCGTGACCTGGGCGTCTGCAAACCCAGGCCACGACCGAGCAGTTCGTGCGGCGACATCCCGCGAGCCGCCGGTTGAACTCCGCCGCCGTTGCCGGCGGCGCCTGCTACTACTGCAGCAGCTTGAGGATGGACTGAGGCGCCGAGTTGGCCTGGGCCAGCACCGAGGTGGCGGCCGAGGTCAGGATCTGCGCCTGGCTCATCGCGGTGACCTCCGTCGCCAGATCGGCGTCGGTGATGTTGGAACGCGACGCGGTCACGTTCTGGATCGTGGTCTGGAGGTTGGTGGTGGTGTAGGCCAGCTGGTTCTGGGTCGCACCGATCTGGGACCGGGAGGCCGAGACCGTCTTCAGGGCCGCATCGATGGTGTCGATCGCGGTCTGAGCACCGGCGGTGGTGGCGACGTTGACGCCGTTGACACCCAGGGTGGTGGAGTCAGCCGAGGTCAGGGTCAAGCTCAGCTGCTCGTTGGCGGTGTTGTTGGCACCGACCTGGAAGGTGCCGGCGTAGGTGCCGTCGAGCAACTTGGTACCACCGAAGGCGGTGGTCTTGGAGATGTTGTCCAGCTGGCTGTTCAGGTTGGTGATTTCCGACTGAGCAGCGGTCTGGGCGGCCGTGTCCTGCGAACCACCGTTGGCGGCCTGGACGGCCAGGGTGCGCTCGCGCTGCAGGATCTGCTGCACGGTGTTCAGGGCGCCGTCGGCGATCTGCGCGACGTTGGTGCCGTCCTGAGCGTTGCGCACGGCCTGGGTGAGGCCGTTGATCTGCGAGGTCAGGCCCTGCGAGATCGACAGACCGGCCGCGTCATCGGCCGCCTTGTTGATCCGCAGACCGGAGGACAGCTTCTCGAACGCGTCCTGCAGGTTGGCCTGGTTGGTGGACAGGTTGCCGTACGCGTTGAGGGCGCCGACGTTGGTGTTGATGCGGAGACTCATTTGTGTTTCCTCCTGAAACTAGAGAGTCGTATGGGTGACCCGCACCGTGCGGGGCCCTGGCCGTCCATCCGTGGACTGGCACGTACTTAGATTCGGCACGCGCCACTCGGACTTGAGTCCTTCCCCGAACCAAGATTCGAGCGGCTGCTGGCACCGTATTCAGTTGGGATGTTGCGGGGCTGATCCTGCTGTGTTTTACCGGGTGTTGCGGCATTCGCTGGGTGCTGCGGTTACTGCGCCCTACGGAGAACCATGCTGCTCTCTATAGAGAGGTATCAGGCAGTGCGGTTCTGGGCGGCCCGGGCGGCGGTCGCGTTGACCTCGCCGAAGGCGTTCGACAGCTGCAGCCGGCTGGCCAGGTTGCCACGAGCGGCGACGGCCGCGGCGTAGCTGGCGATCTTGGCTCCGGACCGGCCGGTCGGCTCGGGTGCCGGGGCGGCGTCGGGCTCGGCGGCGGCCATGCCGTGACGCAGCAGCTTCAGGGCCTCGGCCCGCAGCTGGGAGATCCGCGACTCGGTCACGCCGAGCTCGGCGGCGATGTCGGCCATCTGGCGCTGGTCGAAGAAGTAGGCCTGGACGACGTAGCGAAGCCGCTCCGGCAGCTCACCGATCGCGTCGTGCAGGTAGCCGAGCTGCTCCCGGTCACACACGAGCTGCTCCGGGCTGCGCTGGCCGTCCGGGACCATCGCCGCACCGGTCTCCGGCGCGAAGCCCTGCAGGCTCAGCACGCTGGCCCGGTGCACGTCGGCGTCGATGCTGCCCAGCTCCGAGACGCTGACCCCGAGGACCTCGGCGACCTCGTTCGGACGGGGCGAGCGGCCCAGGCTGACCGACAGCTGATTGCGCGCGGCCTCGACCTCGCGGGCCCGGCCCCGGACCGACCGGCTGGCCCAGTCCATCGAGCGGAGCTCGTCGACCAGGGCGCCCCGGATCCGGATGGCGGCGAAGCGAGCGAACGGAACCCCGCGCTCGGCGTCGTATCCCTGGGCACTGAGGACGAGGGCGGCCATGCCGGCCGAGGTCAGGTCGTCGCGGCCGATGTGGGCCGGCAACCGGGTCATGGTCTCGCGAACGATGTGGCCGACCAGGGCCAGGTTCTCGCGAACGAGCTGCTCAACCACTGCGTCGGTGGCCGTACCCTTGCGGGCCGGCTTGGCCTCTGCGGCGGCGGTAACCGTCGAAGTCATCGTCATCGGTCTCTCATCTCTTACGAGCGGGCATCTTGTCGGGGTGTCGTGCCGGTCGGCAGCTGGTGGTCCAGTGCCTGGTGGAGCTGAGTTTCGTTGTAAGGCCTTGCGTAAGGTTCGCGCTAAGTTCTGGCCTAACAAGGGTTTAATGTATTGCCTGCGTTAAGGAATGCATACCCAGAGTCATGTGACTTGCATCACTACAGCTCAAGCGCGGCGTGTCATGGTCCGGGAGCAGAGACCGCGTCTATATGGCAGACCGGACGGATCGATCGGCTTTGTGCCCACCACTTCAGGGGAATCTCGCTCCCAGTGACACCTCTATTACTACGGGTGCCCGCGCCGGCGCCGATCTTGGTGACAGCGAGTCACATACGTGTAATTAGGTGGGCCCCTCACTGATTACTACCTGTGCGGCCTTCCTTCAGTCCGCGCCCGGTTGGCCGATTGGTGGCTTGAACCCGGAGGGAGACGT
Organism: Phormidium nigroviride PCC 7112; assembly: GCA_964658795.1. Lineage (GTDB taxonomy): Bacteria > Actinomycetota > Actinomycetes > Mycobacteriales > Jatrophihabitantaceae > Jatrophihabitans_A. Next base: position 12,362 of record CAZZZW010000043.1, read on the forward strand.
GAGGTAGTCAGACATGAAGACGACTACAGGAGTGACAGCCATGGGGTTCGCCGAGGTTTCGACGATGTTGTGGCGCGAACGCGATGCGCTGCAGCTGCTGCTGTTCAAGCTGGTCTCCGAACAGCTCATCGTCGGTTCCGGGCGGACCCGGTGGTTGGCGCAGGCGAACGAAGAGATCGAGTTCGCCCTCGAGCAACTACGCGGCACCGAGGTTCTCCGGTCGGCTGAGACCGACGCTCTGGCCGAGCAGCTGGGCCTGGCCGTTCCGGTCACCCTGGCCCAGCTCGAAGCCGCAGCGGAAGAGCCTTGGGGCACCTTGTACGGCGAGCACCGTCGAGCCCTGCTGGAGCTGATGGCCGAGATCGAACAGGTCACCGCCGAGAACCGCCGGCTGCTCACGGCCGGCGCCCGCGCGGTCCGTGAGACCCTGCTTTCGGTGAGCGAAACCGTTGGCACCTATGACAATCGTGGCTCGGCCACCGCCGTCACCAGTGGTCCTCGTTTCATGGACGAGCAGGCCTGATGAACCCCGATCGCAGCGTCTGGAGAGAGGAGGGCGGACGGACATGAGCTCTTCCTTCTCCGGACTGACCAATGCGCTGACCGCCCTGAACGCCGCCCGCTACGGTCTGGACGTCACCGGTCAGAACATCTCCAACGCCAACACCCCCGGCTACGTGCGGCAGCGCGCCGAGCTGGCCGAGACCGGCTCCGTTCCCGGCGTCTCGCAGCTGTACGCCACCCAGCACCCGGACAGCACGGTCACCGTGTCCGGCACCTCCCGTCTGAACGACCCGGTGGTCGACATGCGTGCACGGACCGAGCACGGCCGCAACGGCTACCTGCAGACCGCGGCCGGCACCATGTCCTCGGTCGAGAGCCTGTTCAAGGAGCCGAGCGACACCGGCCTGTCCGAACAGCTCAACGACTTCTGGAACTCCTGGGCCTCGGTCGCCAACAACCCGGGCGACTCGGCCGCGCGCAACGTGGTGCTGCAGAAGGCGACGGGCCTGGCCGGCACTCTGAATCAGACCAGCGACGCGCTGTCCCGGTTGAGTACCTCCCTTTCCGCGCAGGCCAATTCGACAGCCAGCCAGGTGAACACCGCGGTCGGCGAGCTGGCTCAGCTCAACGGCGCGATCGCGGTGAACAACGCCAGCGGTCATGTCGACAACCAGCTGCTCGACCAGCGCGACAGCCTGATGATGAGCCTGTCCGACCTGGCCGGCGCGCAGTCCACGATCAACGCCGACGGCACGGCCACGGTCACCATCGGCGGCCAGAACGTGGTCAACTCGACCACCGCCACCACGGTGAGCATCGATCCGAGCAACCAGCTGCTGGTCGGCGGCACGCCCGCCAGCACCGCCGGCGGCCAGCTGCAGGCCTCCCTGGACGGCCTCACCACCACGATCCCCAACTATCAGAGCCAGCTGGACCAGGTCGCGGCCGCGCTGGCCTCGACCGTCAACGGCGCCCAGACCGCCGGCTACGACCTCAGCGGCAACCCCGGCACGGCGCTCTTCTCCGGCGGCACCGCAGCCAGCATCGCGGTTGCCGTCACCGATCCGGCGAAGCTGGCCGCCTCCGCTACCCCGGGTGGCAACCTGGACGGCTCGGCCGCCTTGGCGATGTCGCACCTGGGCACCGTCTCCGGGGGCGCGGATGCCTCGTACCGCGCGATGATCGGTGCCTTGGCCACCGAGTCCCAGCGGGCCAGCCAGCAGGCCGGCGTGCAGCAAGCGGTGACCACCAGCGTCGACAACCTGGCCGATTCCTCCTCCGGCGTCAGCATCGACGAAGAGACCACGAACCTGCTGACCTACCAGCGGGCCTACCAGGCCAGCTCCCGGGTGCTCACGACCGTGGACGAAACCCTGGACACCCTGATCAACCACACCGGAAGGGCGGGCCTGTAAATGATGCGGGTAACCGAAGGCTCCTCCAGCCGCGGCGCCCTGATCGGCCTGCAGAGCCAAGCCTCTAAGCTGGCCGGCCTGCAGTCCCAGCTGTCCTCGGGTCAGCAGATCACCAAACCGTCGGACAACCCGACCGGCACGGTGGCGGCGATGCAGTTGCGCAGCCAGGTCAAGCAGAACGCCCAATACCAGGCCAACGGCACCGACGCGATCGGCTGGCTGACCACGGTCGACACGGCCTACAGCAGCATCACCTCCCAGCTGCAGCAGGTCCGCACCCTGGTTCTGCAGGGGATGAACACCGGCGCCGGCAGCGCATCCTCGAACGATGCGCTGGCCCAGCAGGTGGACGCCGCGCGAGCGAACCTGATGTCGCTGGCCAACTCCTCCTATCTGGGCCGCCCGGTCTTCGGCGGCACGACCGCGGGTTCGGTGGCCTTCGACTCGACCGGCTCCTACGTCGGCGACAGCGGCACGGTCACCCGTACCGTCGGCCCGAACACGTCGGTCGATCTGAACACCCCGGGCACCACCGCGTTCGGGGCCAACGGCAGCAATCTCTTCGATCTGATGTCGAGCATCTCCAACGACCTGCGCACCAACCCCTCGGCCTTGGGCGGTGATCTGTCGGCGCTGGATACCCGGCAGACCGCCATCACCAGCGATCAATCCCTTGCCGGCGCCAAGTACTCGAGGATCCAGAGCGTGCAGAACACCACCAGCACCAACACGATCCAGCTGAAGTCTCAGCTCTCGGATCTGCAGGACATCGACCTGGCCGACATGGCCGTCCAGGTCAGTTCGGCGAACGCCGCGTACCAAGCCGCCCTGGCCACCACAGCGAAGATCAGCCAGACCTCGCTCCTGGACTTCTTGAGGTAACCCCCGTGACTACTGCCTTGTCCGAGCGCCCGGCCACCCTGCCGAGCCTCATCACGTTCAACTCCCCCATCCCGGGTTTCCCGGCCGACCGCGAATTCGACGTCACCGCGCTCGACGCCAACGGCGTGCTGTACGCGCTGCGGTCCCGGCAGACCCCGGGATTGCGCTTCGTCGTCGCCGCGCCCGGCCGGTTCTTCCCGGAGTACCGCCCATCGCTGATGCCCTCGGACGTTGCCGCACTCGGTGTCGCCGACGGTGACGAGGTACTGGTGCTGGTCGTGATCACGGTGACCAACTCGATCACCGATGCCACGGCCAACCTGCTGGCCCCGATCGTCATCGCCGCCGAGGCGGGAACGGCGGTTCAGGTGGTATTGCCCGACGTCGATCTGCCCCTGCGCGCACCGTTGCTGGCACCGGCAAGCTAGCGTTGGGGTGGGACACTGTGTCCCACCTGACGTGCTTGCGGGAGAGTGTCTGTGCTGATTTTGACCCGTCGTGTGGGCGAGAGCATCGTCGTCGGCGATGACATCGTGCTCACCGTGTTCGAAGTCCGGGGCGATGCCGTTCGGATCGGGATCGACGCGCCGCGCTCGGTCCGGGTCAACCGCAAGGAAGTCTACGAGGAGATCCAGAGATCGAATGAGCAAGCCGTCTCGACCAGTGACGAGGCGCTGGAGAAGTTACGCAGCGCTATCGAAACGGATCCCGAGTAGCCCGGGTTACGCGGGCCGTCCCCTTATTTCTTCGTTAAATTTGGCCCTGTCCGCCGAAATCGGTGCTGATGAGACTTACGGTGAGTTATGACCCGTATGCCTGAGCGCGGCGCCGTCGTGCAGCTTCGAGACCAGAACGGCAGCGCCCACCGCAGCGATGTCCTGCAGGTCGACACCGAACTGCCGGGAACGCTGCTGCTCAGTTCACCGGCCGACCGGCCCTTCGATCCCGGCACCCGGCTGTTGGTGAGCTGGCCGGAGGAGAACTCCTACTGGGTATTGCCGGTGCTGCTCGTCGAGCTGCGCACCACCGACGGCGAACGGGTCCTGGTGGCCGAGGTCGACGACGAGGCCTGGCGGGAAGAACGCCGGCAGTACGTCCGATCCTCCTTGGACGCCGTGGTCGAGATCGACTTCGCCGCCCCCGACGTCGAGGGCAACCCCGGTCCGGCCGGCGTCGCCACCGAACTGATCGACCTGTCCGAGGTGGCCCTGCGGGGCATCGTCGCTCCGGACTATCACGACTGGTTCCAGCCGCACATCCCGGTGCTGGCCCGGCTCAAACTGTCCGGTGACGCCTTCGACATTCCAGGGACGGTCTTGCTGGCCAAGCCGGCCGCCCGGTTGGACCTCGGGCTGGAAGTGGTCATCCTGTTCGACCGGCCGGTGACCCGGGTCGCGGAGCTACGCGCCCACATCAGCGCCACCTAGCACCCGACGTGGCCGCCGGTTCTGCCTTCAGCTGCGGCTCTTACGCAGGTTGCGGATCACCAGCAGGGTCAACAGCGCCGCGCTGCCACCGATGACCGCCTTTCCGGCCGGCGACAGCGCCTTCTCCTTCAGCGTCGCCTTCGTCTCGTTCACCAATCGCTGCGGCGCGAGCCGATCGGTGAGCTGGTCGACCGAGGAGGCGAGCTCGGTACGCGCACCCTCGATCTCGGCCCGGATCTGTGCTGCGCTGCGTTCGGCCACCGGTGACTCTCCTTCGACTGACATGCCTGAACCGTCAGCCTAGCGAAGGACGGCGGACGCATGGTCGTCTCGACACGACGCATCGGTTGCGGTCCGCGGTTCGCTAGGGTGACGGACATGAGCGAACGGCTTGCCCCGGGCGATGCGGCCCCCCAGTTCACGCTGTCCGACGCCGACGGCCACGAAGTGTCGCTGGCCGACTTCAAGGGCAAGCGAGTGATCATCTATTTCTACCCGGCGGCATCCACGCCCGGCTGCACCAAGCAGGCCTGCGACTTCCGGGACAACCTCAACTCCTTCCTCGCCGAGGGTTATGTCGTGCTCGGCATCTCTCCGGACAAGCCGGCCAAGCTGCAGAAGTTCCGTGACAACGAGGGGCTGACCTTTCCACTGCTGTCCGACCCGGACAAGCAGGTGCTCGAGGCCTACGGCGCGTTCGGCGAGAAGAAGCTGTACGGCAAGACCATGGTCGGGGTGATCCGATCGACCTTCGTCATCGACGACAAGGGCAAGATCGAACTGGCCCAGTACGCGGTCAAGGCCACCGGACACGTGGCCAAACTGCGCCGGGACCTGAAACTCGACGCCGCTTAAGGCCGGGTCCGGTCACTCGGTAGGCTCTCGTCCAGCAGTTGGGGGCCGTAGCCCAATTGGCAGAGGCACACGGTTTAGGTCCGTGCCAGTAGGGGTTCGACTCCCCTCGGCCCTACAGAGTTCACCCGCCTGACGTGTCGGCAATCCGGTCGGACGGCTGGTTCCGAATGGCGATCATGACGTTGCACACCGCCGACGGCGCGTGCTGGTGCCTACGATGACCAGCATGAAGTTTGAGCGTGCCAGCCATGGCGATCATCTGGCGCCGGTGTCCGCAGAGTCCAGCCTGGAAGACCTACTCGCGCTCTCGGCCCGCGGCGACGAGCGGGCCTTCGCCGAGTTGTACGACCGGACGTCCTCTCGGGTCTACGGCATGGTGCTGCGGGTCGTCCGCGATGCCGCCCAGTCGGCCGAGGTGACCCAGGACATCTATCTGGAGATCTGGCGCAACGCGGCCCGTTTCGATGCCGGCAAGGGTGGCGTGCTCCCCTACCTGCTCATGATCGCCCACCGCCGTGCGGTGGATCGGGTCCGCGCGGCCCAGGCCACGGTCGTCCGCGACGACAAGTACGCCACGTTGAACGAGGACCGCCCTTATGACTCGGTGGCCGAGACGGCCCAGACCAACATCGAGGGCCAACGGGTCCGCAAGGTCTTGGACAGCCTTACCCCGCCGCAACGCGAGGCGATCCGGCTGGCCTATTTCGGCGGTTACACCCACACCGAGGTGGCCGAACTGCTGAAACTTCCATTGGGCACAGTGAAGACACGAATACGGGACGGACTGATCCGAATGCGGGACTCGTTGGGGGTGACGGCATGACCCACGATTTGAACCTGCTCGCGGGTGCCTATGCCTTGGACGCGCTCGAAGCCGATGAGCGGGAGCAGTTCGAGCAGCACCTGGCTGACTGCCCCGAATGCGCCGAGGAGGTGCGTGGCATGCAACAGACCGCCGCCGAGCTCAGTCACACGTCGGTCGTCACCCCACCACCGCAACTGCGGGTCGATGTGCTGAAGGCGGTTTCGCAGGTCCGTCCGCTACCGCCGGTGGTGGACCACAACGTGGTCGCGCTCCGCCGGGCCCGGACGTCGCGTTCGCTCTGGCAAGGTCTGGCCGCAGCGTGCGCGGTCATCGCCATCGGCGCAGTGTTGAGCGTGCGGAACGGCTCGAAGTC
>CAZZZW010000044.1:0-18409 GCA_964658795.1 Phormidium nigroviride PCC 7112
GTGACCGAGTCGTTGACGTTGATCGCCGGGAACAGCAGCGATCCGGCCTTGGCGAACTCGTAGAGCCGGTGCACGCCGGTGGTGGTCTCCTCCGAGACACCGATGATCGACTGGGCCATGGTGGTGTACTTGTTCGGCGACTCGGACAGGGAGCGCCGCAACGTCTCCAGGATGATGGTGTATTCCTCGGAGTCGTTCTCATCGGCCGACGGAACCACACCGGCGGCTTCGTACTCGACGCCCATGTGGATCAGCAGGGTCGCGTCGCCACCGTCATCGACGATGGAGTCCGGGCCCGAGCCGTCCGGCCAGGTCAGCATCTGCTCGGTGCACCACCAGTACTCCTCCAGCGTCTCGCCCTTCCAGGCGAAGACCGGGATACCGGAGGGGTTCTCCGGGGTGCCGTTCGGGCCGACGACGATCGCGGCGGCGGCGTGGTCCTGGGTCGAGAAGATGTTGCAGGACACCCAACGAACGTCGGCGCCGAGGGCGGCCAGGGTCTCGATCAGCACGGCGGTCTGGGTCGTCATGTGCAGCGAGCCGGCGACCTTCTTGCCGGCCAGCGGCTTCGAATCGCCGAACTCGGCCCGCAGGGCCATCAGGCCGGGCATCTCAACCTCGGCCAGCTGAATCTCCTTGCGGCCGTAGGCGGCCAGGGACAGGTCGGCGACCTTGAAGTCGCTGACCGAGCCGGCGCTGTCTGGGGTCAGGGTGACGCTCACGGAATCTCCTCGAGTTGTGTAGCGGAACTGCTGTTGGATTGTGGGGTCGACTTGCACGTGCTCGACGTCGGTGTTTTCGGCCAGTCGTTCGGCCGCCATCCGGCGGAACCGACCGGCCTCCGGCGAGCCCGGCCCCCGATGCACGGGGCCGAACCAGTCGTCGACCGCGCGGTAGAGCTCGAACTCGGTGCGCATCCGGAGTTCGAACGCGATCTCGGCCAAACCGATGCCGTGATCGTCGACCAACTCGCGCAGGGTGCGCAGCCGGTCGATCTGCCGGGCGGCGTAGAGCCGGTGGCCGCCCGGAGTCCGCAGGGTCGTGACGAGACCGGCCTGCTCGATGTAACGGAGCATCCGTTGCGACCAACCGGTCGCCTCGGCCGCCTGCTGCATCGTCATCGGCTTCATCGCTGCAAACTCTATCAGAGTTGTGTCAGATTTTGCCGAAGCGGCGATAACGGCAGGCTGTGCCGTTGGCTACAGCCCCACGGTGGCCAGGAAGACCCGACCCTCGGAACCGACCTCGACCACGTCATCGCCGGCCCCGACGAAGGCAGCGTGCCAGGGCGCCAGCTCGAGGTCGGCGACCGTGGCCGGTCGTTCGCCGGCCAGTACCAGGTAGGGCCGGTCCGGCTCCAGCCGAGCCCGACCATGGCCGACGGCGAGAGCGAAGTCCGGCACCGGGACGGTGAAGTCGACCCCGTCGGACGTCTGGGCCGACGGCTGCCAGCGCGGCTGCGCCAGTGGCGTGAAGTCGGCGATCCGCACCAGCTCCGGTACGTCGATGTGCTTCGGGGTCAGACCACAGCGCAGCACGTTGTCGCTGTTGGCCAGAAGCTCGACACACACCCCGCGCAGGTAGGCATGCACGTTGCCCGCGGCCAGGAAGATGGCCTCGCCGGGTTGCAACTTCACGTAGTTGAGCAACAGCGCCACCACCGGGCCGATGTCGCCCGGAAAGTCCTCGGCCGCCAGCAACGACGCGCGAGCCTCCGGAGCCCACCGTCCGTTGCCCGCAGCGACCCGGCGGCAGCCGGCCACAGTGTTCTCGATCAGCCGGGCCTTGACCTCGCCGGACAGGCTCAGCACCGTCGTGAACACCGCCCGCAGCCCCTCGTCGGAGGTCAGCAGTTCGCGGTAACCGAGCAGCTCCGGAACGTCCAGTGCGGTCAGGTAGTCGGCCGTCTCAGCCGGCGGCCGGAATCCACAGAAGGCATCGAACTCAGTTATTGCATAAGCCATTTCGGGCTTGTGATAGCCATCGCGGTAGTTGCGCTCCGGACTGGACTGGCTGACTCCGGCCACCTGCTCGGCCTCGAATCCGGCCCGCGCCTGCTCGGAGTTCGGGTGCACCTGCAGGGACAAAGCGTGCTCGGCGGCGATCAGCTTGAGCAGAAAGGGCAATCTCGGTCCGAACCGATCCATCGAGGCGGCACCGAGCAGTTCCGGTTCGGTCGCGATCAGTTCGTCCAGACCGTGGTCGCCCGACCGGGACGGCGAGTCCGGATGGGCGCCGATCCAGAGTTCGGCTGCCGGCCGGCCGGTCTCGGGCAGGCCGAGCAGCCGCGGGATGGCGCTCGGTGAGCCCCAGGCGTAGTCGCGAATGGTGTTTTCCAGCGGGATGATTCTCACTACCTCGTGCTCCACTTCGAGTCGAGTCCTAACTAGTTGCATCGTCTGTGTCGACGCGCCGATCGATGTCGGGCGCCGAACTGCTCGCGACCACGGGGTCGCTCACCTCGGCACCGCGGCGATCGATGTCGGGCGCCGAACCTCCCGCGACCACCGGATCGCTCACCTCGGCACCGCGCCGATCGATGTCGGGCGCCGAACCTCCCGCGACCACCGGGTCGCTCACCTCGGCACCGCGCCGATCGATGTCGGGCTCGAGATAGATGACGCTGGCCGTCGGTTCGGCGGCACGGATCCGGGCCTCGGCAGCATCGATCACTTCGGCCACCTGGACGGCGGTGCGGTTCGGGGCGATAGCGATCTTGGCTGCCACCAGCACCTCCTCCGGGCCCAGGTGCATGGTGCGCTGGTGGATCACCCGTTCCACGCCGTCACCGACCAGGGCCTGGGAGATCCGGCCGATCGCCGCCGGCGACGCGGCCTCGCCCAGCAACAGGCTCTTCGTTTCCACGATGAGGACGATCGCCACCGTGATCAGCAGGACGCCGATGCCGACGGTGCCGATGCCGTCCCACACCGCCTGGTGAAAGATGCTGGACAGACCGACGCCCAGCAGGGCCAGGGCCAGGCCGATGAGGGCCGCGAAGTCCTCCAGCAGCACCACCGGCAGTTCCGGCACCTTGGCCCGGCGGATGAACTGGAACCAGCTCACCTCGCCCTTGGTCGCCCGCGCCTCGTGAATGGCCGTCCGGAACGACCAGCCCTCCAGGGCGATGGCCACCAGCAACACCGCGACCGCGATCACCGGCGAGTCGAGATGGTGCGGGTGCAGCACCTTCTGCACGCCCTCGTACAGGGCGAACAGGCCGCCGACGCTGAACAGCACCAGCGCGACCAGGAAGCCGTAGACGTAGCGGTCCCGACCGAAGCCGAACGGATGCTCCGGTGTGGCGTGCCGCCGCGACCGCTTGCCGCCGAGCAGTAGCAGGCCCTGGTTGCCGGAGTCGGCCACCGAGTGCACCGCCTCGGCCAACATGGAGGTCGCGCCGGTGAGCAGGAACGCGATGAACTTGATGACGGCGATACTGAGATTGGCCGTCAGCGCCGCCAGCACGGCCTTCGAACCACCCGATGCACTCATGCCAGCCCGTCCTGTCCGATCAATGGTCGAGTTCGCCCAGCCGCGGCGCGGACGGGTCGACGCCCCGGGCCAGGGCCAGGTAGGCCGCGGCGAAGTCGCCCGTAGCGGTGGCGCAGCCGAACCGGACCAGCGGCGGAGCCTCCGGCACCAGGATGCGGGACACCCCGATGGCCCGGCTGCGCGCCAGGCCGGCCAGCGCTCCCGCAGCCCGCCGTCCGGCCAGCGCATCCGCCGTCTCGTCCGGCCGTCCGGCGGCGTAGTCGTCGTCATCACCGATGATCACCAGGCGTGGTTTCACACCCGCGTCGTCGACCCGATCGGCGAAGAAGTCGGCGTCGCCGCCGCTGCCACTGCCGCCGGCGAATTCGAGCAGCGAACCGATCCGGGCCACATCGTCGGGCAGTGACGCCGACATCGCCGTCGCGCCGCCGATCAGCTGCACAGCGCCGGCCACCCGGTGCGCGGCCGCGGTGCCGGCCGGTCCGATACCGGCGAACACCGGTACCGACTCAGCCAGTTCGGCCGCCAGCAGCTTGGCCGGGGCGACGAAGGCATCCGACGCCGGTCGTTCGGACTCGGCCACCTCATCGAGGCGGTCGGCCAGCTGGGGAAGGATGTCCCGGGTCCGGGCCAGGCCGAGCGCGTCCAGGGTCAGCAACATCGGTGCGGCCAGCGACCACCAGACCGCCCGCGGGGATACGCCGGCCAGCTGGGCCAGGTCGGCGATCGGGTGCCGGGCCGCGGCCGCGGCAACCGGCGAGCCGGCCGGAGCGGCAACCGCGATGATCAGTCCACGCCGATCAGCCTGGGCTACCAGTTCGGCCAGCCGTGGATGCCGCCCGTCGGCCGAGGCGACCAGCAGCACGTCGGCCGGACCGGCCCACCGGGGCAGGCCGGCGTCGCGCCAGTCCAGCACCGGCGCCTCGCCTCGGGCCAGCGCCGTCAGCAACCACGACAGGTACGGCGCGTTCGGGTCCGGTGCGACCAGGACGGCCCGCGGCCGGGCCTCGTCGGCCAGCCGATCGATGCCGAAGTCGGCCGCCGTGGCCAGCGCCCGCCGGACCTGCGCGCCGGCGGTGGCCAGCCCGCGCAACAGCTCGCCCCGGTCCGCGGCCAGCAGCGCGGCCGGATCCTCCAGCAGTTGCTGGTCGAAGGCGGTCATGCCGGCTCTGCGGGCACTCCGAGCCCGTTCGGACCGGGCGTGCAGTCATCGGCCAGCAGCACCGGGATGCCGTCCCGGATCGGGAAGCGGCTCGCGCAGACGGTGCACACCAGAGTGTCGTCGGCGAGCTCCAGCGCCGCATGATCCGGCGATGGGCAGGCCAGAATGTCCAGCAGCTCCTCGGCAATCGCTGTGCTGCTCACTTCACTGCGCTCCTCGCTCGTACCTCGCTCAGTCACGGATCACTTCCAAGGCCTCGTCCCGCAGCGCCGCCATCGACGCCTGGTCGGCGGCCTCGACGTTCAGCCGCAGCAACGGCTCGGTGTTGGACGCCCGGACGTTCAGCCAGGCGCCACTGGTCAGCGACACCGTGAGTCCGTCGAGCTCGTCGACGCTCTCGGTGCGCTCGGCGAAGTGCAGCCGGATCGCCTCCACCCGGCCGGCCTGGTCGGCCACCTCGGAGTTGATCTCGCCCGAGGCGACGTAGCGCTCGTAGGAGGCGGTGAGCTCGGCCAGCGGACGGTCCTGCTCGCCCAGCGCGGCCAGCACGTGCATCGCCGCCAACATGCCGGTGTCAGCCCGCCAGAAGTCCTGGAAGTAGTAGTGCGCCGAGTGCTCGCCGCCGAACACCGCACCGCTGGCCGCCATCTCCGCCTTGATGTAGGAGTGGCCGACCCGGGTTCGGACCGGGATGCCGCCGTGTTCGGTGATGATCTCCGGGACGGCCCGGGACGTGATCAGGTTGTGGATGATCGGCGAACCCGGTGCCTTGGCCAGCTCACGGACCGCAACCAGCCCGGTGATGGCACTGGGCGAGACCGGGTCGCCGGCGGCGTCGATCACGAAGCACCGGTCGGCATCGCCGTCGAAGGCCAGCCCGATGTCGGCCCCGTGCTGCACCACGGCACGCTGCAGGTCGACCAGGTTCTTCGGATCGAGCGGGTTGGCCTCGTGGTTGGGGAACGTGCCGTCCAGTTCGAAGTACAGCGGCACGATGGTCAGCGGCAGCCCGGCCAGCACGGAATCACCGAGCACGGCCGGCACCGTGTAACCGCCCATGCCGTTGCCGGCGTCGACGACGACCTTGAGCGGCCGGATCTCGCGCAGGTCGACCAGGCCCCGCAGGTACTGGGCGTACTCGGCCAGCAGCGTCTGCTCGCTGACCGTGCCTGGCTGGTCGCCCGGGTCCGATGAGCCGCCTGCGCCAGCACCGACCGGAAGCGGCAATCCCGATTCGAGATAGCCCTGGGCCAGCTGGCGAATCTCGACCAACCCGGTCTCCGAACCGACCGGGACGGCACCGGCTCGGCACAGCTTGATGCCGTTGTAGGCGGCCGGGTTGTGGCTGGCGGTGAACATCGCACCGGGCAGGCCAAGTTGTCCGGAGGCGAAGTAGAGCATGTCGGTGGAGGCCAGACCGATGTTGACGACGTCCGCGCCCTGAGCGGTCGCGCCGGCAGCGAAGGCAGCCAGCAGCTCCGGGCCGGATTCGCGCATGTCGTGGCCGGCGGCCAGCCGGGTGGCGCCGGTGACCTGCACGAAGGCGGCCCCCAGAGCGCTGGCCACCTCGGTGGTCAACTGCTCGCCGACGATGCCGCGCACGTCGTAGGCCTTCACGATCTGGGACAGGTCGATCACGGCGGGGATGCTCTCCTCGATATCGGCATGACGGCAGCCGGCTGGCTTCGATGCACCGCTGAGCCTACCGAGCGCCCGCAGTCGGACCGAGCCGCGCTCAGCCGGGCGGTAGTTACCAGGACCGGCGTGCTCAGACCGGCGGCGGGACGACCCGCAGATGACCCCGGCGGGCACTCGGGGTGCCGTCGTTGCTCGGCGGGGGTGGCGGTACCTCTACCCGAGCCGCCTCCCGAACCGCGTCGGCCAGCGCCTCGAGATCATCGGCGTGCGGGATCGGCGACGGGAACTCCCCGACGTGCCGCAGCACCTCCCAGCCCCGGGGGACGGTCAGCCGGACGGCGTGTTCCTCGCACAGGTCGTAGGAATGCGGCTCAGCGAAGGCGGCCAACGGTCCGACGACCGCGGTGGAGTCGGAATAGATGTAGGTCAACGTCGCCACGGCGGACTGGCTGCAGCCGGTTCGGGTGCAACGACGGACATGCCTCACAACCGGCGACCTTAGCCGCCCTGGCCGTCAATACCGATCAGCCGGGCCGCGGCGCCGGTTCGTGTCGCGAGCAAGATCGGCCACAACCCCTCCGCCGGCCGGATTACGCTGGGTGGACCATGACAGCAGAACGCAGCCCGCGGGCCGAGGATCGGCCGCTGCGGGTCGGACGACCGGGACGGCGTCGGGACCGGCACGGGCGGGGCCTGCGCGGCATGCTCGCGCCCCCGTTGGTACCGATTGCGCACACCCGCTCGGATGCCTTCGATGCGATGGTGCTGCACGCGGTCGATCACCTGCAGCCGCGGCTGGGCGAACGGCTCAACGGGATCGAGTTCGCGGTCGAGGACGTGCCCGAGTTCGGCGGCGATCAGGCCGAGTTCAACGACGACGTGCTGGACGACCGGGGCATTCCGTTGGCCCGGCTGTACCGGCAGGGCGTGGCCGGCATCAAGGCGCCGACGGTGGTGCTCTATCGCCGGCCGCTGGAGAGCCGGGCCATCCACGGCGACGACCTGGCCGACCTGGTGCATGACGTGGTCGTCGAACAGATCGCCCGCCTGTTCGGGACCGATCCCGAGGAGATCGACTGAGGACCGGCCCGGTGGTCGCGCGGGTGTCGGTCCGGGGCCCGCGGATCCAGCCGCTGTTGGCAACCGCGAACGACGAGGGACCGGCCGCCGTCATGGCGGGCCGGTCCCTTCGTTGTGACCAGTGGTCGAACTGATCGATCTGGTGCGCTGACTCAGCTGGCGCGACGCTTGATCCGGCGCCGTTCCCGCTCACTCAGGCCGCCCCAGATACCGAAGCGCTCGTCGTGCTCCAAGGCGTACTCGAGGCATTCGCCCCGCACCTCACAGCCGACGCAGATCTTCTTGGCCTCCCGGGTGGAGCCGCCCTTCTCGGGGAAGAACGCCTCCGGGTCGGTCTGGGAACACAGGGCGCGTTCCTGCCAACTCTGCTCGTCCGGCAACCCGAAGATGTCGGTCAATTCCGCTTCAGCAAGGTTGCTGGGGTTGTCCATGGCGGGATCTCCTACGGCGGGTCTGGACTGCTAGCGGGATGGTGCTGTTGTTACTCATCGGTACTGCTGTTACTTCTCGGCCGCTCTATCGGCTGGCGTTTGTTCTGCATAAGCCGAACGACACATCTGGAATTACACTCGTGTCGTTACCGGTTCGTCAAGCCGAGAACTGGTATCCGCACAGATTTGTGGCCCCAACGTCATAAATCTGGCCGGTCGAGCCAGGATTCGCTCAAGAAACACTGCCAAATCGCGAACGTGAGCGATTAACCTACCCGAGCCGACCCGTCGACCAGGGCGTAGGAGGTCGTCCGCTGCCGGGCCGGTCGACCGGCCAGGGCGGCCACCGCGGTCAGCTCGGCCACACTGCGCCGAGAGCCGTGTTCGGAGCCGGCCATCCGCGAGATGGTCTCCTCCATCAACGTCCCGCCCAGGTCGTTGGCGCCACCCCGCAGCATCTCGGCCGCACCTTGCTCGCCGAGCTTCACCCAGCTGGTCTGGATGTTCTTTATCTTGCCGTGCAAGAGGATCCGGGCCATCGCGTGCACCGCCTTGACCTCGCGCCGGGACGCGCCGGCCCGAGCCAGGCCGGCCAGATAGATCGGCGACTGGTTGTGCACGAACGGCAGTGGCACGAACTCGCTGAAACCACCCGTCTCGTCCTGCAACCGGCCGAGCAGCCGCAGGTGCGAGACCCAGTGCCGCGGATGGTCGACGTGACCGAACATCATCGTCGAGGTCGTCGGCAGCCCGATCCGGTGCGCGGTCGTGACCACCTCGATCCAGGCCGAGGTCGGCAGCTTTCCCTTGGTCAGCACCCAGCGGACCTCGTCGTCGAGGATCTCGGCCGCGGTGCCGGGCAGCGAGTCGACGCCGGCTTCCTTCAGTCCGATCAGGAACTCCTCGATCGACAGGTTGGCCCGCGAGGCCCCGTTGACCACCTCCATCGGCGAGAACGCGTGCAGGTGCATGTCCGGCACGGCCGCCTTGACCGCCCGAGCCAGGTCGAAGTAGCCCGAGGCGGGCAGGTTGGGGTCGATGCCGCCCTGCATGCAGATCTCGGTAGCGCCGTCGGCCCGGGCTTCGCGGACGCGATCACCGATCTCCGTGGTCGACAGCGTGTAGGCGTCGGCATCGCTGGCCCGTTGGGCGAAGGCGCAGAACCGGCAGCCGGTGTAACAGATGTTGGTGAAGTTGATGTTGCGGTTGACGATGAAGGTGACGTCATCGCCGACCGCGTCCCGGCGCAGCTGATCGGCCAGCGCCGCCACCGCGTCCAGCCCGGTCCCGTCGGCCTGCATCAGCGTCAGCGCCTGCTCGTCGGTGATGCCGGCCGGATCGCGCTCGGCCGCCTTCAACGCGCTCAGCACATCAGCGTCGAGCGCGGTCGAGCCAGGCGAGAACACCCTTTCGCGTAAGGCATTCCAGTCGCCATAGACCTCATTGAAGTCACCGCGCCGGTCGGCCGTCCGGCCCTCGGTGTCGATCGCTTCGAACAGGTCCGTGCGCCCGCTGGACACCCAGGCCTCGTCCGGCTCCTGCCAGGGCAGGCCGTGCGGCCGGCGCGAACTGCCGTCGGGCTCGATCGCGGCCAGTCCGGTCTGCGGGTCGGCCAGGGCCCGGACGTGCGGCAGGATGCGCGGATCCAACCAGGGCGTCTCGGCGCGGATGTAGGACGGTTGCGCAGTGAGCCGTTCGACCAGGCTGAAACCGCGGCCGGCCAGCAGGTCGGTCAACTTGTCCAGCTCGGGCCACGGCCGTTCCGGATTGACGTGGTCCGGGGTCAGCGGTGAGATGCCGCCCAGGTCGTCCACGCCGGCGTCGATGAGCAGCAGGCATTCGGTCAGGTCGACCAGGTTCGGCGGGGCCTGCAGGTGCATCTTCGGCCCCAACACGAGACGCGAGACCGCCAGGGTGGCCAGGTACTCGTCCAGATCCAGGTCGGGATCGTTGCGCATCGCGGTGTCGTCCTTGGCCCGGAAGTTCTGCACGATCACCTCCTGGATCGAGCCGAACTCACGAGCGATGGCCCGGATCGCGAACAGCGACTCGGCCCGCTCGGTGCGGTTCTCCCCGATACCGACGAGGATTCCGGTGGTGAACGGCACGGTCAGCCGGCCGGCGTCGGTCAGCACCTGCAACCGGACCGCCGGGTCCTTGTCCGGGCTGCCGTAGTGCGGGCCGCCGGGCTCGGTGAACAGCCGGGCGGCGGTCGTCTCCAGCATCATGCCCATGCTCGGCGCAACCGGCTTGAGCCGCTGCAGCTCGGCCCAGCTCATCACGCCGGGGTTCAGGTGCGGCAGCAGTCCGGTCTCCTCCAGCACCGCGATCGCCGCGGCCCGGACGTAGTCCAGGGTGGAGTCGAAACCGCGCTCGTCCAGCCAGGCCCGCGCCTGCGGCCAGCGTTCCTCGGGCCGGTCGCCCAGGGTGAACAGCGCCTCCTTGCAACCGAGCTCGGCTCCGCGACGGGCGATCTCGAGGACCTCGGAGATCTCGAGGTAGGCGGCCGGCAGCCGGTGCGGCACGGTGGCGAAGGTGCAGTAATGGCAGCGGTCGCGACACAACCGGGTCAGCGGGATGAACACCTTGCGGCTGTAGGTGATCGGGATCGCCGTGGCTGTGCTGCCACTTCGCTCCGCGCCGACCTCGTTCCTCGGCCGATGCTCACTCAGCCCGCTGCCACTTCGCTCCGCGCCGGCCTCGTTCCTCGGCCGATGCTCACTCAGCCCGCCGTCCCGAACGGACGACGCGATCGACATCAGCTCGGTCAGTTGCTCATCGCGCGCGGCCATCAGCACCGCGGCCTCGGTCACGTCGAGGGCGACGCCGTCCCGAGCTCGTCGCAGCGCTCGGCGTACGGCGGACGGAGCGGGCTGGGCAGAGGTTTCGGAACCTGGCTGGAGCTCGGTCACGTGCTTGAGCGTAATCACGACTCGGCTCGATGGTGCGGCCCCGTGGTCAAGGCAACCGGTGGGGCGACATCTAGGCTGGGCGACCAGTCCGGCTTCGGGTGCCTCTGTCCACCCGGCGCGGGCAGCCCGCCAGCGTCCGTCAGCACCGAGGAGATCGATGACCGAGCCCAACGGGGAATCGCTCGGTGTCGAGATCTGCCGGATGTCGCTGGATCTGGGGCGCCACCGGATCCGGCATCCGCGTCAGGTCGGGATCGCGATCCGGGCCGGCCTGTTCGTCGACCTGGCCCTGGACGGCCGGATCGTCGGGCAGAAAGGCCCACAGGCACAGGGCGCTTCCGAGTCCGGGCACAAGCTGCAGGACGCGGTGCACCGCGCCGTGGCGAGCAGGAACCGTCACATCGGCTGGCGGCACTGGTTCAACCACATCGACGCCGACCGCAACGCCAGCATCACCCATCTGGTGGACGCCGGCCTGTGGCGTCGGGAAGGCCGCCGGCTGCTGGACGAGAGCAACGGCCAGACCCTGGTCGACCAGCAGCGGGTCAAGGAATCCGGCCGCCGGGACAGCGAAGCGCCCGCCGATGTCCGGGAGGCGATCCTGGTGCTGCTGGTGCTGGCCGCCGGCGGCCAGGGGCGGCCGATGCCCCGGCGGGCCGGCAAGCTGGCCCGGGACTGGCTGCCGCCGATGCTGACCCCGCTGGGTCCCTCCGGTGAGGCGGTCTGGTCGATGATGGTGGCCGCGATCCGTCAGATCCACCGCTCGGTCCCGGTCCGCATCCTGTCCGGCTGAGCCGGCCGGTAGCGTTGCTGGGCGTGCGAATAACGGTTCTGGCCGGCGGCATCGGCGGCGCGAAGTTCTTGCAGGGTGTGCGTGAGTTCGCCCGATCCGACGGCCGGTCCGATGAGATCACCGCAGTGGTGAACACCGGCGACGACGTGACCATGCACGGCCTGCGGATCTGCCCCGACCTGGACTCGGTGATGTACACGCTGTCCGGCGCGGCCGACACCGAGCGGGGCTGGGGCCGGGAGGACGAGAGCTGGCGGATCGCCGACGAGCTCAAGGTCTACGGCGCCGAACCGACCTGGTTCGGGCTGGGTGACCTCGACATCGCGACCCACCTGGTCCGGACCCAGATGCTCGACGCCGGTTACCCGCTGTCGGACGTGACGACCGCGCTGTGCCGGCGCTGGGACACCGGCGGCGTGCGGCTGCTGCCGATGACCGACCAGCGATGCGAGACCCATGTGATCGTCGAGGTGGACGGCGCCCGGCGCGCGATCCACTTCCAGGAGTGGTGGGTGCGACACCGCGCCAAGCTGCCGGCGTTGGAGTTCGTCCAGATCGGATTGGATGATTGCCGGCCGGGCGCCGGCGTGATCGAGGCCATTGCCGGGGCCGACGTGGTGCTGATCGCGCCGTCGAACCCGGTCGTGTCGATCAACACCATCCTGTCGGTGCCGGGCCTGCGGGACGCGCTGCGGGTCACCGCGGCCCCGGTGGTCGGGCTGTCCCCGATCATCGGCGGCGCTCCGGTGCGGGGCATGGCCGATGCCTGCCTGCCGGTGCTGGGCGTCCAGACCTCGGCCGAGGGGGTCGGCCGCTTCTACGGAGCCCGGTCCGACACCGGGGTGTTGGACGGATGGCTCGTCCACACGGAAGATTCGGCCACCGTCGAGGGTGTGCGGGTGCTGGCCCGGGATCTGCTGATGAGCTCACCGACGGCCACGGCGGGCATGGTCACCGACGCGCTGAAGCTGGTCGGAGCATGATCTCGCTGCTTCCGGTACCGGGCATCGGCGACGTCCGTCCCGGCGATGAGCTGGCGGCGCTGCTGGCCCAGGCCGCACCCTGGTTGCAGGACGGTGACGTCCTGGTGGTCACTTCCAAGATCGTGTCCAAGGCCGAGGGCCGGCTGGTGCCGGTGCCCTCCGGCGATCTGACCGAACGGGAGCGGCTTCGGCAACGGGCCATCGACGAGGAGACGGTGCGGGTGGTGGCCCGGCGGGGCAACCTGCGGATCGTGGAGAACCGGCTCGGTCTGGTCCTGGCCGCGGCCGGCGTCGACGCCTCGAACGTGCACACCGACGAGATCGCGCTGCTGCCGCTGGATCCGGACCGGTCCGCGGCCGCATTGCAGGAGGGGTTGCGGCAGCGGCTGGGAGTGACGGTCGCGGTAGTCATCTCCGACTCACTCGGACGGCCCTGGCGGCACGGCATCACCGACGTCGCCATCGGTGTGGCCGGCTTGACCGCAGTGCTGGACGTCCGGGGTCAACTCGACACGCACGGCAACGAGTTGGCCGTCACCGAGGTCGCGGTGGCCGACGAACTGGCCGCCGCCGGAGACCTGGTCAAGGGCAAGCTGGCCGGTATCCCGGTTGCGGTCGTGCGTGGATATGCCTATTCCGACGATGGAAAGGGCTCCTCGGCATTGCTGCGGGGTACGGTCGGGGACCTGTTCCGGCTGGGCACCGCCGAGGCGATCGCCCAGGGCCAGGCCGCGGCCACCCCGGCCGGGGACGCCGATGTGTCCGGCCTGCACGCCGATGCCCAGGCCGTGCTGGCGGCCATGCCGATTCCGGACGGCGATCGACAATCCGCCGTGCGCGAAGGGTTCTACGGCCTGTTGGCTGCCCGGCCGGATGCGACCCGGCGGGCCTGTGTACCCGGCCACCTGACCGCCAGCGTGGTGCTCCTGGACGCCAGCGGCGAGCGGGTGCTGCTCACGCTGCACCCCCGCGTCGGCAAATGGCTGCAACTCGGTGGGCACGTCGAGGACGATGACCCGAGCCTGCTGGCGGCGGCCCTGCGCGAGGCCACCGAGGAGAGCGGCATGGAGGGGATCACGGTCGAGCCGATCCCGTTCGACCTTGACGTGCATGCCATAACCTGTTCGCTGGGCGTGCCCACCCGGCACTTCGACGTCCGGTTCGTCGGCCACGCGCCGGCCGGCGCGGAGCCCGTGATGAGCGACGAATCCGACGACCTGCGCTGGTTCCCGGTGACCGAACTACCCGACGACGTGGCCCCGGAACTGCCTGGTCTGCTGGCCGCGCTGGCGGCTCGTCGTGGCTGAGTTGACGGCAGCCTGGCCGGTCCCGAACGCGGCCCTGGCTGTCGTTGCACCGGCAGGGGTCCTGGCCACCGAGGGCGAGCTGGCCCACGATTTCTGGTTGGCATCATTGACGAAACCGCTGGCCGCCCTGGCCACCCTGGTCGCCGTCGAAGAGGGCGCGCTGGAGCTGTCCGACCCGGTGCCGGGGCTGCCCGAAGAGTTGGCCGGCGCGACCCTGCGTCACCTGCTGGCCCATGCCTCGGGTCTGGGCCCGGACCGGCTGACCCGGGCCGCCGCGGTCGGAACCCGGCGGATCTATTCCAACGCCGGCTTCGACCTGCTCGGCTCCGTGGTGGCTGAGGCGACCGAGATGCCGTTCGAGAACTACCTGACCGAAGCGGTGTTCTCGCCACTGGACATGACCGGTGCCACCCTCATCGGCTCGCCCGCGCGCGACGCTCGCGCGTCGGTGGCCGACTGGGTTCCGGTGCTGTCGATGCTGTTGGCCGGCGGCTCGGGATTGCTCGATCCGTCCACGGTGGTCGATGCCACCAGCGTCCAGTACCCGGGCTTGCCGGGCGTGCTGCCGGGCTATGGCAGCCAGGCCGACAACGCCTGGGGCCTGGGCTTCGAGGTTCGTGGGGTCAAGCAGCCGCACTGGACGTCGCCGGAGAACTCCCCTGCAACGTATGGTCATTTCGGGCAGGGCGGCGCCATGTTCTGGGTCGATCCGGTCGCCCGGTTGGCCGTCGTGGCCCTGGCCGATCAGCCGTTCGGTGAGTGGGCGATCGCGGCGTGGCCGGCGCTCTCGACCGAGGTGCTGCAACGCTTCGGCTGAGTTGCCGTCGTTGCCTGGGGCCGGACCGGCCCGGCTGCCCCCTGCGCGAGTGGCTGCGGTCGAGCTAGATGGTCCGGATGTCATTAGGGCTGAACCGCGGCCCGTACTTGGGGGGCGAGAAACCGCTCAGCTCGATCAGCTTGACCACCCGGGCCCGCTGTCCGGCCCAGGGCCGCAGCAGCTCCAGCATCTCCTCATCGGTCGAGCGCGGCCGCCCGGCCAGGAACCAACCGACCCGATTGGCCACGTGGAAATCTCCCACGCTGACCGCGTCGATGTCACCGAGGGCGCGCACCGTGGTCTCGGCCGCGGTCCAGGCCCCGACGCCCGGAATCGACCGCAGCCGGCGCACCGAAGCCTCGATCGACAGGGCCGTGCACTCCTCCAGTCGGACGGCCACGGTGGCCACCGCCCGCACCGTCCGATGCCGCTGACCGTCCACCCCGAACCGATGCCAGTCCCAGGTCGGGACCTGCAGCAACGATGCGGATTCAGCCGGTAACCACAGTGGAACCTCATCCGGCCCCGGCGCTCGGGTGCCGTAGCCGCGAGTCAGTTGCCGCCAGGCCCGGAAGGCCTCCTGCCCGGTGACCCGCTGTTCCAGCACAGCCGGCACCAGCGAGTCCATCACCCGTCCGGTCCGGGTGATCCGCAGCCCGGGCAGGGCCCGACGCACCTGGTGCAACCGCTCGTGGCCGGTTGTGTCGAAGTCGGACCAGTCATCGAACTCGCCGACCAGGTCGGGCACGCCGGCCAGCAGCCGCGCCGCCCCCGGGCCCCAGGCCTGGGCCTGCAGCCGATCCTCGGCCAGCCACAGCGACACCGTCGCCGGACCGTCCGGGGTCCGACCAGCGGTCCAGAATCGACCGGCAGCGAAACGCGAAACCGGATCACCGGCCCCGTGACACAGGCCGCCGACGGTACGGCGCAGGTCGAGTGGGCGCCGGAGCGGCCAGCTCTGCCCGATCGGGTCCCGGTCGATCGACACCGGCTCAGCTGTCAGCCGAGAACCGTACCGATCCGTCGCTCAGTTCGACGTCGGGCCAGACCCGGATGCCGTGCCGCAGTTCCAGGCGAGCGCCCAGCCGAGCATGGTCACCGATGACGGCCTCGTCCAACACGCTGCCCGCGCCGACCACCGCGCCGGCTCCGACGATGCTGTTTCGCACGATGGCACCAGGCAAAACCCGAACGCCATCGAGCAGCACCGAGCCGTCCACCGTCGCATCGGCGGCCACCTCGCAGCCCGCGCCGATGGCCGAGCCACCGGACACCGATGCCGACGGGTCGACTCGGGCGCTCGGGTCGATCAGGGCGTCGCCGATCGGGCCGGGGACGGCGGCCGACGGGGCGATACCGCGGACCAGGTCGGCCGAACCGGACACGAAGTCCGACGGCTTGCCCAGGTCACGCCAGTAGGTCGCATCGACGTGGGCCATCAGCCTGGCCCCGGATTCCAACAGCCCCGGGAACGTCTCGCGCTCGACCGACACCGGCCGGCCGGTCGGGATCGCGTCGATGATCGCCTTGTTGAACACGTAGGTTCCGGCGTTGATCTGATCGGTGATCGGGTTCGGGTCCTTCTCCAGGAACGCCGTCACCCGGCCGTCGGAGTCGGTCGGCACACAGCCGAACGCCCGCGGGTCGTCGACCTTGGTCAGATGCAGGCTGACGTCCGCGTGATTGCGCCGGTGCACATCGAGTAGATCGGTCAGGTCGCAACCGGTCAGGATGTCGCCGTTGAACACCAGCGCGGTGTCGTAGCGAAGCAGCCGGGCGACGTTGCCGATCGCCCCACCGGTGCCCAATGGCGTTTCTTCCACGACGTATTCCAGTTCGAGCCCCAGTTGGGAGCCGTCGCCGTAGTAGTCGGAGAAAACCTCGGCCTTGTAGCTGGTGCCCATCACCACATGTCGTACCCCGGCCGCCCGGATTCGCGACAGCAGGTGGGTCAGGTAGGGCACGCCGGCGATCTTGAGCATCGGCTTCGGCATGGTCTCGGTCAACGGCCGCAACCGCGTCCCCTGGCCACCGACCAGTACCACTGCGTCAACGTCAATGGTCATGAGTGATCTCTCTGTGTCAATGTAGCTTTACGACGCTGGACGAACTCGATCAACGGCGGCGCCACCCGGGCCCGGGCCATCAACCCGGTCCAGAGCATCGCCCGCAGTGGCAGCCACCGCAGCCCCGGATACCGCCGGGCCAGGTATCGATAGGCGCTGCGATGGTGCTCGAGGAACATCGCCTGCTTGTTGTGCACGGTCGCGTGCGAGCCGGTATGCACGATCTCGGCCGACGGGGCATAGACGTTCAGCCAACCGGCCCGGCCCAGCCGCTCCCCCAGGTCGACATCCTCGAAGTACATGAAGTAGCTCGGGTCGAAGCCGCCGATCGACTCGAAGGCCTCCCGCCGCAGCAGCAGGCACGAGCCGGACAACCAACCGGCGGTGCGTTCCACCGGTTCCTGCTCGCGCCGGTAGCTGCGGGTCCACGGGTTGCCCGGCCACACCGCGCCGAACACCGCGTGCCCGATTCCCCTGGAGAACGTTGGTAGATCCCGGGCCGACGGGTACACCTCGCCGGCCTCGTCCCGGATCAGCGGCCCGATCGCGCCGGCCCGGGGCCACCGCGCGGCCGTCGCGAGCAACTCGTCCAGCGAGCCGGGTTGCCAGACCACATCCGGATTGGCCACCACGACCCATTCGCCACCGGCCTGGGCCACCCCCTGGTTCGCAGCCCGGCCGTAGCCGACGTTGCCACCGGTGACCAGCAGGCGGACGTGCGGCCGCTCGGCCGCCCGCTCCGGACTGCCGTCGGTCGAGCCGTTGTCGGCCAGCACCACCTCGACCGGAGCATCGGTCGCCCCGGCGAGTGAGTCCAGGAAGTCGTCCAGCGAGGAGCCGGGCGAATAGGTCACCGCGACCACCGACACGCTCGGCGCAACGTCCGGGACTTCGCCCGCGCGGCTCATGGTGTACTCCCTCGGCGCCGGGCGATGGCCCGCTCGTAGGCGGAGATGTGCGCCTGCGCAGTGGCGGCCCAGCTGAAGCCGCGGGCCCGTTCGACCCCGGCCGCCCCGAGTTCGGCCCGCCGGTCAGGGGCGTCCAGCAGCTCGGTCAGTGACCGGGCGATGGACTCGGTGTCGGTCTCGCAGTAGGCCACCGCGGCACCGCCGACCTCGGGCAGGGACAGGTGCCTGGTGGTCAGGGTGGCCGCGCCGCAGGCCATCGCCTCCAGCACCGGCAGCCCGAAACCCTCACCGAAGCTGGGATAGGCGACCACGGCCGCGCCCCCGAGCAGCGCCGGCAACTGTTCCAGCGGCAGATAACCGGCCCGGATCAGCCGTAGTTGCGAGGGCACCGCGGCGGCGACCTCGTCCAGGCCGTCGCCCCAACCGGCGCCCCCGGCCAGCACCAGGGCCGGCGGATCGGGCCGCCCGGCGCAAGCCGAGATCCAGGCCCGAACGAGCGCCGGCACGTTCTTCCGCGGCTCCAATGTGCCGAGGAAGGCGAGGTATTCCGCACCCTCACCCAGACCCAGTGCGGTGCGCAGTTCGGTCACCGCGGCCGCCGGCGGCGGTCGGAACAGGTCGGTGTCCACGCCCAGATGCGCGACCTGGAGACGGTCCGGCCGCACCTTCAGCCTGCGCTCGAGCTCGCGGGCGGTCGCGTGCGAATCCACCACGCAGACATCGGCCCGGCGAACGGCCAGCCGGGTCGCGGTCTTGAAGAACGGCACCTTGACCCGGTTGTGAAACTCCGGGTGGGAGAAGTAGGTCGTGTCGTGCA
>CAZZZW010000045.1:0-18191 GCA_964658795.1 Phormidium nigroviride PCC 7112
AGGGCCAACCGCCCGCGGGCCAGCACGTCGTCGTGGTCTCCCACCGTCCCAAGCCCGAAGGCTGGCACCCCGAAGCCTCCTATCACTTCCTCGACAACGTGGCCGCGGCCATCGACACGGCGAAGGAACTCGCCGGGGACGGCATCGTCAGCGTCGCCGCCGGCGACGTCGGCGCGCAGATCCTCGCGGCCGGGCTGGTCGACGAAGTCGCGATCGACATCGTGCCGGTCGTCTTCGGGTCGGGAAAACGCTACTTCGGCCACCTCACGGGTCAGCACCAACTCGATGACCCGCACGTGGTCATCCAGGGCGAAGGAGTGCTGCACCTCAGATTCAAGGTTCGGCGCCCGCATCCGGTCGAGGCGTGAGTGCTGCCCTCCGATGACCGGCAACGACCTCACCGCGCACGCGCACGCCCTGCTCGACACCAATCGCTACCTCACCATCGGCACCACCGACGCCGACGGCCGGCCGTGGACCACCCCGGTCTACTTCGCGCCGGCACCGGGTTGGCAGTTCTACTGGATGTCCGAGACCGACACGCGGCACTCGCGCAACATCATCGAACGTCCCGAAGTGAGCCTGCTCGTATTCGACTCCGCCGTTCCACCCCGCCACGGACGCGCCCTCTATGGCCTCGGCACGGCCCGCGAACTGACCGCCGACGAGGTCGACTCGGCACTGCAGACCTATCCCGGGCCGAGCCATCGAGGTGCGACACCGACGACCCGCGCCGAGGTCACCGGCTCGTCCAGCTACCGCCTCTACCGGGCCACCGCCGACGAACTGTGGGTGCTGTGCCCGCGCGAACCCGGCCAAGCATGCCCGTTACACGGCCTGGCCCGCGACCACCGAACCCAGGTGCGCTAACGCCGTCGATGGCGATAGATCTGGGCCATCGCCGGCCCAGTTGGATCCAGGTCGGCCCCGACCTCGATCAGGCCGTTGGGATCGATCTCGAACCGGGACGACAGGGGGTCGGCTCGAACGGCCAGGGTCACCCGCTCGGCTGCGGCCAGC
Source organism: Phormidium nigroviride PCC 7112 (assembly GCA_964658795.1). Lineage (GTDB taxonomy): Bacteria > Actinomycetota > Actinomycetes > Mycobacteriales > Jatrophihabitantaceae > Jatrophihabitans_A. The sequence goes on from CAZZZW010000045.1 coordinate 1,021, forward strand.
GCCGCCTGCCGGAGCTCGGTCGGAGTGCTGTGATTGGCGCCGATCATGGCCGCCCCCAGCCGCACCTGCACCGCGACGTCCTGCCCCTGAACGGTCACCGACGGTGCCAGCGCCGCTCGGACCCGTTCGGCCAAACTGGCTGCGTCTCCGATGGTGATCTCTTCGGCCAGGAAGGCGAACTGGTTGTCCTCCAGGCTGCCGATGGCATCGTCGACCCGGAGGGTGGCGCGCAGCCGTCCGGCCACCTGGCGCTGGACCTCGTCGGCCACACCGACGCCGTAGGCGCTCACCAGCTTATCCCAGTCCTCGATCTGGGCGATGTAGATCGCCGCCGGATCGCCGCGCCGATGGGCCCGGTCCTGCACGACTCCGGTAGCGGTCTCGAAGGCGCCGACCTTGAGCAGGCCGGTCAACTCGTCCAGCCGCTCGGCCTGCTCGACCTCGGGCGCGCCGCGCTGCAGGAGTTCTTCCACTTGGACCAGCAGGTGCGTCGGGTCGCCCATATCGTCCAGCAAGGGTGCCCCGGTGACTCGAACCCAGGTATGGCTGCCGTCGCCGCGAAGCAATCGCCCTTCGGATTGGAACGGTGCCCGCCGGCCGGCGCGCACCCGCCGAAACGCCGACTCCTGCGGTCGCCGATCGTCGGGGTGCAGTAGCTCGACGAACCTCCTGGACGTCAGTTCCTCGTCCGAGCAGCCGCTGATGTGCCGAAGCCGGTCGTTGACCTTCATCAGCCGGGCATCGTCAGGCAGGTCCAGCGGCACCAACGCCATCCCGACGACCGCCTCCTCGAAGGCCAGGTCAAAGGCTCGACCGTTCTGGTTCGCCGCATCGCGATACCGGACCAGCTCGAGGTTCTCTCCGCCGGCAACGGCCACGGTGTGTGCGAGACGCAGTTCGGCGGCCAAGCCATCGGTGAGAACATCGACGATCGCATCGCTCAACCCTGAGTCATCGCCGGTGAATTCGACCGTCAAGGTCGCTGACCAACGGTCGTCCTCGCTGTGCAGTTCGCGGAGCCGGCGAGCCGGCAGGCCCGCCGCCCGGCCCCAGGCTCGTCGCCGCGCTCCGTTGCCCGGGTTGGTGAAGATCCGTTTCGGTCCCGCCGATGCGGTGAGCTCTCCGGCCAGGCCAGCCTGCTCCAAACGAACCTGGACACCAACTACGGCGGGAACGCAGACGACCCGATCTGCCCAATGCTGTAGAGGTTCTGACCCGAGGAAGGCTCCGAGCCCTGGGGGGTGCCCATCGGAGGTCCGGGACAACTCGAGGTGACCCTCGAAGAGCATCATGCGCACGATCTACCTGTCAGCCGGATTCGGTTGCTACCAACCGAATAGCAGTATCGGCAGAATGCCGGGCGAAACGAGGCCTGAGACCGGACGGATCGTCTTATTCAGCGCACCCGGGTGCTCCGGTTCTCGACGCGGGGCGGCGGGTCGTTCGGTCGGTGCGGTTCAATGGGCGCGTGGCTTGTGGGGAGGGTGAACGATGCGCATCGTGGTGACCGGCGCGCGAGGCAAGGTCGGTCGAGCCTGCGTCGACAACCTGGTCGAGCACGGCCACGAAGTGGTGGCCACCGACCTCGGCGCTCCCGAATACGAACGGGCGCGACAGGCTGCCCACTACGTCCGCGCCGATCTGACCGACGCCGGCGCGGCCTTCTCCGTCATCGCCGATGCCGACGCCGTTGTGCACTGTGCAGCCATACCCGAACCGACCCAGGACGTACCGCATGTCGTATTCGGGAACAACCTCAGCGTCGCGTTCAACGTGATCGAGGCCTGCGTGCGCTGGAAAGTCCGACGACTGGTGAACATCTCTTCAGAGACCGTGCCCGGATTGGTCTTCGCCGAGCGTCCGATGGCACCGCCGTACTTTCCCATCGACGAGGACTACCCGATCCAACCGCAGGACCCGTACGCCCTGGCCAAGCACTTCACCGAACAGCTGTGCTCGGCCGCGGTTCGCCGCTCCGACCTGCGGGTGATCTCACTCCGTCCCACCTGGGTGCAGGACCGCGATTCCTACGCACGCAACCTCGGCCCGATGGTTCGCGCGGCGCAGGCGGGCAAACCCGAACCGACGGTCAACGGGTGGTCCTACATCGATGCCTACGATCTGGCCGAAGCGATCCGCCTCTCCGTCGAGTCGGACCACCCCGGGCACGAGATCTTCTACATCACCTCACCGGACGCGGTCGGCGTGGCGGACACCCGCGCCGCCCTGCAGGAGCAGTACCGCTCTGGCGTGCAGTGGCGGGACTTTCCCTTTGCCAACGCTGCCGGAACGTCATCGGCCAAGGCCGTCCGCCTGCTCGGTTGGCACCCGGAACGCAGCTGGCGCGACTACCTCGATGATCACGGCCAGGTCCGCTCCGACCCACCCCGAGAGCAAGCCTGAGCCGCGCCTACGCCGTCGCCTGACCCAGGTGCTCGCGCAAGGTGCTACCGGTGTAAGCCTCGCGATAGCGGCCCCGGCGCTGCAGGATGGGGATCACCTCGTCGACGAAGGTGCTTAGTTCGTAGGGCAAAGTCGAACCCATGATGGTGAAGCCGTCGCATGCTCCGGCATCGTGCCAGTCGATGATGTAGTCGGCCAGTTGCTCGGGGGTGCCGACGAAGTGGATCTGACCGGCCCCGCCGGTGACCTGTTGGGCCAACTGGCGTAACGAGGCGTGCGGCTGTTGCCGGGCGAGCGTGATCAGCTGTTCGGCCCGGCTCGAGGCGGTGGCCGGTGCGTCCAGCAACTGGGCCGGCAGCGGGGCGTCCGGATCGTAGCCGTCCGGGTCGAGGCCAGCGGTGAACAGCGCGTTCTGCCAACGGAATTCGGGATTGGCCAGCGCCTCCAGCCGTTCGGCCCGTTGCTGCGCTTCGGCCTCGGTCGCCCCCAACGTGATCATCAGGGCCGGCAACACCGGCACCTGGCCCGGGTCCCGGCCGGCGGCCACGACCTGCTCGTGCAACCGTCGGCGGAAGTCGACCCCGGCCTCGCGGGTGGCCGGTCCGCTGAACACCATCTCGGCGTAGCGAGCCGACAGGCCGATGCCGGCCGCGGACTGGCCGGCCTGCACCAACACCGGATGTCCTTGCGGAGATTGCGGAAACGGCAGCAGACCGGCAATGTCGTAATGCCGGCCGTGAAAGTCCGGCGCGTGCAGCTTGGCCCGGTCGGCCCAGACCCCGGACTGGCGATCGCCGAGCACCGCGTCGGCGTCCCAACCGGACCACACCCGAAGGGCGGCCTCGACGAACTCGTGGGCCCGCTCGTAGCGATCGGCATGGTCGGGATGCGCGGCCTGACCGAAGTTGGCGGCCGCGAGCGGACTGATCGTGGTGACGATGTTCCAGCCCGCGCGCCCCCCGCTCAGGTGATCGAGAGTGGCGAACCGCCGGGCCAGCTCCCACGGCGTGCTGTAGGTGGTCGACCCGGTCCCGATCAGTCCGATCCGGTCGGTGACCGCGGCCAGGGCCGACAACACCGCTATCGGGTCGAACTGGGTCTGCGGCAGATAGGTCGCGCGGTATTCCGGCATCGCGATGTTGTCGGCCAGGAACACTGCGTCCATCAGCCCCCGCTCGGCCAGCCGGGCGATGTCGGCGTAATAGTCCAGACCGAGCACCCCGGAGACGTCGTCGTCGACCAGCCGCCAGGCCGATTCGTGATAGCCGTTCGGCCAGATGAATGCGTTGAAATGCAAACCCGTTCCCGACATGTACACCGCTCCCGACCGTCGTTGATATTCAGCTGAACCATCGGGCCGGGCCGAACCTTCCCGACTCGGCTGTGTCATCATCAGCGACATGGCGGACTTCGAGGTGAGCGTCGGCGCCGGATCGCTGCGCACGACGGCGCCGGCGGCGATCGAGTTCCCCCATAGCTGGACGGACGAAGGTGTCACCGTCGAAGCGCCCTTCACCGGGGCCCACCTGCTGCTCCTCGCTGCAGCGGGTTGTGTGCTCAACGATGTCTACCGTGAGGCCGGGCACCTCGGCGTTGCGATCGACGGCGTGCGGGTCACCGCATCCGGTGACTACGACCGCGAGACCTGGCGATCGACCGGCATCAGCTATGTTGTCGAACTCGATTCCGTCGCCGCTGGACCGGATCTGGCCGAATTGCTCGCCGTCGTCGACGAGGTCGCCGAGATTCCGAAAGCGATCCGGCAAGGCGCTGCGGTCGGCCGGGTCGAGCTCTGATCCATGCCTGCCGAACAGCCTCCGTTCACGGGGAGAACGTCGATCCTGCGCGCCGGGTCACGCGTTGCCCAGCCTTGGCGCAATGGTGGTGGCATCACCTTTCCGGTCGCCGTCGAACCGGCTGAAGCCGACGCCGGCGGGGCCTTCGACTGGCGGGTCAGTATCGCCGAGATCGCCACCGACGGCGGTTTCTCCGAGTTCGCCGGCGTGGATCGGCAGATCACGATCATGGCCGGCGCCGGCCTCGACCTGACCATCGACGGAGTGGCGACGGCCTTGCGTCCTGGAGTGGTCGTGCCGTTCCGGGGTGAGTCCACCGTGTCGGCCCGGCTGGTCGACGGGCCGACGCTGGATCTGAACCTGATGACAACCCGTTCACGGGCGTCCGGCCGGCTGCGGGTCGAGCCGGTCGGTGCGGCCGGTCTTGAGCTCGTCCCGGTCGCCGATACGACGATCCTGGTCGTGATCACCGGTCCGGTTCTGTTCGATGGAACCAGCCTGAACCCGCTCGACGCGGGCCGGCTCGGCGCTGGCTCGGTGCGAGTGACCGCGGCTGCGGAGGCATGGGTGGCCGTGATCGAGATCGATGCGATTGGCCCTCCGTTCTGACGGAGGATCGCGTAGCGCAGGTGCAGCTGAGCAGGCTGCTCCGGCCCGGTCAGCGGATGCGGCGCTCCAGAGCGGCCTGGTCGAGCAGCCAGAATGCCCGCTCCTCCAACACGATCCAGCCCCGGCGCGCGAAGTCGGACAGCGCCTTGTTGACCGTCTCCCGGCTGGCGGCGACGATCTTCGCCATGTCGGATTGGGTCAGTCCGTGATCCACCCGGCGAGGGTCGAGCCGGTTGTCATCCACCCGGTCGAGCAGCAGTAGCAGCTTGGCCACCCGACCAGACACATCGCGAAAGGCCAGGTCGAGGTACTGCTGGCGGACCCGGCCGGTCTCAGCCGTAGCCATCTTGATCAGGGTCAGCGCCAGCTCCGGCTGCTCGGCGAACAGCATCCGGGCCGATTCGGACGACAGGACGCCGATCCGGGTGTCGCACCAGGTCTGGGCGACGGGGTGGGTTTCGCCTTGCGGGCGCTCGGGAAGCTGTACCAGATCACCGGGTAGTACCAGGCTCATCAACACGCGCCCATCACCGGAGGGATGGCGCACGCTGATGCCGCCGGATTCCACCACCGCGATGGCGCAGTCCGGTCCCAACAGGCTCGGCTGGACCTCGGTATCGGCCGGCACCTCGACCGTCTCCAGCCATTCCGCGACGGCACCGTCGAGGGTGGCCTGCCCGTACCCGGCCGGCCGAGTAGAGGCGGCAGCCGATCCCGTCAGCACCGGACGCACCAGGGACAGCGCCGGCTGGCCGGCAACGGACCGAGGCCGCGCGGTACGCAGCAGCGACTGATGGTGGACCTGTTCCTGAACGCTGGTCATTCCACACCTCCGAGAGAACTGCACTGAGTAACATTTGTACGGTACCTAGTAACGCAGTACTTGGGAAGCTAAAGTCGAGCGCTGTGACGATCGGCGCAGAACAGACCCGGACTGGCGACACCCGGCTGCGGCTGGCTCAGGCCGCCCTGGAGCTGTTTGCCGACCAGGGTTTCGATGCCACCACGGTGGACCAGATCGCGACCCGCGCCGGGGTCAGCAAGACCACGTTCTTCCGCCATTTCCCAGCCAAAGAAGAGGTGATCTTCCCCGACCACACGAAGCTGCTCTCCGATATCGCGACCATGTTCGAGATGTCGGAGGAAGCCGACCGGCTGGCCACGGTCTGCGCCGCCGCCCGGCACGTACTGAAGAACTACGTGCACGAGGGCGACATCGCGCGGGCCCGGTTCCGGTTGACCGCCGCGGTCAACTCGTTGCGCGATGCCGAGGTGGCCAGCATCCAGGTGTATCAGCGGACGTTCCAGCGCTACCTGGCTGCCGGCAGCACCGACTGGACCGAGCAACTGGCCGCCCAGATCAAGGCCGCGAGCGTGATCGCGGCCAACAACTTTGTCATGCGGCGCTGGCTTCGCGAAGAGATCACCGACCCGCTGACCGCCTTCGACGAAGTCCGCTCCCGGTTGCTGGCCACCGACTGGTCGGCCTGGAGCGGTGCCGAAAACCCGTCGAAGGCCGCTACGTCGATCATCGTCTTGCAAACACAGCAGGAACTGAGCCAGGTGCTGACCGTGCTGCAGCAGACTCTGGGGGCCGAGCCCACCGCCGCCGCCAAGCCAGCCAAAACAGCCAAGCCGGCCAAGCGCACCCGGAGCGCTGCCGATCGAGAAAGCTGAGAGAACGGCTTCCACGCTCGGCAACACCGCCGCCGCCATCCGCGTCACAGGGGTCGAAACCCCATTGACGGCGGAGGTTTGCCTTGCACCGACGACAGTTCCTGCACGTCCTGGCCGGATCGGTCGCGCTCGCACTGGCCGGCTGCGCCGAGGCAGGTACCGGCCGATCCGGGGCCGAACTGAGCACAGCGGCGTCAGGCCCGACGACCACGCCAACGTCTGCGCCGGCGATGTCCGCCTCGCGCCAACCGCACTCGCAGCCGACCCATTCGAGGGGGCCATCCCGCCCAACGCCCCCGCCGGACAACCGGCGGTTCGGCCCGCCGGTCGGCATCGTGCGCGCACCGGTTCCACACGGCACCATCAGCATGTTGCCGGGCCAGGGCAACGCGGTGGCGCTGACCGTCGATGACGGAACCGACACCGATGTCGTCCGGGCCTACGCCCAGCTCGCGGCGCGGACCGGATTGCGTTTGACCTTCTTCGCCAACGGATACATGTCCAGCTGGACCGAACACGCACCGCTGTTGCGGCCGTTGGTCGACTCGGGCCAGGCGATCATCGCCAACCACACCTGGTCGCACCAGGACCTGACCGGCCTGAGCGACCGGGCCATCGCCGACGAGGTGCACCGCAACGAGCGTTTCTTGCGGCAGACCTACGGCTGCGACGGCCGCCCGTTCCTGCGGCCGCCCTACGGCTACCACGATGACCGGGTCGACGATCTGCTGGCCGAACTGGGGTATCCGGCGATCACCATGTGGTGGGGCAGCCTCGGCGACGCCACCGTCATCACACCACAGCAGATCGAGGACAACGCTCGTCAGTGGTTGCAACCGCAGCGGCTGGTGATCGGCCATGCCAACCACGAACCGGTACTGCAGGTGCTGGACCAGATCGTCGACCTCATCGGTCAGCGCCGGTTACAGCCGGTCCACCTCGGCGATGTGTTCGACCTGGACCGGTGACGGTCGATCGAGAATGCCCAGTCTCAGGCGAATCAGTCGTAGGCGAAGAAACCGTGGCCGGACTTCTTGCCGAGCAGGCCGGCGTCGACCATCCGGTCGAGCAGCGGCGGCGGGGAGTACAGCGGTTCCTTGAACTCCTCGTACATCGAGATCCCGACGGCCCGGATGGTGTCCAGCCCGATCAGGTCAGACAGGGCCAGCGGCCCCATCGGGTGACCGCAGCCGAGCATCATGCCCTTGTCGATGTCAGCCGCTTTGGCGTAGCCGGCCTCGAGCATCCGGATCGCTGACATCAGGTAGGGCACCAGCAGGCTGTTGACCACGAACCCGGCCCGGTCGGTCGCTTCGATCGGCTCCTTGCCCAGCCGCCCGGCCACGTACTGCTGCATCGCCTGCAGGGTCTGCGGCGAGGTGGTCAGCGAGGGGATCAGTTCGACCAGTTGCATCACCGGGGCCGGGTTGAAGAAGTGCACGCCCATCACCCGATCGGCCCGGCCCGAGGCGGCACCGAGCTTCACGATCGGGATGGAGGAGGTGTTGGACACCAGCAGCGCTTCGTCGCCCAGCAGCCGGCCGACCTGGCCGAACAACGCGAGCTTGACCTTCTCGTCCTCACTGGCCGCCTCGACCACCAGATCGCAGTCGCGCAGTGCGGCCAGGTCGTCGCCGAAGCTGACCCGATCCAGCGCCTGGTCCAACTCGGCCTGGGTCAGCTTGCCGCGTGATACGGCCCGCTCCAGCGAGCCGGTGACCCGTGCCTCGGCAGCCTTGGCCGCGTCGGCCGACACCTCGACGCTGATCACCGTGAGCCCGGCCCGGGCGTTCACCTCGATGATCCCCGAGCCCATCAGGCCGCCACCGATCACCCCGACGGTTGCGATGTCCAGCGTCACGTCATTTCCTTCCTCCGCGTTACCCGGCGGCGGGCCCGCCTGCTGCCCGTCCGCTGTCACTGCGACCCACACTATCGCCGGTCCGATCGACGGATCAGCGTCGGTGGGCACCAGGGATGATGCAGCCATGACTTCTGCACTGGACGGGTTGCTGGTGGCTGATTTCAGCCGGGTGCTGGCCGGACCGTTCGCCACGATGCATCTGGCCGATCTCGGGGCCCGGGTCGTGAAGGTCGAACGACCCGTGGTCGGGGACGAGACCCGAGCTTGGGGGCCGCCGTGGACCGATCGCGGTTCGGCCTATTTCGACTGCGTGAATCGGACCAAACAGAGTCTGACCCTGGACCTGTCCGATCCGGCTGATCGGGCGCTGGCGGTCGAACTGGCCGTCCGGTCCGATGTGCTGGTCGAGAACTTCCGGCCCGGCACGATGGCTCGCTACGGATTGGACTATCCGACGCTGGCCGACCGCAATCCGGGCCTGATCTACTGCTCCATCAGTGGATTTGGCTCCGCCGGCGGCGCCGCGAACGCCGGGTACGACTTCCTGGTCCAAGCGGTCGGCGGCTTGATGTCGATCACCGGGGACGCGAACGGAGAGCCGACCAAGGTCGGGGTTGCGCTGGTCGATGTCTTGACCGGCAAGGACGCGGTGATCGGGATCCTGGCCGCGCTGAACCGACGTTCCAGGACCGGCCAGGGCGACCATGTCGAGGTGAGCCTGTTGACCAGCCTGCTGGCCGGATTGGTCAATCAGGCGGCCAACTACCTGACCACCGGGATCGCTCCGGTCCGCCAAGGCAATCGGCATCCGTCGATCACCCCGTACGAGACCTTTCCGTGCCTGGACCAGCCCATTGCGATCGCCTGCGGCAACGATGCCCAGTTCGGCCGTCTGGTCGAAGCCCTCGGCGTTCCCGAGCTCTCGACCGATCCGCGCTTTGCCACCAACCCGGCCCGGGTTGGCAATCGGGAGGAGTTGGCGGTCTTGCTCAGCGCCCGGTTCCAGACCCAAACGGGCCGCAGTTGGGAGCTGATTCTGGGGGCGGCCGGGGTGCCGGCCGGTCTGATCCAGGATGTCGGTTCGGCGATCGGCCGAGCCGACCATCTCGGCCTGCATCCACTCATCGACGTCGGTGACGGCAACCGGCAGATCCGTCATCCGGTGTCCTACGCACACGGGTCGACCACGGCCCCCACACCGCCACCGACGCTGGGGCAACACGACGCACAGTTGCGGGCCTGGCTGGCCGAGTGACCGCGCGGGGCTACTGATCGACCACCGCGGGTCGGAGCTCGGTCAGCACACCACCGGCGGCGGACAGGCTTTCCAATGCGGGCGAAACGGTCACGCTCGGGACCTCGACGGGGCCGACGGTGGAGTGCTCGACGATCCACTGGGTGGCCTGCTCGGCCGGCATGGCCTTGGCGATGAACCAACCCTGGGCACCGTCACAGCCCAGTTGTCGCAGCACATCCCACTCACCCTCGGTCTCCACACCTTCGGCGATGGCCGGCATCTTCAACGCGTGCGCCAGTTCGATCGTGGAGCCGACGATGCCGAAGGCGGCCGAATCCTTGGTCAGCCGGCTGATGAAGGCCCGGTCGATCTTGAGCTCGTCGACCGGCAGCGCCTGCAACCGCAACAACGAGGAGTACCCGGTGCCGAAGTCGTCCAGGCTGAAACCGACACCGTAACGCTGCAGCCGCCGCATCGCCTCGCCGAGCTCACGAGTGTGCTCGCCCATGACTCGTTCGGTGAGCTCGAGTTGCAGGGCTCCGCTGTGGATCAGGTCCATGCCGGCGTCGCGGCCGATCAACCGGTCCAGGTTGCCGCCGACGACGTCGGTCAGCGTCACGTTGACCGCAATCGGCACGCGTAGGCCCAGTTCCTGCCACGCAGTTGCCTGGGTCAGGGCCATGTCCACGACGGACTCGGTGAGCAACGGCATCAGACCGGATCGTTCGGCCAGTGGGATGAACTCGTCCGGCGGGATCTGTCCCCGCTGTGGGTGATGCCAGCGGATCAAGGCTTCCACGCCGAGGATCGAGCGGTCGGCCAAGGCCAGTTTGGGCTGGTAGTGCAGCTCGAGTTCGTGCCGGATCAGGGCCTGTCGCAGGTCACTGAGCAACGACAGCCGCTGCGCGTCGTTGCGGTCCCGTTCGGCCGAATAGACCGACACCCCGAGGCGATTCGCCTTCGCGTCGTACATCGCCACATCGGCCAGCCGGAGCAACTCGCTGGCGTCGACGCCGTGGTCGGGGAAGATCGCCAACCCGAGCGAGGCGTCGATGTCGACCGAGATCGAGCCGAGGTTGAAAGGCTCTTCCAACGCGCCGAGGATCCGCTGGCCGACCGCCTCGGCTTCGGCCACGTCGGCCTTGGGCAACAGGACGGCGAATTCGTCGCCACCGAGCCGGACCACCTCGTCGGCATCTCGGACCGAGTGCCGCAGCCGCCGGGCGAACTGGGTCAGCAGCTCGTCGCCGACGTGATGGCCCAAGGAGTCGTTGACCTCTTTGAACCGGTCGAGGTCGATCAGGAGAAGTCCCATCGACTGGTTGCGCAGCTTGTGGGTCTCCAGCAGCCGGGCCAGCGCGAAGTCCATGTTGGTCCGGTTGGCCAAGCCGGTCAGCGGATCGTGCATCGCCTCGTGCTCGCGGGCCAGCGACATCTGCGCGATCCAGTACAGCAGCAACAGCGGAATCAGCAGGGTGGGCAGCAGCCACCAGCGGCCGAGTGCGAGGGCCACGATGACCGGGGATAGTCCGAGCACGGCGTAGGTCAGGATCGTGTAGTTGAAGAGGTCTTCGAGGACGGCGGGTATGAACGGCCGACCGTAGGAAGTCACGCCGACCACGACCAGCAGGTTGAGCAGGAAGTACGCGGTCCAGACGCCCACCATCCAGACCAGGTCCGACGGTTCGAAGCGCGTGAGCGGGTGGTCCAGTGCCGGGTTCACGCCGGCGGCCGCCATCACCAGGTGTCCGGCGAAGACGCTCAGGCTGTATTGCCCGACGTTGAAGGCCAGCTTCCACCACCGCTTGCGGGCTCGCAGGTCGGAGGCGATCGCGGCCAGGCAGACCGTGATGATCGCTGGGTAGGGCCCCCACATGAACAGCAGGGCGCAGACGAACGCGGTCGACATGACCACGCCCTGCGGATCGTGGCCGCGGCCCTGGACGAGCGGCAGAAGCTCCAGACCGATCAGCAGGAAGGCGCACATGGTCAACGCCGAGAGCGAATCGGCCCGGCCGATGGTGGTCAGGCCACGCCAGACGGCGACGGTGAAGATCAACCAGCCGAGCAGCACGGTCGGGTACCAGACCAGGCTGAAGCGATTCCACCGAAGCAGCAGCCGAGCAGTTATGTCCACGGCCGCTCCCCCCTGATGTGCGTGACGGCTTTCGTTTCCATCGACCGGGCCGGCGCGCACCTGAGGCATCGGAGCGCGTGCACCGCACGGCAGCCAACGGGTGAGCCCGGGTAGCCGCAGGCAAGGGGGCCCGAACGCCCTAGGACTCAGGCCTGGTCATGCTCGATGGCTCGGTCCAACCACTCGATCAAGACTGATCGCTCGGCCTTGCTCAGACCGGTCAACGTCGGTGCGGCCGCCCGGAAGGCCACCGTGACCGGCAGCGCGCCGGCATCCGTAGGAGCCGGCTGGTCGGTCAGGATCTGGGCCAGCACGGCCTCGAACATGGCCGGGGCCAGCTCGTCGTCCCGGTCGGCCTCGGGGGTGGCCAGCAGGAGCTGGATCACCCCGACACCGGCGGCGGAAATGAGGTCGACGGCCCGTCCCTCACTCACTCGCAATCGGCCCGTCGCGGCGACCCGGCGCACTCGTGCGTGCAAGACCGCACGGCCGGAACGAGCCGCCGCGGAGTCACGGACCCGATCAGGATCACTCAGCAATCTGAAGACACTCGGATTGGCCAGTCCGAACTCGATCTGACGGCGCCAGCCGTCGCGCAGATCGGTCAGCGGCTCGACATCATCGGCCACTGCGGAATCAACCAGATCAGCCTTGGCGGCGACGTAGCCGGCCATCACGTGTTCGGCGACGGCCTCGAGCAGTCCGTCCTTGTCACCGAACAACCGATAGATGGCCGGCGCCTGCAGTCCGGCCGCCTCGGCCACCCCCCGGGTGGTGACCGCCGCCGGCCCGGCCTCGTGGAGCAGCCGGGCCGCAGTCTCGACGATCTTCGTCCGGGTATCGATCTTGTCCACGTCTGGCGAGCTCGGCACGAACCGATGATATCGAGATCTTGCTATCACTGGAATTCCGACGTTATCTTGTATTTGATATCAGTGATAACACCGAAGGAGTCAGCATGATCGTCATCACCGGCGCCACCGGGGCGCTGAACGGAGCCACCGTCGACCGCCTCCTCGAGCGGAGGCCGGCCACCGATCTGGCGGTCGCGGTCCGGGACCCGGACAAGGCCCGGCGATTCGGCGAGCGCGGGGTCGAGGTTCGTCCGGGCGGGGACTACTCCGACCCGGTCGCGCTGTCGGCCGCCTTCGCCGGTGCCGACCAACTGCTGCTGGTCTCGTCCAACGACCCCGGTGCCGACGCGGTCGGTTTGCATCGCACGGCGATCCGGGCAGCCGTCGCCGCAGGCGTCGGCCGGATCCTCTACACCAGCCATCAGGGAGCCCATCCGCAGTCCCCGTTCGCCCCGGCCCGGGTCCACGCAGCGACCGAGCAGCTGCTGGCCGATTCGGGAATCGCCTGGACCGCGTTGCGCAACGGGTTCTATCTGCACAGCCTGGCCTGGCTGCTCGGCCCCTGGCGCGAATCCGGCATGGTCCGGGTGCCGGCCGACGGTCCGGTGTCCTGGACGGCGCGGGAGGACGCGGCCGAGGCCGCGGCCCGCATCATCGAATCCGACGGCGACTTCGACGGTCCGGTCACGTTGACCGCCACAACGGCATCCACGTTCGCCGAGCTGGCCGAGCGCGCCGGTTCGATCACGGGGCGGCCGATCGGATTCGAGCTGATGGAGCCGGAGGATTGGGTGGCCGCCCAGGTCACGCACGGTCAGCCCGAGGGCATGGCTCGGTTCACCCTGGGCATGTACACCGCCGCCGCCGCTGGATATTTCGCCGGGACCGATCCGCTACTGGCGCAGTTGCTGGCCCGCGCGCCGCGGACGGTGGCCGATGAGCTCGCGGTCCACGGGCGTTGACCCGTCGACGAAACACCCCTACACACCAGTGCCGGACGGGGTTACGATCCCCTCAATCCAGGCTTTTGTGCTGGACCAACGGGGGATCGGACAACCGTCATGCGTACTTCGGCATCCCACGGGGGCTTGTCGGTGCGGGCGCTCGCCGGCAACCACGCCACCTTCCTCGGCTTTGATCTGAGCGACGCCGCTCGGGCCGGCTGCCTCGGCTTCGCGCTGCGTCGGACCGACCACACCGAGAACGAGTCGTACTGGATCTCCTCGTTCAAGACCTTTCGATCGGTGGTGCCGAATCCCTCGTCGAACATTGACTATCGCACCGATCAACACCCGATTCAGTCGATGTGGTGGGGCGATTACACGGCCAAGCCGAAGCACTCCTACAGCTACCGGGTGGTGCCGGTCTACGGCACACCAGCCGCCCCCGAGGTCGACGACGGCAACGGGGTCGGCTTCGACATCGACACCGGCGATCCGACCACCGGCACCCACGGCGTCTACTTCAACCGCGGGGTCGCCGCGAGCCAGGCCTACGCCACCAAGTTCGGCGCGAAGCCGGACGACCTGCCCCCGGACAAGCGCGCGGCGGCGATGATCTGGCTGTCCCGCGGCCTGCACGAGGCGATGGTCGGTTTCATCACCGGCGACCTGTCCGACCGGGTGGTGATCCGGTCGGCCGCCTACGAGTTCACCGAACCCAGCGTGCTGGCCGCGTTCAAGCAGGCCGCCGAGGCCGGTGCCGACGTCAAGATCGTCTTTCACGACAAGCCCAAGGACGATCAGAGCGCCCTGAACGAGAGCGCGATCGCGACCGCCGGACTACCCGCTGCGCTGGTCATCGGCCGTCAACACGCGCCGATCGCCCACAACAAGTTCATCGTCCGCGGCACCCGTGCGGCCGACGGCACGGTCACCGCCGAACAGGTCTGGACCGGCTCGACCAACATGAGCCAGGGCGGCATCTTCGGTCATTCGAACGTCGGTCACATCGTCCGGGATCCGGCGGTGGCAGCGGCCTACCTGGCCTACTGGACCGAGCTGTCGACCGATCCCGCCGCGAGTCCGATGAAGCAATGGGTGAACGAGAACAGCCCGTTCGACGAGGCTGATTCGCCACCACCGGGGATTCGGACCGCGTTCAGCCCGCGCACCGCCCTGACCCCGATGGACTGGTACGCCGCCGAGTTCACCAACCCGGACACCGCCACCCACATCACCTTGCCGTTCGGGCTGGAGAGTCATCAGTTCGAGCCGGCCATCGCGGCGCTGGCCACACCCGGGCCGCTGAGATTCGTCATGCTGAACAAGCGGGATGACCATCAGGCCGTGTGGGGGGCCAACAAGGACATCCAGATCTCCATCGGCGCCACCGGCGGTCCGGACGTGCTGTCCCGCTGGGCGCAGGAAACCCTCACCGGCTTCAACGGCTTCGTGGAATTCCTGCACACCAAGATCCTCTTGGTCGGTGCGCTCGGCGACGCGCCATTGGTCGTCTCGGGGTCGGCCAACTTCTCCGACGCCTCGACCACCGCCAATGACGAGAACATGCTTATCATCTCGGGTGATTCCGAGGTGGCCGACGTCTATTTCACCGAGTACATGCGGATCTATCAGCACTTCTATTCCCGGTACTGGGCCAAGCAATTGTCGGCCCGCACCGGCAACCAGGACGACAGCGCCGGCTTCCTGATCGAGGACGACAGCTGGCAGAAGCCGTACTGGGATGCGGCCAGTCCCAAGTCGGCGCAGCGGAAACTGTATTCGGCCGCGCCTGCACCGCTCAACGGGCCGGGCTGACGACCTCGAGGCTGGGCCGCGCCACGGCGGGTTCGAGGTGGCCTTCGCCGGCCGAGTCCATCGGATCCAGCGTCGCGTGTCGGCACCAGATCGCGGCGGCGGCCAGGAATGGCACCACCATGCAGCTGGCCATCGTCAACACGGTCTGACTGCCGAGCGCTCCGGTCAGCGGCGTGGTCGCCGCTCCGGCCAGGAATGGCAAGCCGCCGCCGAGCGAGGACGCGGTGCCGGAGAACCGCCGGCCGGCGTTCTGGGCGATCGCCGCATTGGCCGGCAGGTACAACCCGAGCCCGCAGGTCATGCCGGCCAGCGCGCCCCAGACCAGCCAGAGCGGTGGGCGATTGTCCGGGGCGAACAGCACGACCACGAAGAGCGCGGTCACGGCCGTGGTCTGGATCGCGACCGCCCACCAGCGCAGCCGCACCGGCCCGCGTCGCAATACCAGGCTTCGAAACACCACGCTCGCTGTCACCATGGTCAGCGCGTTGACCGCGAACAGGGTCGCGTAGCCCCGCTGGCTCACGCCCAGGCCTTGCTGCAGCACGAACGAGGATCCTCCGATGTAGACGAAGAATCCGGCCGTGGTCAGGCACTGGATGAGCACCGGCGTGACGAAGTGACGGTCGCTCAGCAGCGACCGGGTGCGTTGCCCGAACGCGCCCAGGCCACCGGCGTGCCGACGGGCCGGTGGCAGCGTCTCGGGCAGACCGATCGCGGCCGCGGCCAGCATCAACACCCCGACGGCGGCCAGGAACCAGAAGACCACTCGCCAGTCACCGACGCTGAGCAACCCGCTGCCGATGGCCGGCGCGATGACCGGGGCGATCAGGCCCACGGCCGAGAGCGTGCCGAACAACGCCGCTGCTCGTGCGCCGCGGTAGCAGTCATTGACCACGGCCCTTCCGACCGCGACACACGCACCGCCGGCCAATCCCTGGACGAAGCGTTCCGAGACCAGCAGCCAGCCGGTCTGGGCCGTCGCGCACAGCACCGACATGGCCACGTACATGGCACATCCGAGCAGCACCATCGTGCGCCGGCCCCGGGCATCACTGACCGGACCGGAGATCAGCTGCCCGATCGCCATCCCGCCGATGCAGGCCGTCATGGTCAGTTGGGTGATCGCGGAGGTGGTGTGCAGCGAGGACCGCATCGCCGGCAACGCCGAGACGTAGGTGTCGGTCGACAGCGCACTGGTACCGGTGACCAGCAGCAGTGCAATCAGAGACGGTTCAGATGATTTCATTTTTAACGAACTGCGCGGAACTCTCACACGGTAAACGGTACTTGACTCGCCTTGTACAAAGAAAGCGAGCCGAGCCGAACGTGATCGGCGCAGCGTTCAATTTTGATGATATAACTTTAATATGATGGCGACCGATGAGCGGGTCAAGCGTTATGTGGCCTTCTCGGCCGATCCGGATCGAGCCACGATCGCCCGCGACCTCCAGCTGCCGACCCCGACGGTGGTGAGCGCAGTGCGTCGGCTACTGACCGCCGGTGTCCTGACCGAGGACGAGCACACCCGGACGCCGGCCGGGGCCGGCCGTCCGGCCCGTGGGTTGCGGGTGGCCGGGCCGGCCACCGCCATCGGCCTGGTCGGCTGGCGGGGCGAGAGGGTGCAGGCCAGTTGCCTGGACGTTCACGGTGAGCTGCTCGCCGCCGACGAGCTACCCCGGCCCGATCCGATTGCCGGGGTGGCCGGGCTGTTCGACGCCGTCGACACCGTCGTCCGGCTGGCGGCCGGCCAGCCGGGGCATCGGTTGGGCCTGATCATCCTCAGCGTCCCGGGACCGTACCTGTCGGGCCGTGGCGTTCCGGCCGAGCACGCCGCG
>CAZZZW010000046.1:0-4135 GCA_964658795.1 Phormidium nigroviride PCC 7112
GGGTAACCCCAGTTCGGGCCGCACAATGGCAACACAATGGCAACCTAGGCCGTTCAGGACAGGGTCAGCGCGTCCTTGTCGTCGGTGACGTCGATGTGCACGGTCTGCCCGTCCACGATCTCGCCGGCGATCAGTGCCCGCGCCAGCCGGTCGCCGATCGCCGTCTGCAGCAACCGGCGCAGCGGACGCGCCCCGTACAACGGATCGAACCCGCTCATCGCCAGCCACTCCCGCGCCCCGTCGGACACGTCCAGCGTCAACCGCCGGCCGGCCAGGCGGCGTTGCAGGGCGGCCAGTTGCACGTCGACGATGCCGGCCAGTTCCTCCGTGGTCAGCGGGTCGAACACCACGATGTCATCGAGCCGGTTCAGGAACTCCGGCTTGAAGTGGCCCCGCACGACCTCGAGCACGGCATCCTTCTTGGTCTCACCCGGCAGGTCGGAGATCAGGATCTGCGAACCCAGGTTGGACGTCAGGATCAGGATCACGTTCCGGAAGTCCACCGTCCGGCCCTGGCCGTCGGTCAACCGGCCGTCGTCGAGCACCTGCAGCAGGAGGTCGAAGACATCGGTGTGCGCCTTCTCCACCTCGTCCAGCAGCACGACGCTGTACGGACGACGCCGGACCGCCTCGGTCAACTGGCCACCCTCGTCGTAACCGACGTAGCCGGGCGGCGCGCCGACCAGCCGGGACACCGAGTGTTTCTCGGAGTACTCGCTCATGTCGATGCGGACCATGGCCCGCTCGTCGTCGAACAGGAACTCGGCCAGCGCCTTGGCCAGCTCGGTCTTACCGACGCCGGTCGGCCCGAGGAATAGGAACGAGCCGGTCGGGCGGTTCGGGTCGCTGATGCCGGCCCGGGCCCGGCGGACCGCATCCGACACGGCTTGCACCGCTGACTTCTGGCCCTTGACCCGCTGACCGATCGCATCTTCCATCCGCAGCAGCTTGGCGCTCTCACCTTCGAGCAGCCGGCCGGCCGGGATACCGGTCCAGGCCGCTACCACCTCGGCGATGTCGTCGCTGGTGACCTCTTCCTTGACCAACACGTCCGTGGCCTGCGATTCCGTTTCACTCGCCTCAGCCAGGGCTTTCTCGGTCGCCGGGATCTCACCGTAGAGCAGCCGGGAGGCCGCTTCGAAGTCGCCGTCGCGCTGGGCCCGTTCGGCCTGGCTGCGTAGCTCGTCCAACTTCTCCTTGAGTTCGCCGACCTTGTTCAGACCGGACTTCTCCCGTTCCCAGCGCGCGTTCAAGGCGTCCAGCTGCTCGGTCTTGTCGGCCAGTTCGGAGCGCAGGTTGGCCAGCCGCTGCACCGAGGCTGGATCGGTTTCCTTCGACAGCGCAAGCTCTTCCATCCTCAGCCGGTCGACCGCGCGTTGCAGCTCGTCGATCTCGACCGGACGCGAATCAATCTCCATCCGCAGCCGGGACGCGGCCTCGTCGATCAGGTCGATGGCCTTGTCGGGCAGGAACCGGGAGGTGATGTAACGGTCGGACAAGGTCGCGGCCGCGACCAGCGCGCCGTCCGAGATCTGCACCTTGTGGTGCGCCTCATACCGGCCGGCCAGCCCCCGCAGGATGCCGATGGTGTCCTCGACCGACGGCTCACCGACCAGGACCTGCTGGAATCGCCTTTCCAACGCGGGGTCCTTCTCGATGTGTTCGCGGTACTCGTCCAGCGTGGTCGCGCCGACCAGTCGCAGTTCACCCCGGGCCAGCATCGGTTTGAGCATGTTGCCGGCGTCCATCGCGCTCTCGCCGGTCGCCCCGGCACCGACCACGGTGTGTAGCTCGTCGATGAACGTGACGACCTGGCCATCGGAATCCTTGATCTCGGTCAGCACCGCCTTCAACCGCTCCTCGAACTCGCCGCGGTACTTCGCACCGGCCACCATCGCGCCCAGGTCGAGCGAGATCAGCCTTTTGCCACGAAGGGAATCGGGAACGTCGCCGGCCACGATCCGCTGGGCCAGGCCCTCGACCACCGCCGTCTTGCCGACGCCGGGTTCGCCGATCAGCACCGGGTTGTTCTTGGTCCGCCGCGAGAGCACCTGGACCACCCGCCGGATCTCGGAGTCACGTCCGATCACCGGGTCGAGCTTGCCCTCGCGGGCGGCCTCGGTCAGATCGACGCCGTACTTCTCCAGCGCCTGATAGGTGCCTTCGGGATCCGGACTGGTGACCCGGGCCGAGCCCCGGACCTGCTGCAGCGCCGCCCGCAGGGCCTCACTGGTGGCGCCGCGGCGGGTCAGCAGCGCCGACACCTCGGACTCGACCTCGGCCAGGGCCAGCAGCAGGTGCTCGCCGGAGACATATTCGTCGGTTGCGTCCTTGGCGATCCGCTGCGCCGCCGACAGGACGTTCATCAGCCCGCGTGAGGTCTGTGGCGATTGCACCGTCGATCCGGCCGCGGCCGGCAGCTTGCTGATCAGGGCGTTGAGTTCGTGCACGAGCTCGGACGGATCGACGCCGATCGACTGCACCATCGGACGGGCCAGACCGGCCTCGTCGGAGAGCAGGGCCGAGGCCAGATGCACTGGTTCGACCGAAGGATTCCCGCGCTGTGCGGCGTCCTGCACGGCCGTGGACAGCGCCTTCTGGCTGAGCGTGGTCAGATCCATGTTCGTTGTTTACCTCTGTTCGTTGTGTTGTGCTAGCACTCTGTTCCTGGGCGGTCTTTCGCCGTCACAGACGTCAACGCGGCAAGACTTGAGTCTGTTCCGCTCAACCTTGGAGATTTCCCTGCTCGCACTTCTGAACGGCCCGCCCGCCTCGGGCAAGTCGACCCTCGCTCGGCTGTGGGTGGACGAGCATCCGCTGGCGCTGAACCTGGATCTGGACGACCTCTGGCTGCACCTCGGCCGCTGGCAGGACGATCTGACGGCTACCGGCTTGGCGGCCCGGCGGCTCGCGCTGGCCATGTGCCAGGCCCAGCTGTCCGCAGACCGGGACGTGATCGTGCCGCAATTCCTCGGCCGGCCCGAGTTCATCGATCAGCTGGCCGCAGTCGGCGGAAAACACTTCCGGCACCTGGTTTTGCTGCCGCCGCTGTCGGTGGTCCAGCGCCGGTTCGCCCACCGGGGTGCGCACCCGATCGCCGATCACCCCGGCGCCACGACGATGGCCGGTGATCTCGACCAGATGTACGACCGGCTGGTGCGGCTGGCGCACGACCGCCCGGACGCCGAGATCATCGAAGTCACCGGTGATGAGCCGATCGAGACCGTGCTCGAGCGCCTGCGAACCCACCTGGCCGGGTGACGTTGCTCCGATCGGACCCGACCGACAGGCGCTCGACCCCCCCGACTCGGCTTCACAGCGACCTTCCCGCCGGACTGCCACAATCCGGGCATCTCCTGTCCCCGAGCAGAAAGGGATCGTCATGATCCGTCTGCGCACCCTGGCTGTCACCGGACTCGCCACCGCGATGTTGGTCGGACTCAGCCCGGCCGTGGCCAGTGCCCACCCGGTGAGCACCCCGACCCAGCCGACCAGCGGCCCGTGCCAGTACACCCCGACCCCGGACGACCCCGCGGTCCGGCCGGTCTCGCTGCCACCCGACCCGAAACACACCCCGAACCACGGCCGGGAACTGGTCACCTTCGTCACCAACCGCGGCCTGATCCCGATGGTGCTGAACCGGGCCGAGGCCCCGTGCACGGTGCAGTCATTCGTGCACCTGTTGCGTTCGGCCTTCTACAACAACACCATCTGCCACCGGCTGACCACCTACCCGACGTTGTCGGTGCTGCAGTGTGGCGATCCGAGCGGGACGGGCGAGGGTGGCCCGGGCTACTCGTTCAAGGACGAGCTGCCGACCAACCTGCCGACCTGGCCGGGCGATCCGGCCGGTTCACCGGGGCGGCTCTATGCCCGCGGCACGTTGGCGATGGCCAATGCCGGCCCGGACACCAACGGCAGTCAGTTCTTCCTTACCTACAAGGACTCCAAGCTCCGGCCGGACTACACCATCTTCGGCCAGATCCTGCCGCTCGGACTGCGCACCCTGGACAAGATCGCGGCCGGCGGCGTCGACACCAGCGCTCCGGATGCGACGGCGACCGACGGACCCCCGTTGCTGACCACGCACATCTACGTCGGGTTGGCCTTTCCGTAAAAGCAAACACTCCGTCGT
>CAZZZW010000046.1:4145-18174 GCA_964658795.1 Phormidium nigroviride PCC 7112
CAACGTTCGTCGCCAGCTGGCATGCGAACGTTGGAACGACGGAGTGGAATACGGCGTGACGTACCTACTGGCGCGGGCGCCAGACCACCAGCGCGGTGGACGGATCGGCAAAGCCCCGGCGCAGCGGCACCGAGACGATCTCGCCCTGAGCGCCGGCCGAGAACATTCGCCGGCTGGGCGTCGCCGAGATCCGCTGCTCGGCCTCGAGCTCGGCGATCCGGCTGCGCAGGGCGTGTACCTGGTTCTCCAGCTCCAGGATCCGTTTGATCCCGGCCAGGTTCATCCCCTCTTGCTGGGACAGCCGCTGGACCTCACGCAGCTGGCTGATGTCGCGCGCAGAGTAGCGGCGGCCCCGTCCGGCCGTCCGCTGCGGTGAGACCAGCCCGAGCCGGTCGTACTGACGCAACGTCTGGGGGTGCATGCCGGCCAGTTCGGCGGCCACCGAGATCACGAAGACTGCGGCGGAGTCAGCGAAATGTGGGCTGCTCATGCCTGCCTCGCCTGGGCGAACAAGTTTTCTCGCGGGTCCTCACCGGCCGTCGCCGCGGCCAATGCCTCGACCGCCTCGCGGGCCGCGCCGTCGAGCTTCTGCGGTACGGCGACCGCGACGTGAACCAGCAGGTCGCCGGTGCTGTCTTTGCGCGTGACGCCCCGGCCCTTGACCCGCAGCGTGCGCCCGGACGGAGTGCCTGGTGGCAGCTTCACCGTGACTGCGGACCCGTCGAACGTCGGCACGCTGATCTGCGCCCCGAGCGCGGCTTCGGCAAAGGTCACCGGGACCGTGATGGTCAGGTTGTCACCGTCCCGGGCGAACAGCGGATGCGGTTCCACGTGCACCTCGAGGATCAGGTCACCGTTGCCCGCCGGCCCCGGACTTCCCTTACCGCGCAGGCGAATCTTCTGGCCGTCCCGCACTCCCGGCGGCACCCGGGTGGTCACGGTCGAGCCGTCCTCACGACGCAAGGTGACCGTGTCGCCAGCGACTGCCTGGCGGAACGTCAGCGAGGTCGACGCCTCGATGTCGCGACCGGTCTGGGGTGCGCCGTACGGCCCACCGGAGTAGCCGCCGCCCTGGGTGAACAGGCCGGACAACAGGTCGTCCACGCTGACGTTGCCGGCGCCATAACCGGCGTTACCACCTCGGCCGGACTGGCGGGAGAAGAAGCCGGAGAACACGTCGTCGGAGAAACCGCCGGTCGACCCCGAGCCGGCCGTGAAGCGGGCACCACCCCGGGACATCGCCCGGACGGCGTCGTACTCCTTGCGCTGCTCAGGATCGGACAGCGTGGCGTAGGCCTCGCTGACCTCCTTGAACCGTTGCTCGGCCGCGGAGTTGCCCGGGTTCTTGTCCGGGTGCAGGTCCTTGGCCAGCTTGCGGTAGGCCTTCTTGATGTCGGTGTCACTCGCGTCAGAGGTGATACCCAGGGACTTGTAGAAGTCCTTGTCGAACCAATCCTGATTTGCCATGCCCCGAGCTCCCTCCTCTCTACGTTCCTACGTGATTCACTGCGGATCGGCCACGGTGACCCGGGCCGGACGGATGATCCGCTCCCCGATCTTGTAGCCGGGCTGCAGCACACCGACGACCGTGGTGACGTCCGTACCTTCGGCCAGTTCTTCCTCGACATGCATCAGCGCATCGTGGATGGTCGGGTCGAACGGCACACCGGGCTCGCCGTAGCGCTCCACGCCGTACTTGCCGAGCGTGCTCTCGAGCTTCTCGGCGATGCTGGCGAACGGACCGGATTCCAGGTCGCCGTGCTGGCGCGCCAGCTGGATGTCGTCGAGCACCGGCAGCAGGCTTTCCACCACCGAGCCGATGGTATGTTCTCGAGCCACGGCCCGATCACGCTCGACCCGCTTGCGGTAGTTGGCGTATTCGGCCTGCAGCCGCTGCAGATCGGCCAGTCGTTCGGCGGCCAGCACCTCGTTCGCGTCCGTCGCCGGCTCGGCCTCGGTCACGTCATCCGCTTCGAGGACGGCCTCGGCGTCGGCTTGTTCCGGGCTGACCGGCGGCACCGGGGTGCCATCGGAATTGATCTTTCGCTTGTTGGCAAAGGTGAAACCGGGAGTCGGCTGTTCCGCTTCGGGGGAACGGCCGTCACCGGCACCAGCGCTGGTCATCGTCATACCTCCTTCGTGCGGTGGGCGGTGAGAGACCGGCAGACTTACTTGCCGTCCTCGTCGATGACCTCGGCGTCGACCACGTCGTCGTCGTTACCGGCGGCGCCGGCGTCGGCCGATCCGGCGTCCGGGGTCTCGGCCTGGCTGGCGGCGTACATCGCGGAACCGACCTTGCTGCTCACCTCGGTAAGGGCTGCGGTCTTCTCCTTGATCGAGTCGCCACTGGCGTTGGCATCGGCCAGCACCGTCTTCAGCTCCGCCAGAGAGTTCTCCAGCTCGGTCTTGGACTCGGCCGGGATCTTGTCGCCATTGTCGGCGATCAACTTCTCGGTCTGGTAGACCAATTGCTCAGCCCCGTTGCGGGTCTCGGCCGACTCACGACGCTCCTTGTCCTCGGCGGCGTGCGCCTCGGCGTCGGCCATCATCCGGTCGATCTCGTCCTTGGACAGACCCGAACCACCGGTGATCGTCATGCCCTGGGAGTTGCCCGTCGCCTGGTCCTTGGCCGACACGTGCACGATGCCGTTGGCGTCGATGTCGAAGGTGACCTCGATCTGCGGGATGTTGCGCGGCGCGGCCGGAATCCCGGTCAACTCGAACATGCCGAGCTTCTTGTTGTAGGCCGCGATGTCACGCTCACCCTGATAGACCTGGATCTGCACGCTGGACTGGTTATCGTCTGCGGTGGTGAAGATCTCCGAACGCTTGGTCGGGATCGTGGTGTTGCGCTCGATGAGCTTGGTCATCAGGCCGCCCTTGACCTCGATACCCAGCGACAGCGGGGTGACATCGAGCAGCAGGACGTCCTTGACCTCGCCCTTGAGCACACCGGCCTGCAAGGCTGCGCCGACCGCTACGACCTCATCGGGGTTGACGCCCTTGTTCGGCTCCCGGCCTCCGGTCAGCTCCTTGACCAGGTCGACCACGGCCGGCATCCGGGTGGAACCACCGACGAGCACGACGTGATCGATCTTGTCGACCGGCAGGCCGGCGTCCCGGATCACGTTCTGGAACGGGACCTTGGTGCGCTCGAGCAGATCGGAGGTGATCCGCTGGAACTCCGAGCGGCTCAGGGTCTCGTCCAGGAACAGCGGGTTCTTCTCCGCGTCCACGGTGATGTAGGGCAGGTTGATGCTGGTCTGCTGCGAACTCGAAAGCTCGATCTTGGCCTTCTCGGCTGCCTCGCGCAGCCGCTGCATGGCCATCTTGTCCTTGGTCAGGTCGATGCCGTGCGCGCCCTTGAACTTCTCGACCAGCCAGTCGATGACCTTCTGGTCCCAGTCGTCGCCGCCGAGGTGGTTGTCACCGTTGGTGGCCTTGACCTCGATGACGCCGTCGCCGATCTCCAGCAGCGAGACGTCGAAGGTGCCTCCACCGAGGTCGAACACCAGGATGGTCTGCTCGGTCTCGCCCTTGTCCAGGCCGTAGGCCAGCGCGGCCGCAGTCGGCTCGTTGACGATCCGGAGCACGTTCAGGCCGGCGATGGTGCCGGCTTCCTTGGTGGCCTGCCGCTCGGCATCGTTGAAGTAGGCCGGGACGGTGATGACCGCATCGGTCACCCCTTCACCCAGGTAAGCCTCGGCGTCCCGCTTGAGCTTCTGCAGGATCCGCGCGCTGATCTCCTGCGCGGTGTACTTCTTGTCGTCGATGGTCACCGACCAGTCGGTGCCCATGTGACGCTTGACCGAACGGATCGTCCGGTCGATGTTGGTGACGGCCTGGCGCTTGGCGACCTCGCCGACCAGGACCTCTCCGTTCTTGGCGAACGCGACGACGGACGGCGTGGTCCGCGATCCCTCAGCGTTCGCGATGACCTCCGGCTCTCCACCCGTCAGGACGGAGACGACGGAGTTGGTGGTGCCCAGGTCAATACCGACCGCGCGTGCCATGTGAACTCCTCTATGTGGTGCTTGCTGCCTTGTGTGGCCTGTTGGTTTTCGGCTCTCGCCTGGCTTCCATAGTGCCGAGTGGCGAGACCCTCTGTCAAAAGAACTGAGTCGACTCCGCTCAACTTCCCAGGTTGCGTGTTACCCCAGTCACAGCAATCCTGCTTGTTCGACGAGTGGCCACTTACGGCACGAGTGGCTGGTCATAGGTGGCCACTCGTGCCCGAACTGGCCATTCGTGGGCAGATCATGACTGTCAGACTGGGCGTATGACCGTCGACATCGTCCGAGCAAGCGCCGACGACTGGCAGCAGATCCGGGCCGTCCGGCTGGCCGGCCTGGCGGCCGACCCGTCCGCGTTCGGCTCGAGCTTGGAGCGGGAGCTGGCCTATACCGAGGACCGGTGGCGCAGCTGGCCGGCCACCGCGGCGATCTATCTGGCTCGATCGGACGGCCGGCCGGTCGGCATCGGGCTGCTCCGCGCGCTGACTGGCGAGAACGCCGACGGCGAGGTCAATGCGATGTGGGTCGACCCGGAGACCCGCGGCACCGGCGTCGGTCGGGCCCTGCTGCAGGCCATGCTCGACTCGGCCCGGGCCGGCGACTACCAATCCGTCCGACTCTGGGTCACCAACGGCAACGCGGCGGCGACCGCCTTGTACGAGACTCTCGGCTTCGTCCGGACCGGGCGTACTGAACCGCTGCTGAGCGATCCGGAGCTCACGGTGCTGGAATACGTGCTCGCGTTCGGCTGATTGGGTAGCTTTCCTGACATGCAGATCCAGCTTCGGCACAACCCGTCCTTCACCGTCGCTCGTTGCATCTTGGCCCCGGGCGAACCGATGCGCGTCGAAGGCGGCGCGATGATCGCGCACAGCGCCGGCGTCCAACTCGAGGCCAAGGCCCAGGGCGGCATTCTCAAGGGTCTCAAGCGCGCGGCCCTCGGCGGTGGATCGTTCTTCGTCACGACGTACACCGCGCCGCCGCAGGGTGGCTGGGTTGACGTGGCCGGCGTGCTGCCCGGCGACGTGACCTACCTGCCGATCACGCCGGACCGGCCGTTCTACATCACCCGCGGCAGCTGGATCGCCAACTCCCATGGCGTCGAGATCGACACTCAATGGGGAGGTATGGCCAACCTGTTCGGTGGTGAGGGCGGGTTCGGGTTCCGCGCCAGCGGTCAGGGAGAGGCGATCGTGAACGTCTACGGCGCGATCGACTACCTCGACCTGCAGCCGGGCGAGCAGGTCGTCGTCGACACCGGCCATGTGGTGGCCTATGACCTCAACATGCAGTTCCAGATGCGACGCGCGGTGCAGGGTCGCAGTATCCAGAGCCTGAAGACCGGTGAGGGTTGGGTGTTCGACTTCACCGGACCGGGCCGGGTGCTGCTGCAGACCCGCAACCCCGAGGCGTTCGCGCACTGGGTCGCCCAGGCCGCGCCGGGCAACAATCCCAAGGAAGGCATCGGCGGCCTCGGCGGCGGCGTCAGCGGGCTCTTCTCCTAGCTGGGTGAGTACTTCTGCTCTGCTCACCCGGAAGCGGTGATCGGAGGCTGAGCGAACCAACTCTTCGAGAGGTTCGCCTTCCATGCCGCACGAATCCAACTGGTTCTTCGACCCGATCACCTGCCCGAGTTGCCGGGCCCCGCTGCCGGCTCCCCGTCCCGGGCTGACCTGCCCGCAGTGTGCGGTCGCCCTCACCAGCCCCACCGGCATCCGGCTGGCCGACCAGCTGCGCCTCGCGGATCGGACGCTGGCCCAGCTTCGACGCGAACGAGTGCCGGCCGCCGCCGCTCCGGCGCCTCGTCCGGCCGTCGCGCCGTTCGCCGCCGGCACGCCGCAGCCTGGTCCGGCCGTCGGCCCGCGCTTCGCGCCCTCGACGTTCCCGCACTACCTGGACGCATCGAACGACTTCCCGCCGCCCGCGAGGCCGAAGCGCCCGCTCCCGATCGGACCGGCGGCCATCCTGCTCGGCCTCGGCGGACTCTGCCTGGTGGTCGCCGCGATCGTGTTCCTGTCCATGTCCTGGACGGCACTGACCCTCGGAGCCAAGGTCGCGGTGCTCGGTGGCGTCACCGGGCTGCTGGGCGCGCTGGCCGGCCTCGCGACCCGGAAAGGCCTGCGGGGATCGGCTGAAACGCTCTCGGCCATCACCTTTGCCGACCTGGCCCTGGACGTCTTCGCCAGCCGCCGGGCCAACCTGCTCGGGCTCGATGCGATGCCACTACACGTCTTCACCGCCCTCGGGGCCGGCCTGGTCGCCATCGTGGCACTGAGCAGCCTGATCCTGGTCCGTCCACTCCGGCTGGTCTCGGCCCAGGTCGCGCTGGCATTGGCGGCGACGACAGCAATTACCTCGATACTGTCGGTCAATTCGCTGCCCACGTCGATCCAACTGGCCGGTACGGTGGCCGGCACCGGCGCCCTGGCGCTCGGGCTGCGCCGGGCCGGATATCGGATCGGCGCGATCGTGGCCGGCGCCTGGACCCCGCTGCCGTGGCTGCAGCTGCTGGCCGCCGGCATCGTCCAGATTCTCGAAGGCGATTACGCCACCCGCTTGCTGCACGGACACGCGTGGGACCTGCCGCTGGCTGCGGCCCTGGCGCTCCTCACGGCGGCGGCGCCCTCGGTTCTTCGACTCGGCTGGCTGCGCACCGGCGTCGCCGCAACCGGGTTGCTGGCCTTCGAGCTCAGCGTTGTCGCGTCGGGCTATTCCTACCTTCCCTTCGCGGCCGCACTGGCGATCGGTTTCACCGTCCCACTGGCCATCGGGTTCGTCGCCAGCCCGGTCTGGCGGGCGGCGGCCGCTCTGGTGGGCACCGCCCTGGGCACCGTCGCCGTTCCGCTGCTGGGTATCGCGGTCGGGTCCGGCCTCCTCGCGGGGGTCGATCGGGGCACCGGCGTCTGGCGCTCCACGGCCGATCTGCGGTTGCACGGCTGGACCCCCGGAAGCACCTGGGCGATGGTGGTCCTGCTGGTCGCCCTCGGGTTGACCGCCGTCGGCCAGTTGCCGGCCCACCGCAGCTGGATCGGTCTGGTCGCTCTGGTTTCAGCCGTGGCGATAAGCCTGAACTGGCACCCGGCCGCCTGGCTCGCCGTGGCCGAGTGGCTGCTCACGGCCGCCGTCGTCGGTGCCCTGTCCCGCCGTCCGGCCCAGCTGATGCTGGCCGCCGGAACGCTGGCCCTGGGTCTGCTGATGGCGCTGCCGTCGGACATCAACTCCGGATGGGCCTATGCCGCCGGTGCATTGGCCGGGGTCGTGGTGGCGCGCCGGCTGTCCGACCAGGTCCAGCGAACCGGAGCCGAACTGGTGGCGTTGGCCCAGTTGCTGATCGCGACCAGCGCGGCCGCCCACGTGGTCAGCCCGTCCGACGGCACCCCGGCCGTAGCCGGTCTGCTGACGATCGCCGCGGTCAGTGCGATCGCCGCGGCGTTGTCACCTTCGCGTCGGTGGTGGCTGTGGCTGTCCTTCGCCGCCATCACCGGTGCGATCTGGATCGAGGGGGCGGTGCACCAGGTGCATGCGGTCGAGCTGTACTGCGTGCCGCTGGGTGTCATCGTGCTGGCCGTCGGACACCGAGAGGCGCGCGGCCGCGAGTTGTCGTCCTGGCTCAGCTACGCCCCGGGCCTACTCATCCTGACCCTGCCTTCGACGATCATGGCGCTGCGGGAACCGCTGAGCTGGCGGGCCTGGGCCGTCGGGGCGGCTGCCCTCGCGCTCGTCCTGGCCGGGTCCCGGTTGAAGCGGCAATCGCCTTTGCTGATCGGAGCATTCGAGCTCGGTATCCTGGTCATCCGGGAGATCGGGCCGTATGCCCTGGCGGTACCGCGGTGGGCGGCCATCGCCGCCGTCGGGCTGGTCCTGCTCGGCACCGGCATCACCTGGGAGAACCGGCTGGCCAACCTGCAGCAGGCGCGCCGCCGGCTGGCATCGCTGAGCTGAGCTGCAGCGCCGGACGTCGATGACCCCGCCACGTAGTGGAATCTGGTTCGCAACGGACCGATTCCACTACGTGCTCGTCCAGACCTACTTCAGCTCGGAGGAGGACTTGCCGAGCAGTCGGCGGGCCACGATCAGCTGCTGGATCTGCTGGGTTCCCTCGAAGATGTCGAGGATCTTGGCATCCCGGGCCCACTTCTCCAACAGCCCGTTCTCGCTGTAGCCCAACGATCCGGCCAGCTGCACACACTTCAACGTGATGGCCGTGGTCGACCGGCCGGCCTTGGCCTTGGCCATCGACGCCTGCAGTGAGTTCGGCTCGTTGTTGTCGGCCATCCAGGCCGCCTCGAGGGTGGTCAGGTACGCCGCCTCCCAGTCCGCCTCCAGCTGCAGGAAGGTCGCCGCCGCGGCGGACTGGGTCAACGCCGGACGGTCGTAGTCGACCTCGATTCCCGCCTTCTTCAAGACAGATCGGGTCTCGTCCAGCGCCGCCTTGGACACCCCGAGCGCCATCGCGGCCACCAGCGGCCGGGTGTTGTCGAAGGTCTGCATCGCCCCGGCGAACCCCTGCTCGATGTCGGCGCTGCCGAGCAGGTTGGCCGCCGGTACCCGGCAGTCGGTGAACCGGATCGTGGCCGTGTCCGAGGCCCGGATGCCGAGCTTGTGCTCCAGCCGTTCAACCTGCATGCCCGGGGTGCCCTTCTCGACCACGAAGGACTTGATCGCGGCCCGACCCTTGGATCGATCGAGGCTGGCCCACACCACGACGGCGTCGGCCCGTTTGCCCGACGTCACATAGATCTTCTCGCCGTTGATGAGGTAATCGTCACCGTCCCTGACCGCGGTCGTGCGGATCGCGGCCGAGTCGGACCCACAGCCGGGCTCGGTGATCGCCATCGCCGCCCAGACGCCGGCGAACCGTTCGTGCTGTTCGTCATTGGCCACCGAGGCGATCGCCGCATTGCCCAGACCCTGGCGCGGCATCGACAGCACCAGGGCAACATCGCCCCAGGCCGCCTCGAGAATCGACAGCACGGTGGACAGGTTCGTCCCGTTACGGGTTTCGCCCTTGTTCGTAGGGGTATCGCTGCGGCGGACACCGGTCGCACCGGTGCCACCTGAGCCCGAGTCATTCAGTCCGTCGACCAGCGCGGCCAACATGTCCAGTTCCGTGGGGTATTCGTGTTCGGCCAGGTCGTACTTGCGCGAGTTGGCCCGCAATACCTCGACGGCCACGTCGTGCGACTGCTTGATCAGGCCCTTGAACTTGCCGGGCACTTCCAGATTGATACTCACTAGGCAACCTGCCCTTCGCGCAAACGGCTCATACCAGCACGACGCCTTCCATCAGGCCGGCGGCGCGGAGGTCGCGGTACCAGCGTTCGACCGGGTGTTCCTTCACGAAGCCGTGCCCACCGAGCAACTGGACCCCGTCACTGCCGATCTTCATGCCGTACTCGGCGGTCAGCGTGCGGGCCAGCGCGGCCTCGCGGGCGAACGGCTTGCCCTGCTCGGCCCGGCTCGCGGCCCGATAGGTGGCCAGCCGCATGCCCTCGAGTTCGATGCCGATGTCGGCGACCAGGAACGCCACCGACTGGCGGTTGCTGATCGGCTCACCGAACGCCTCACGCTCGTTGACGTACGGGATCACGTAATCGAGCACCGCCTGAGCGGTGCCGACGGCCAGCGACGCCCAGCCCACCCGGCTCAGCCGGATGCAATCGCGGTAGTCGGCCCCGGCGGCCAACTTGCCGGCCGGACCGACCGTGACGCCGTCGAGGTGGATCTGACCGAGGTTGGCCGGCCGCAACCCCATCGAGGGTTCGGCACTGACCCCGAGGCCGGCCGAGGCCGATTCGACCAGGAACAGCGCCGGGCCTTCGCCCGGGATATCGGCCGCGATCACGAACAGCTCCGCGGTCGAGGCGCCCGGGACCAGCGACTTGACACCGTCCAGCCGGTAGCCGTTGCCGACCCGGCGGGCGGTCGTCCGGAGCGCGAACGGGTCGAACAGCGCATGCGGCTCCAGCACGGCCAGCGCGGCCCCGGGCGCATCGTCAGCGGCGAACGCCGGCAGGTAGGTCGCCTGCTGGGTCTCGTTGCCCCACAGGACCAGGGCGGTACTCACAGCCGACGGAGCCAGCAGTGCGACCGCCAGCCCCATGTCGCCGTGGGCCAGCGCCTCGGCGATCAGCGCGCCGGTGACGGCCGACCGTTCGGTGCCGGCGCCCCCGAGTTCGGCCGGGATGCCGACGTAGGCGATGCCGAGCTCGGCGGTCGCTCGCTTCAGCAGACCGTCCGGCGGCAGGCAGAGTGAGTCGGCTTCGGGCGCGACCGGGCGCAACTGTTCGGCGGCGAACTCACCGGCGGCCGCCCGGATCATCTGCTGTTCCTCGGTCGGCGTCAGGTCGAACAATGCCCGGCCGGCGGCGTTCGGCAGCCGGCTGGGTGCGCTCGGACGGGTCGCGGCTGTAAAGGTTCGGGTCGCCGCGCCGACAGCACGGAAACCGGTCTTCGTCGCCTGGTAGACGCCCCGCTCGACCGGCTTGCGCAGCCCGAACCGGTCCAGCGCCTTGACACCGGCCAGACGGTTGAGTGCTGCCAGCCCGAGAGCCATCGGATCCTTCGTCTTCATGGCGTTAGACGATACTCACGGTATCGGGTACTTGGCTACTCGGAGCCGCCTATGATTTCGCTCCCACACGCCGATAGAACGGAGGCAATGCCGCGCATTCCGACCAGCTCGAGGACGTATCGTGACCGACACCCAGCCGGGCTCCGAATCCAACGACGCCCACTGGAACCGGCAGGCCAGCACCATCGACTGGGAAGGCTGGATCGCCGAGGAGAACGCCGCCGACGCCGAGCGGGCCAAGGCCAAGGCCGCCGACCAGGCAGCGCGGGCCGAGGCGGCCGCACACCAGCCGGTCCCGCACTTCCCGCCGCCGACGGGCGCACCGCAGCCCTACCCCGCCGGTGGCTGGAGCGCCGGACCGGGTCCGATGCCACCGATGGGCTATCCGCAGTACCAGCCGGTCCCGACCAGTCGGCCACGCGACGTCGTTTCGATTCTGGCTTTGATCTTCGGCATCCTGCCCACCGTCCCGGTCGGCTTCGTGCTCGGCATCGTCGGCATCGTGCGCACCCGGACCCCGTTGCGCAAGGGCCGCTGGATGGCCGTCACCGGGCTCGTCCTGTCGATCCTCTGGGTCGCCGGCATCGTCGCCGGGATCGCGGTCCTCGGCTCGCACCTGGCTCAGCGCGACTCGTCCGGAGCCGTGGTGAAGAAGGGGCTGTGGCCGGCCACCGATCTGCACGTCGGCGACTGCTACCACGACGACCAGAACATCGGGGCCAACCATCATTTCCTGACCGTGATGCCGTGCAGCGTGCCCCACAACGCGCAGGTCTACGCCTCGGTCAGGATGACGGGCAGCCATGACGCGACCCTGCCCGGGCGGGCGTTGCAGTCCTGCGAGGTCAAGGCCCGCACGTATTTCACGGGCTCGACCGCCCAGCGGGTGGTACGGCCGGGCGAGTTCTACCCCGACCCTTCGGCCTGGAGCCGAGGCAACCACACCGTCATGTGCACCGCGATCGACCCGAGCAAGGACTTCGTCGGCGACGTCAAGGACGATCGCTGAGGCCCATCCGTGGCTTTGGCGAGCCGGTGTGATCAATTCGCTGGTGGCATCGCGTGGTTACCCGCCGGTAACTATGCGTACTCTTACCTTCAGTCTTTCGCCGGTTCCCCCCGACGTGTCCTCGACCGAGGGACCGACCGGCCCGACGCTGGAGGTAAGCAGTGGCGTTGCGCATCATCCTGACCTTGCTCATGACGGTGGCGACCGTCGCGATCGCCGGACGGCGCGTCCTCTGGCTGGTCAAGTTGATCCGCTCCGGCACTGCCGCGCCCGGCCGAGGAAAGCCCGGCGGGGAGCGGGTGGTCAACGACGCCGAAGAGGTGCTGGCCCAGAAGAAGCTGTTGAAGTGGTCGGTCCCCGGACTGGCCCACTTCTTCACCATGTGGGGCTTCATCATCCTGAACCTCACCATCCTCGAGGCCTACGGCGCGCTGCTGATCAACCGGGACTTCCACATCCCGATCATCGGCAAGTGGCAGGCACTGGGCTTCCTCGAGGACTTCATGTCGGTGGCGGTCCTGCTCGGCCTGGCCACGTTCGCCGTGCTGCGTTACCGCAACCAGCCCGAACGCAAGAAGCGCGAGTCCCGGTTCTACGGGTCGCACACCGGACCGGCCTGGCTGATCCTGGCCATGATCACCCTGGTCATCGTGACGCTGCTGCTGCTGCGCGGCGCTCAGATGAACGCCGACGAGTTCCCCTACGGACACTCCAAGTGGACCTTCGCCTCCTACCTGGTGGCCAAGGCCCTCGGTACCGGTGACTACAACCGCGGCCTGTCGACGACCTTCCTGCTGCTGCAACTAGCCATCGTGCTGGCCTTCCTGATCATCGTCACGTACTCCAAGCACCTGCACATCGCGACCGCCCCGATCAACGTCTACTTCAAGCGGCTGCCCAAGGCTCTCGGCCCGCTGTTGCCGGTGACCGACGCCGACGGCAAGGTCATCGACTTCATGGATGTGGAGAACCTGTCCGAGGACACCGTCTTCGGCAAGGGCAAGATCGAGGACTTCACCTGGAAGGGTTACCTGGACTTCGCCACCTGTACCGAGTGCGGCCGCTGCCAGTCCCAGTGCCCGGCCTGGAACACCGGCAAGCCGTTGTCGCCCAAGCTGGTGATCATGGACCTGCGCGACCACCTGTTCGCCAAGGCCCCCTATCTCATCGGGGGAAAGGCGGTTCCGGACGAGGGCGCGCTGGAGCCGGGCCAGGACACCGAAGCCGGCGCCGGCGGTCATCACGGGGTGCCGGAATCGGGCTTCGGTCGAGTCACCGGCAGTGGTCCGGACCAGGTCTCGCGCCCGCTGGTGGGCGACGCGGCCTCCCTCGGCGTGATCGACCCGGACGTGCTGTGGTCCTGCACGACCTGTGGTGCCTGCGTCGAACAATGCCCCGTGGATATCGAGCACATCGACCACATCGTCGACATGCGCCGCTACCAGGTGCTGATCGAGTCGTCGTTCCCGTCCGAGGCCGGAACGATGCTGCGCAACCTGGAGAACAAGGGCAACCCGTGGGGCCTGCCGGACAAGAACCGGGAGGAATGGGCCAACGAGGTCTCCTTCGACGTGCGCCGGATATCGCCCGGTGAGCAGCTGCCGACCGAGGTCGAGTACCTGTTCTGGGTCGGCTGCGCCGGCGCCCTGGAGGATCGCTCGAAGAAGGTCACCAAGGCGTTCGCCGAGTTGCTGAACATCGCCGGGGTGGAGTTCGCCATTCTGGGAGCGAACGAAACCTGCACCGGTGATTCGGCCCGGCGGCTGGGTAACGAGTTCGTGTTCCAGATGCTGGCCGCCCAGAACGTCGAGACGCTGAACTCGATCGAGCGATCACATCCGTTGAAGATCGTGGCCACCTGCCCGCATTGCTTCAACACGATCGCCAACGAATACCCCCAGCTCGGCGGGCATTACGAGGTTGTGCACCACACCCAGTTGCTGGCCAAGCTGGTGGACGAGGGCAAGCTGACGCCGGTCGAGCCGGTGGACAAGAACGTCACCTATCACGACCCGTGCTACCTGGGGCGGCACAACAAGGTCTACACCCCGCCGCGCGAGGTACTGGGCGCGATTCCCCAGCTGAAGTCGCAGGAGATGCACCGCTGCAAGGACCGCGGCTTCTGCTGCGGGGCCGGCGGGGCGCGGTTCTGGATGGAGGAGAAGATCGGCAAGCGCATCAACATGGAGCGCACCGACGAGGCCATCGGGCTCGACCCGGACCTGATCTCGACCGCCTGCCCGTTCTGCATGGTGATGCTGTCCGACGCGGTCACCGCGAAGAAGGCCGACGGCACTGCGAAGGACCATGTCCAGGTGCTGGACGTGGCCCAGATCCTGCAGCAGTCGCTGGCCACCCCGGCCGCGGAGTAGCCGCCCACTCATCGGTTCGCCATTGTGCGGCCACAACTTGCGCAACACCTCGGCGTGTCGG
>CAZZZW010000047.1:0-18023 GCA_964658795.1 Phormidium nigroviride PCC 7112
GAGCGAAATTCGGCGGAGCGTGTTGCTCAACGCCGATGTGGCCACAAAAGCTACGGCTGATTCCCAGAATTCTTCCAGACCGGCCGGAAATGTAAGCGCGGTTCGCGGCTTAGGGGCGGTTTATCCGGCTGGCCGACGGGTGTCCACAACCACATCGAGGATGTTCAGGTGTAACAACGCCGTGGAAGGATTCGCACGTGACCCTTCCCAGCGCGCCATCCGAAGCGGCCGACGAAGCGACCGGCACCGAAGGCCATGAACGGCTGACCTGGCAACAGTTCGGCGAGTCGAGTCTGGAACTGGCCGACGCCATCCTGAGCAGCCAGTACGAGCCCGATCTGATTCTGGCCATTGCCCGGGGTGGATTGTTCACCGCCGGCGCTCTCGGCTATGCCCTCGGCGTGAAGAACCTGCACGTGATGAATGTGGAGTTCTACACCGGGGTCGACCAGCGGTTGCCGTTGCCGGTGATGCTGCCGCCGGTACCCAACGCGGTCGACCTCGGCGGCGCCCGGGTGCTGATCGCCGACGACGTCGCCGACACCGGGGCCACCCTGGAATTGGTCCGCCAGTTCTGTGTGGGCAAGGTCGCCGAGGTCAAGACCGCGGTGATCTACCAGAAGCCGCATTCCACCGTGGACTGCGACTTCGTCTGGAAGCACACCGACCGCTGGATCGATTTCCCCTGGTCGGCATTGGACAACTGAGGTCGGCGACGGCACCGATCAGGCCCGACGGCGGCGCCCCACCAGAACGAACGCAGCTCCGATCAGGACGGCCAGCAGTCCGGTGTACAACGGCGTCGTGGTCTGTGCGCCGGTGTTGGCCAGCTCGGGGCCGGTCCCAGACGAAGCTGAGCTCGAACCGGAACCGGAACCGGTCGAGGCCGCGCCGACTACCTCTATGCCGATCCCACCGGAGCTGAGGCAGGCGCGGCTGTCGCACTGCAACGTGTTCAGCTCTGTGCTGTTCAGGTACAGGCTCAGGAAGGCCCGATCACCGAAGCGCTTCGGGGTGACCGTGATGGTCGAGACGGCGGTCTGGCCGACGGAGATGTGCCCGATTCGCCATGTGGCCACGGCAAAGTGGTGTGGCGAGCTCTGCTGTCCGGTGATGCCTGGCCCAAAACCCAGCGTGAAGTAGTCGTCGGTGTTCGTCTCCATCACGATCCGTCCGCTGACGTCGGAGGCCGCGTCCGGACCCTGGTTGGTTACCGACAGCGTCAGCACGGTCGGCTTGCCGATCGGCAGCAGCGTCGATTCGAGGTTGTTCGGACGGGCCGTCTCGCCGTACGGACTGCTGACCGTCACGTTCAGGGCAACCGTTCCGCCAACGGTGACCGCGACGGACCGGGTGTTGTCGGACGGCGTCGCGTCGGGGACGCCGACCGGTTGCACGGATGCCGTCAGCGAACCGGTCGTGCCCGGGCGGTCGCCGGCATTCGCGCGGATCGTCAAAGTGACGTCGGTGAACGATCCGTAGTTGATTCCGGAGCACTTGACCGTGACGCCGCCGGTACAGGGAATGGCCTGTTGCTGGAATTCACCCTGGGTGGCTTGGACGAAACTGAATCCGGCCGGGATGGTGAGCCGGAGTTGCGAAGGCACGCTCGACGTTCCGTGCAGCCGCAGGTCGAGGTAAAAGGGATTGCCGGCAGTGATCTTGTCGATTGAAGCCTGGATGGGCTCGATGGAGAAGTCCGGCTTGGTCAGGGCAAACCCCTCCGCCGGCGGACTCGACACGGTGACCGGCCCGCCGATGGTGTTGTCGAAGCTCACCGACGCGCTGATCGACTGATCCAGTACCGCGGCCGGTGCCATCCGCACGCGGTACATCAGTTGGTGCGATCCGGCGGCCACCGGGTTCACCGAGGACAGGTCGATGGTGACCGTGTGGCCGGTGATGGACATCGCCGAAGCGGGCAGGGCGGCTCCGTCGAATCGGGCGCTGCCGGCCATAGCCTGCAGACCGGAGGTCTGGTGGGCGATGAAACTGAGCTCGGCCTGGCCGGAGTCGATCTGAATCGACCAGTCAGCCGTACCGGTTGCGCCTTGGGCCAGCGCCGTACTGCCGGACAAGGTGGTGACGCAGACCGTGCCGCTGCACGGCGCCGCCGCCGCCGCGACCCCGGGGGCAACGGCGATGGCAACGGAAAGCAGTGCGGAGGCGGCGATGGTGCTGAGTAGGCGACGGAGCATCAGGACTCTTCTGCTGTGAGGGTAGTGGGATCGGCTCGCAGGCTAACAGAGTCTTTAGCGGTCGGGAGTGCGCTCGCCCCGGACTGACCGACTCGCGGCATCATGACCTCATGGCCTACACCGTCGAACTGAATCCCGATGAACTGCTGAGCACGACCCGCACCGTGCGCAAGCGGCTCGACCTGACGCGACCGGTACCCATGCAGCTGATCCACGAGTGCCTGGAGATCGCGCTGCAGGCTCCGTCCGGGTCGAACCGGCAGACCTGGCAGTGGGTGGTCGTCACCGATCCCGAGCAGCGTGAGCGGATCGGTGAGGTCTATCGCAGGGCCACCCGTGAGTACACCGAGTCGACCCACGCGGCCGGCAAGTTGTTCGCCGACGACCCGGGCCGGGCTCCGGTGCAGCAACGGGTCGGTGACAGCGTCGAGTATCTCGGTGAACACATGGGTGACGTGCCGGTGCTGCTGATCCCGTGCCTGCGTTCGCGCGCGCTCGGGACCGGCAATCAGGCCGGGTTCTGGGGATCGCTGCTGCCCGCGACCTGGAGCTACATGCTGGCCGCACGAGCCCGAGGGCTGGGCACTGCCTGGACCACGCTGCATTTGGCTTATGAGAGTGAGGTTTCGGCGATCCTCGGGCTGCCCGACGACGTGCACCAGGCAGCGTTGATCCCGACCGCGTACTACACCGGCGAGACCTTCAAGCCCGCGCCGCGACAGCCTCTCGACGACGTCCTGCACCTGGATCGCTGGTAGTCAGGCCGGCGGTTCACCGTCCGAACCGGCCGGCCCCGCGGTTACGGATGCCGGCGCCGGAGATCTCGGTCCGGGATGGAACGAGTGACCGGCCGACGACGACGATCGTGACACTGCTGGTTGTTGTACCCGGTGCGGTCCGATCCAACCAGGCCGGCTACGGCGCGATGCCGGTCGCCGTCAGGATCGAGCCGGCCTGTTTCACCCGACGCAACAGGGGAGAAATCTCCACCGCCCGGATCGACGGGATCGCACCGACCCGGCTCGATACGTAGCGGTAGAGCTCGGCCTGGTTGCGACAGACCACGGCCGCGGTCAGGTTGGCGGTGCCGGTGACCGCGGCGCAGAAGGCCACCTCGTCGTGCTGCACCAAGGCTGTCCCGACGGCGTCCAAGTCGCCCGGCGGCACCGTCAGCCAGAGGTTGCTCATGGACGAGAATCCCAAGCGTTCCACGGCCAGATCGACGTCGAAGTAGATCGCCCCGGAGCCGGTCAACTGGTCGATCCGGCGGCCCACCCGAGCGGAGCTCCAGCCGGTCTCGTCGGCCAACCGGGCCAGGCTGACCCGGCCGTCCCGGGCCAGTCCGGCCAACAGGGCGGAGTCGGCGTCGGTGATCTGCGCCGTGCTGTCGGAATCAGGATTCGGCCTGTGCAACAAGGCGATCTGATCCTCGGTCAGCGCGGGCTCAAGGCCATGCCATTCCGCCGCCGGGTCGAAGTGGTGCAGGATCGCGTAGGCGCTCAACGTCTGCACCTCGGCCGTCCGGGGTAACCGTTGCAGCAGCAGATCGTGGTTGTCCACGTCGCTGCGGGTTCGGGTGGTGCAGATGACCTCGGAACCGCCGGCCGAGATACTCACCCAGCTGACATCGACCCGGCGGGCCAGTGCTTCGGCCAGTTTCGCCGACGCGGCCGGCCGGCACTGGATCCGTAGGATCCACCGCTCGTAGCCGGCCAGCTGGGGTCGGACCAGGCCGATCACCCGGATGACCCCGTCGGCCTGCAGCCGCCGGTAGCGGCGCGCGACGGTCTGCTCGGACGCCCCGAGCGCGTCGCCGATCAGCGCGAACGGGGCTCGAGGATGCAGCGCGACCGCCTGAATGATCTTGCGATCCAGCTCGTCCGGCATGGCGGGATCCATCCGTCTGGGCATCGACATTGGAGGAATTCTACGCCCGGGCCGCTGTGGTTGCGTCGTTGTCAGACCGGAAGAGGAAGCTTCTCCTCAGTTGCGTCGGTCGTATCGAGGAGTGAGAACAATGCGCCGTTGGTTGCCGCTGGTCGCCATCTGCCTGGGCACGTTCATGCTGTTGCTGGACGTCACCATCGTCAACGTGGCTCTGCCGGCCATGGCCACCGACCTGAAGACGGCGTTCTCGTCGTTGCAGTGGGTCGTCGACATCTATGCCCTGGTGCTGGCCGCGTTGCTGCTCAGCGCCGGCTCGGTGTCCGACCTGATCGGACGTCGTCTGGTCTATCTGATCGGGCTGGTCGTGTTCGCGGCTTCGTCCCTGGTCTGCGGCATCTCACCGAACGCAACGACCCTGATCGCCGCTCGCGCGGTCCAGGGGATCGGCGGCGCGGCGATGTTCGCGACCACGGTTGCCCTGATCAACTCGACCTATTCCGGCCGCGACCGTGGCACGGCCTATGGCATCTGGGGCGCGGTCAGCGGTGCCGCCGCGGCGGCCGGACCGATCGTCGGTGGCCTGCTCACCCAGCACCTGTCGTGGCGCTGGATCTTCTTGGTCAACGTGCCGATCTCGGTCGTCGCCGTCGCGTTGACCCTGGCCGTGCTGCACGGCGGCCGAGGTGAACATCGGGCCAGCTTCGACCCGATCGGCATGCTCACCTTCACCGGCTTCGCCGCGCTGACCACGTACGGCTTCGTCAAGGCCGGTGACGACGGCTGGTTGTCGGCGACGACGCTGGGCTGCATCATCGCGGGACTGGTCCTGCTGGCGGCGTTCGCCGTGGTGGAACTGCGGATCGAGCACCCGATGCTGGACCTGCACCTGTTCACCGACCGTCGCTTCACCGGCGCCATGCTGGTCGCGTTCGCCTTCTCGGCCTGTGCCTTCAGCTACCTGGCCTACTCCTCGATCTGGCTGCAGTCGGTACTCAGGCTCTCGCCACTGCAGGCCGGGTTGGTCTACCTGCCGTTGAGTCTGATGTCCTTCTTCGTCGCCGCCGCGATCGGGCGCACCCTGCACGGTCGGGACCCGCGCTTCATCATCGCCGGCGGCATGCTGCTGATCGGGATCGGCGGCATCCTGCAGGCCCAGCTCAACGCCGGCTCGCGCTGGGGCTCGTTGCAACTCGGCCTGCTGATCGTCGGTCTGGGCGTCGGGCTGGTCTCGCCGACGCTGGCCTCCTCGGTGATGGGGGCGGTTCCGATGCATCGCGGCGGTATGGCCTCCGGTGGCATGAACACCCTGCGGCAGTTGGGCTTCGCCTTCGGTATCGCCGTCCTCGGCACCATCCTGCAGTCGCGGGTCGGGTCGGTGCTCGATCAGCACCAGACCGGCACCGGCAAGCTGGCGCCCGCGGTCAGTGGCGGCCAGACCCAGGTCATCCTGAAATCGGTGCCGGCGGCGAACCGGGAGGCGGCGTCGGCCGCGATCCACTCCGCCTTCGCCAGCGGGCTGAACCTGATCTTCGTGCTGGCCGGTGTCATCGCGATCGTCGTGGGCCTGCTCACCGCGGTCTTGCTGCGTCCATTGCGGCAACCGGTCCGGTCGTCGGAAGCGGTGGCCGTCACCGGCTGAGCCGCTGGTCGTTGCCGGCCCGCGCTTACGCTGTGCAGCGTGGACCGGGGCTGGCGGACGCAGACCCGCGATCGGCCGGACTTCCGGGCCTGGCTTCGCGGCCGGATCAGCTATGTGGTCGGCCTGGATCCGGCGTTCGGCCAGGGCTTGCTCGACCGCTACGAGGCGATCGACTGGAGCTGACGGAATATCGCTTGGTGC
This sequence comes from Phormidium nigroviride PCC 7112, assembly GCA_964658795.1. Lineage (GTDB taxonomy): Bacteria > Actinomycetota > Actinomycetes > Mycobacteriales > Jatrophihabitantaceae > Jatrophihabitans_A. The sequence goes on from CAZZZW010000047.1 coordinate 5,926, forward strand.
GCGGCTTCCACGGACGTACAGTCGCAGACGTCCCATTTCCGATCGAAGGACGTGCGCGTTGCTCAGCTGAGGTTCTCACCGCCATCGGCGTTCAACCTCTGCTTGGAGCACCCATGTCTATTTCGACCTCGGTCGTGTGTACTGAACTTTCCTTCGCCTGGCCCGACGGTAGCCCGGTTTTCACCGATCTCGGCTGCACATTCGGCACCGGCCGGTCCGGTCTGATCGGACTGAACGGCTCCGGAAAGTCCACCCTGCTGCGGCTGATCGCCGGTCGATTGCCGCCGGAATCGGGTTTGATCACCGTGCACGGCGAACTCGGCTATCTGCCTCAGGACGTGCAGTTGAACACCGATTCCAGCGTCGAGCAGGTGCTCGGTATTCGGGAGATCCGTTCTGCTATCGGGCGAATCGAGGCTGGTGACACCGATTCCGCGCTGTTCGACCTCGTCGGCGACGACTGGGATTGTGACGAGCGTGCGGCGGTGCTGCTGGCCGAACTGGGCCTCGACGTCGAGCTCACTCGCGGCATCGGGCAGTTGTCCGGTGGTGAATCCGTACTGCTCGGCTTGGCGGCCCGGCTGTTGCGAAGGCCGGACGTCTTGCTGCTCGACGAACCGACCAACAACCTGGACCGGGTGGCCCGGGAGCGGCTGTATCGGGTGGTGCAGGGCTGGTCCGGCACCCTGATCATCGTCACCCACGATCGAGAACTGCTCGCTCTGGTCGACCAGATCGGCGATCTGCGTGACGGGGGAATCCGGTGGTACGGCGGCAACTTCGAGGCCTACGAGGCAGCCGTGACGGCTGAACAGGACACCGCCGAACGGCTCGCGCGCGCGGCCGAGCAGGACCTGCGCCGGCAGGAGCGGGATCTCATCGAGGCCCGGACGACTCTCGACCGGCGGGCGCGGTACGGACAGAAGATGTGGGATCAGAAGCGCGAGCCCAAGATCGTGATGGGAGCGCGCCGGCGGGCGGCCCAGGTCTCGGCCGGCAAACAGCGCAACCTGCATCAGGACAAGGTCGAGAAGGCGAAGAAGGACCTCGCTGCTGCGGAATCGGCGATCCGGGACGACCGGACGGTCCGGATCAACCTGCCGGCCACTTCGGTGCCGTCCGGGCGGCAGGTGCTGCGCCTGACCGAGGTGCAGACCCAGGTCGGGGCCCCGATCACGCTTGACCTGCGGGGCCCCGAGCGGATCGCGCTGACCGGTCGCAACGGTGTCGGCAAGACCACGCTGCTGGACACGATCGCCGGGCTGCGCCCACCGGTTGCGGGCGAGCGGGAGACCTTCGTACCGATCCGGTATCTGCCACAGAGACTGGACATCCTCGATCCGGAACGGACGGTGCTGGCCAACGTGGCCAACTTCGCCCCCGCCGCCGACGACAACACGATCCGGGCCGGCCTGGCCCGGTTCCTGTTCCGTGGCCGCCGGGCCGATCAGGTGGTGGGCACCCTGTCCGGTGGCGAACGGTTTCGGGCCAGCCTGGCCGCCCTGTTGATGGCGGACCCGGCACCGCAACTGCTGCTGTTGGACGAACCCACCAACAATCTCGATCTGGCCAGTGTTGCCGAACTGACCGACGCACTGGCTGCCTACCGCGGCGCCCTGATCGTGGCCAGCCACGATCTGCCTTTCTTGCACGGGCTGAACCCGACCCGCTGGCTCGAGTTGGACGGTGCGTCGGTCCCGGCTGTGAGAGAGTCGGGCGTAAGTAACTGACCATCCGAGCTCGGAGTGGAGCGACATGGCAGCATCTCGGGAATTCAATCTGGCCGGCCCGGCCGGGAATCTGCACGTCTACGAGCGCGGCGAGGGTGAGCTGGCGGTGTTCTGGCACCACGGCACGCCGAACGTGGGCGAGCCACCGGTCCCATTGTTCGAACGCGCCGAACAGCTCGGTATTCGCTGGGTGTCCTTCGACCGGCCCGGCTACGGCGGCTCGTCCCCGTGGCCGAACCGTTCGATCGGCTCGGTGGCGGCCTGTGTGCAGGCGGTGGCCGACGAACTCGGTTTGGAGCAGTTCGCCCAGATGGGCCATTCCGGCGGCAGCACGCATGCCATCGCCGCCGGGGCCGCGCTCGCCGAGCGGACCCGGGCCGTGTTGAGCATCTCAGCGGTGGCGCCCTACGGGTCGCCCGGGTTGGATTGGTTTGCCGGTATGGCCGACTCCGGCGTGGCCGGGCTGACTGCGGCCCGCGAGGGACGAGCGGCCAAGGAACGGTTCGAGGCCATGGCCGGCGACGGCATGCCGGCCTTCACCGAGGCCGACGTCGCGATGTTCGACGGGCCGTGGGGCTGGCTGGGCAGCGTGGCCGGACGGGCCCTGGCCGGCGGGCCGGGTGGCCTGATCGACGACGATCTGGCCTACGTCCGTCCGTGGGGCGTCGATCCGGCCGGGCTGACCGCCCCGGTCCTGCTGGTGCACGGCGGACAGGACGAGATCGTGCCGGCCGCGCACAGCCAGTGGCTGGCCGACGTCTGCCCGCAGTCCGAGCTCTGGCTGCAACCCGAGGACGGACACATCTCGGTGTTGCGCACGGCCGAATCGGCGCTGACCTGGCTGGCCGAGCACGCGTGACCGGCGGACCGCGGCGGCAGATCGAGACGCTCAGCAGTGCGGTGGTCCATCAGAACGAGTGGATGAGCCGTGCGCGAGGACCGGGTCTGCCGGAGTGACGGGTCCGACGGAGCAACCAGGGCTGCCACGTCATGCTGGCCACCGATCCACCCCGGGCCCGACCGACCTGGATGCCGACGAGGTCGGCCTGATCAGTCGTGGTTGGTGGACAGTGCGACCAACTGCTTCCAGGGGCCGTTGAACTGGTCCTGGCCGCCGGGGAAGACGCCGGATACACCGCTCTGCCACATGGTCCAGGTCGCGGTGCCGGCCGGCAGCGACGTCGGTGGCGATGAGCCGAAGCTGTCGATCCAGAACGGGTTGGTCGCGGCGAAGGAGCTCGAGTTGCCGGTGCAGGCATTCCACCAGGCGAAGGAGGTGGTGAGCATCGGATACTTGTTCGTCCTGGCGTGCATCTCGTCCGAGAATGCCCTTATCCAGGCGACCATCGCGCTGGTCGTGAGCCCGTAACACTGCGTACCGGACGGATCATTCTGCAGGCTGAGGGCCGGCGGCAAGGTTCGGCCGTCACCCGACCAGCCGCCACCGTGGGCGACGAAGTAGTCGGCCTGGGCTGCTCCGGTCGAGGCGTCCGGATGCGCGAAATGGTAGGCCCCGCGGATCATGCCGATGTTGTAGGAACCGTTGTACTGGGCCGAGAACGACGGGTTGGTGTAGGTCGTACCTTCGGTGGCCTTGACGTAGGCGAATCGAGCCCCGTTGTTGTAGGCCGCGCGCCAATCCACCGTGCCCTGGGCGCTGGAGACGTCCAGGCCCTGCGACAACAGGCCGCGATACTGCTTGGCGGTCAGGATCCGCAGCGCCGAGGTATCCACCTTGGCCTTGAACGTCGAGTCGGAATTGGCTTTGTTCAAAACGGCGTTGTACATCGCCGGCAGGATCGACGGGTCATTCATCAGCGCCATGTCGCCACCGGCTTGGATGAAGTCGATGGCTCGGTCACCGGGGGCGAAGCCGGACACCTGGGCCGCACCGAGACTGTCACTGATGATCACACCCTGGAAGCCGAGGTCGCCCCGGACCATCCCGGTGACGATGGTCGGCGAGAATGCGGCCGGGTTGCTGGGATCGATCTTGGCGTAGTACGCGGTCGACATCATCAGGAACGGCGCGCCGGCATTGACCGCGTTCTTGAACGGCTGGAGGTAGGGATCGGTGCGGGTGGTGACGGTGTCGGTGACGCCGGTGCTGTCGTCGGTGTTCGCGTTCACCCTTCCCAGACCAGGGAAATGCTTGACCGTGGCATCGACGCCGGCATCCCCGAGGCCAGCCGCGAAGGCGCCACCTTCATTCGACACGGTGGTCGGGTCGTAGCCGTATTCCCGTTGGTAGGCCCCGATCGGCGGGTTCGTCTTCGCGGCTGCGGCTGACGGAACCGTGTCCAGCACCGGGGCCAGGTCGACCGTGACCCCGGCGGCGCGCAACTGCCCACCCCAGGTCGTGGCATCCGCGCGCAGGGTGGCCGGTGCGTACGTCCCTTGGGTCAATGCCGTGGGAATCGTGGAGAATCCGCTGCCGGACAGGACCTGGACCTGGCCGCCCTCCTGATCGGTGGAGATGAACAGCGGAACTCCGGCGGTCGAGTTCAGATCGGCTTTCGCCTGTAATTGAGCACTCACCGCGGCGGTGGCGGCAACGCCGGCCGATGACCGGCCGGTCAGGATGACGTTGCCGACGTGGTAGCTCTGGATGTCGGTGACCGTCTGCGCGCTCACTGCGCTTGCCGGGCTGCCGACCATGAAGAGCTGGCCGACCCGTTGCGCCTCGGTCATCGCGTTGAAGGCGGCCTGAGCGGAGTTCAGGTTGATCGCGGCCACCGCCCGGTGGGGCCGGCTGACCGTGGCTACCCCACCGGCCAGCAGAGCCGTAGTGGCGAGCAGGGCGATGCTGGCACGGACCTTGGGCACGATGGACCCCTCAATGACGGCGGCGGGTTACGTGCCCAATATGGACAAATCATCCCGTTCCGTCAATGTCGGAGTTGGTTCAGCGGGCCAGGATGTCGTGCAGATCCTCAGCCGCCTGGGCCGCAGCAGCGTCGGCCACGGCGGAAATGCCACCGAGACCGAAGTAGGAGTGGTTCAACGACGGGAACTCGCGGGCGATCACCGCGACGCCCGCTTCCCGCAGCCGATCGGCGTAGAAGTTCCCCTCGGTGCGCAGTACGTCCAACGTCGAGGTGTGGATCACGGCCGGGGCGACGCCGGCGAAGTTCGAGGCCCGCATCGGCGACACCCGCCAGTCGGTGGAGTCGGCCTCGGAGACGTAGTGGTGGGCGAAGGCGGTCATGCCGTCCAGGGTGAGCCCGAAACGCTGGTGGCTGGTTCCGCGCGACATGTAGTGGGCGTTCACCGCGTCGTCGGCGTACCTCCCGGCCACGTCCGTGACCGGGTAGAGCAGCAGCTGGGCGGCCAGAGGCCGGCCGGCGTCGCGACGGGCCAGCGCGACGGAGGCGGCGAGCTGACCGCCGACGCTGTCGCCGGCAACCACCAGAATCTCGTTTCCACCGAATTCGTCGAGGTGTTCGGCCACCCATTCGGTCGCCAGGACGGCGTCGTCGAAGGCGGCCGGGAACGGGTTCTCCGGCGCCAGCCGGTATTGCACCGACACCACGACGGCGTCGGCCTGGACGCAGATCCGGCGGGCGTGGCCAAGATGGGAGTCCAGGTCACCGACGACCCAGCCGCCGCCGTGGAAGTAGACGACGGTCGGCTTGGGCGCAGGGTCGGCCGGCCGGAGCACCCTGATCGCCATCGGGCCGTGCGGGGTCTCCATACTGCTGTCCACCTCGGATGCAGGGGTCAGCGCCGGGTCGAGCTGGGCCAGGGCCAGCCGGTTGGATTCCTTGGTCTCGATCCGAGCTTCGGCCACGCTGACCGCGACGTTGCCGGGACGGACCTGGATGAGCCATTCGGCGACGTCGGGATCCAGCTCGTTCTCGGTCATGTCTCGGCTCTCTTCAGTGCGTGAGTGATTGCTTGGCTGCATTCTCCCGCGCCGGTGCCACCGCCCGTCGGCCAGGTTGTCGATGGCTGACTTCGGTCACTCGGCGGCCGACTTAGGACACCGGCGTCTCGGCCGTCGACCCGTCGGGCAAGATCATCTTGCTTGTCTTGGGCCGCGGGTAAGGCTTGGGACGTCAACCATTCGGGGATGGTGGAACGCGAAATGTCTCGTGCTCGTCTGATCGGCCTGGCGGTTGTCACCGCGACGTTGGTGGCCGGGGCCGCGGTGGCCGCGCCGGCTGAGGCCACGGCCCGTTACTCCTGCGGCAAGCAGTGCAACGGCCACACGCCGACCTGGGTGATCCCCAGCAACGGCGTGCGGTGTTCGAAATCGGCAAAGCTGGTCGGCAGCGGCCATCCCTGGTCCGGCTCGGACTACAGCAAGAAGGACACCGGGATGACCGTCAAGGTCTACTACTCGACGGTGTGCCAGACGCTGTGGGAGGTGATCAGCAACTCGCACTCCGACTTCAACCCCGGCGGTGGCTGGACCCCGTTCTGGTCGATGACCCACACAGCCGGTTACACCTATCAGAAGAACGGTGCGCTGCCGTCCAAGGGCCACTCGGTCACCACCGTCATGGTCGACGATCACGCGGCCAACTATGGAAAGGCGGCCGAGGCCTACGTGCAGGAGTTCACCTCCACCAGTTACCGGAGCCAGCACATCTGGGTGTTCACGTACTAGGCCGCCCGCGTTACTCCTGGCGCAGCTGCCAGGCGTCGGTGATCAGCTCGGCCAGCCGGTCGCGGTCGACCAGGTCCAGGCGAAGCATGATCAGCGGCCAGCCGTCGTAGGCCGGGGTACTGAAGAAGCGGCCGGGTTCGCCCAGCAACAGGGCCTGCTTCTCGGCCTCGTCGCCGACGAACAGCACAGCGATGTCGGTCCGGATGACCCGCTTCTGGCCGGGCCGCCGCTCCGGGTAGGACCAGACGAAACCCTTGCCGGCCACGCGGAAGTCGAAGCCGTCGCTGTCGATCTCCACCACGTCGGCCAGGCTCAGCGCCAGTTCGCGGACGTCGTCGGCGTCAGCCAACGGTGGGTACCTGCATGCATCATGCCTACCAGCTCGGTCCGACATCGGATTGCCGTTCTGCCCACTCGGTAAAGTGGACTTACCGACCTGATCGGAGGACCGCCGTGACCGAACGCAAACCTCGCTCGATGTCGGTCGACGACTGGGTCGAGGGCCAGATCCATCGGGCCGAGGCCGAAGCAGCGTTCGTCAACCTGCCCGGTGCGGGCAAGCCGCTTGCGGGACTGGATCGCGAACAGGATCCGATGACCTGGATCGTCAACAAGCTGCGGGCCGAGAACGTCGATCTGGTCGACGTGCTACCACCCCAGCTGGCACTGGCCCGGGAGGCCGAACTGGTGCCCGAGCAGGTGCGGACGCTGCCGTCCGAGGCGCTGGTGCTGGCCTACCTGGAGGACCTCAACGCCAGGATCAGCCGCGCCCATGCCCGTCCGCAGATCGGCCCGCCGATGCGGACGAAGCTGATCAAGATCGAGCCGGTACTGGCGGACTGGCGTGACTACCGCGCATCACTGAGCCCACCGAAGCCCGAGCCAGCGACCGAAGCCAAGCCGAAGCGTCGGCGCTTCCGTCGTCGCCCTCGGTAGAATCTGATGTTGATGTCAGCTTCGAGTAGTGGCCGCTGATGAGGATCGGTGAGCTGGTCGAACTGACCGGCGCAAGCGTCCGATTGCTTTGCTCTTACGAGGAACGGCAGCCGCTGCTCGTGGCGGGAACCGGTGGGGTCAATGGCTCCATGACGAGGATGCGATCGGCCGGGTCAGGCTGATCCAGCTCTGGTCACGGCCAGGGCCACCAGCAAGAACGTGGCGCAGGTTCTGGTAAGTAGCTCTAGCGAACGACAACGCCGAGCCAACTGTCCTGCTCCTAGTGGCTGTTGCACGGGGCGCGGTAGCCCCGATCCGGAATCAGGGTTTTCCACTCGATGCGCGAGATCGCGTCACCACCTCGATCGCAGATCTGTGCTGCGGCGGCCTCGGCGGACACCGGCCAACGGAAGACCTCGCCACCGGAGCCAGCAGCCACCAGGCTCGAGCCGTCGGGGCTGAAGGCAACCGTGAAGATCGCACGACCGGCCGCGCGAAGCACCGCCATCGGCTTGGGGTCTGCCGGCTCGGAGATGTTCCACAGCCGCACCGTCTGATCTGTCGACCCAACCGCCAAGATTGTCGAGTCCGGTGACACCGCCACCGTGAAAGCGGTGTTCTCCGGACCGGCCAACGGCACCCCGACTGCCGTCGGATGACTTCGATCGGCCACGTTCCAGATGCGGATGGTGTGGTCGGCCCCGCCGGCTACGAGCAATCGGCCGTCAGGCGAGAAGGCCACACTCGCGGCGTAGTTGTCGAAGGCCGGGATCGTGACCAGCGGCCGCGGATGGCGAGCGTCCGACAGGTCCCACAGCCGGACCGTTTTGTCGACACTAGCTGTGGCCAAGGTCCGACCGTCGGGTGAGAACGCTAGATACAGAACGAAATTCGTGTGCCCGGTCAGCGTCGGCAGCGCCCGAGGTGCGACCGGGTCGGAGACATCCCAGAGATGAACTCGGTTGTCGTCGCCGCCGGCCGCGAGCAGTCGTGAATCAGGGCTGAAGGATATCGCTTCGACAATGCCGGTCGGCCCATTCAGGATCCGCAGGCTCGCCCGGCGGGAACCCGACCACAACGCCAACGTCCCGCTGTGGCTACCGGCCGCGATGAGGCGCCCATCCGCTGAGATCGTCGCCGTCCCATCGACGCTGAAGTGGCGCGGCGACGACACGGTCGTCGGCGGAAGGGAAGGATTCGAAGGCCACGCCATCGCGGCGACGGCCGAGCTGGACGAGCCGACAACCAGCTCACCGTCGCTGCTGTAGCTCAGCCGGAACACGTTGCCGTCGCCGCCGACAGTTGGCCCCCGGCTGTCCCAGATGTGGCCCGATCCATCGGCCGACGAGGTCATTAGCTCGGAGCTCCTTGGGATGAACACCGCTCCAGTGACCGCACCTGAGTGGGCGTAGGTCTGCAGTCGCTGCCAGCTAGGTACTGACCAGGTGCTTAAGGAGTTCCCGCTGTCACCCACGGCCAAGGTCTGACTGTCCGGGGCGAACGCGAGCGAGGTGATCCAGCTGGTCAGCTGGGCTAATCCTGTCTTGATAACGCGCGGCTTGGCTGCCAGCGGTCGGCTCCAGACGCGGACGGTGCCGTCCTTGCTGCCGACCGCCAGCAGCAGCCCGTTCCGGGCGAACGCGACTGACTCGACGGTCGTGTCGACGGTTGAGTCCGCCAGGGCGGGGAGCTGCCGCGGGTGGCGGGGATCGGCCAGATCCCACCGCTCGATCAGCCCGTGTTCGCCCGCGAAAACTAGGAGTCGACCGTAGAAGCTGGCCGCCTGCACCGCACCGCTCCGATCAGGTAACGAAGTTAACCTCAGCGGGCGGGCAATTGTGCTCAAATCAAAGAGCATCACCACGTGCCCGCCCCCTCCGACGGCCAGGACCTTGCCGTCGCTGGAGAAGGCCACCGTTTCGACCGCTGCGGTGATGCCGGTCAGCTGGGCAAGGAGCCGGGGTTGCTCCGGGTCGGCAATGTCCCAGAGTCGAGCTACCGAGTCTTCACCGCCGGTGGCCAGGATCGGTCGGTTCGGCGCGAAGGCAAGTGCGAAGAGCTGATTCGCCTGACCGGTGCCGGGAATCAAGCCGACTCGGCGAGGTCGGGGCTGGGTCTGAGAACGAGACAGCAGCTGGACCGAGCCGTCGACGGCATTGGTCAGCGCGAGCAGCCTTCCATCGGATGAGGCTGCCGCCATGGTCGGTCCGCTTTGGCCCAGGATTCTCGCCGGTGTTGGTAAGGCTGCAGAGTCCAGTAGCGCGGAACGAGCCTCTAGGGTGGGCGCTATGCGAAAGCTCGCGAGCGCGAGCTGGGCGGCGAGCCCCGGGTCGGTACCTTCCAGGTCGGCGGCCTCGACCGCAGTTTGCCGGGACTGGGCGAGCTGAGCCTGCTGTCGGGCGTCTCGCATGGCCTGATCCGAGCGCGCATGTGCTGCGATCACGTAGCCCGGCAGCATGCAGATAACCAGAATCAAGACCGCCAAGGCGGCGATCAGACACCGGGTGCGGCGCCGCGTCCGGCGAATCGAGGCTGCCCGCCGGGCTTGCTCCCGGACACTGGCATCGATGAAGTCCAGTTCGACCCGATTGAGATCTGTCCGATGACCCTGGTCCGCGGCGAGCCACTGCAGCGTGTCATCGAGACGAAGACCTCGAAGCAGTGCGTCATCGTCCCGACCGCCGGATTCCCACTGCTCGGTGAGGCTTGTGAGGACGCGAACTCGACGAAGGTTGGTCAGGTCCTGGTCGAGCCACGCAGCCAGCCTAGGCCAGGCGATCAGCAACGATTCATGGCTGATTTGCACGTCACTCGCGTCCAGAGTAACCAGCCGGCTGGTGGCGAACAGGTCGAGAATACGGTCGACCTCGGCCGCGTCCGAAGTCAGCGACCATAGCTCCGAGCGAGCAACCCGACGTCGTGTCATGGGGTGTGCTTCGTCGACCTGGGCCAACCGGAGAAAGATCCGACGAGTCAGGCGCTGGCTGGCCTCGTCGATGCCCCCGAAGAGCGTCTCAGCGGTTTGCTGCGCCGCATGAGTGATGCCACCCGTGCGCAGGTAGTCTTCGCGCGTCAACTGGCCCCGCTGATGCAGCCGCCAGGTCTCCATCAGCGCATGCGACATCAGCGGAAGCGACCCGGCGTCATGGGCGCCCGGCTGGTTGGCCGGTGATGCCATGTCTCGTAGTAGGAGTTCGACCAGATCGTTGTCGATGCTCAGGCCGGATCGGCGGGCCGGCTCGATGATCGCTCGGCGTAGATCGGCCTCGGTCATCGGGCCGAGCAGAATCTGGTTTTCCTGAAGGGCGGCCAGCAGCGTTGGCTCGGTGCTGGCTTGTCGGTAGAAGTCGCTCCGAAGTCCCACCACGACGACCGTTCTCGCACGTCCATCGACGGAGGCGGCCAAGGCATCAATCGCAGCGAGGAAGGACGACCTGGTTTCGTCCGAGCACTGGGTGAATAGCTCCTCGAGTTGGTCGATCAGCAGCAGCGGAGGGGTGTTGGTTCGCAGCCACGCTTGTAAATCGAGGTCGGGGTCGGTTGGCGCGACATCCGATATATCTGCGACCGCGGCAATCAACTGCTGGATGGGATCTGGGCCAGGACAGAAAGTGATGACCTCATCCGGATAGGACGAGGCGACACCCGCCCGCAGCAGAGACGACTTTCCAGAACCGGACGCACCGGTCACGACGATCAGCGCCGGTTCGGCGGACGACCGAGCCGAATCAATACGATGTCGAAGCTGATCCGCCACCCGTTCGCGCCCAAAGAACCATTCCGCTTCTTTGGCTTCATAATGCTTTAACCCCGGATAGGGCTGAGGGAGATTGCGTGCGCGCGGTCCGGGTGAGCGCCGGGCGCGTCCCAATGCGCTGACCCAGTCGGAGATCGATGCCTCATCAGCACCGCAGGTTCGCAGGATTGGAATCAGTGTCTCGCTCGGCCGGGACGGTAGATGTCGGCCACTGAAGTACCCGCCCAGGGTCGCCGACGGGATCATTGTCCGGCGAGCGAGGTCCCTGATGCTCAGCCCGGCGGCGTCTCGAAGGATCGTCAGTGCGCGGGCGAAGTCTCGACCGTCCATAACATCGGCGAGGGAGATAGGACGAGGGTGGGTGGTGGGTCGTTGTGGTGCAGACACAGTCCGAGGCTAGTAACAGCTGACAGCATTCGGTCTAGACGGAACGCCCGGACCCGTACTGATCCTGTACGGGGAATTCTTAACAGCCCTGCGGTCGCGCCGAGTGACTGCGTGATTTCTTCGGTATTTGTTGAGATAAACCCCCTTCCGTGCGTACGAATCTCGTACGGACAAAGGCGAATCGCTTGAGGTTCATGTCGCCGAGGCGGGAGCGTCTTCTCGTCAGTCACAGGTCGACGCGGCAGATGCCGTTCGAGCGGATATCACCGGAGGGGAGCAACAAATGGAGATCAAGAAAGTGAGTGCGAGGCCGTCGGGTCCAGCTACGGGGAAGGCCCGGCGACGGGGGCGCCTCGCCCTCGCCGGCACGGCACTGGCGGTCGGTGCGGCGGTGCTGGCGCCGGCCGCCCCGGCCTCGGCGTCGGTCGGTCCCTGCTACAGCGGAATCGACAGCGGCACGACGAACTGGGCCTGGGGCTCGTGCACCGGCACGACCGGGAACACCGAGTGGCGGTTACACGTGTCGTGCACCTGGGGCTACACCGTCTACTCGAACTGGATTCACGGCAACTCCCGGGTAGACGTTCAGTGCCCGTCTCCGGGCAACGTCCGGGCGACCATCATCGAGCAGCAAGGCTGAGCGCAGCAACAGATCCGGGCCGGGTGGTCACCCACC
>CAZZZW010000048.1:0-17804 GCA_964658795.1 Phormidium nigroviride PCC 7112
TATCTGCCGGCGCAGTACGCCGGCACCCCCGAGGCCAGCTACGGACTGCGCCGGTTGGACGGCAGCTGGAAGCCGGCCGCCACGATCGTGCGCACCATGTTCAGCACCGGTGGCGGCAAGGCCAATCTGGTCACGCTGGCCGCCCAACCCGAGCCGTACCAGTATTACGACGGTGGCTTCGAGTGCACCGGGAGCCGCACCCCGGCCAGCACGACCGTGTCCGGCAGCGATGGCTGGACCACCTTCGACGCGCCGCAGGTCCAGCTCGCGGGCACCGCCGTCAAGCAGGGCGTCGGTGGTTCGACCGCCGGGGTGCTGAGCCGGACCACCGGTGACCTGCACGGCTCCATCCCGTCACTCATGCGGGCGTTCTCGCTGGTTTCCACCCACCCGGTCAGCGTGAGCGCCAGTGTGCGGCTGGTCGGTGGCACCGGCTACACCACGATCGCGCTCGCCTGGTTCGACGGCAGCCACTACCTCAGCGGCGTACAAGCCACTCCGGTGAGCAACGCCAGCACCGGTTGGCAGAACATCGCCGTGTCCGGGGCGCCGCCGGCGGGCGCCGACATGGTGCAGATTCATTTGAAGTCATATGACAATGCCGGAACGGCATACTTCGACAACGTGGTGATCCGCAACGTGGTCGCGATCCCGGCGACCGCCGCCGGCAAGAGCCTGGCCACCACCGCCAAGCAGGGGTCGGGCGTCCTGCCGCAGTGAGTCCAGCGGTCAGTCGGTCCGCAGCGCGCGGATGACCACGGCCGGTTGCCCGGCCGCCAGCACGTTGGCCGGCAGTGTCCCGCGCACGACCGAGTTGGCCGCGACCACCGTGTGCGCGCCGATACTGGCGCCCGGAAGCACCACGACGTTGGCGCCGAGCCAGACGTCGTCACCGATCGAGATCGGGTCGACGATATAACCGGAACGTCGTTCTTTCAGGTCGTCCGGCGGCTCGAACTCGTGGTTCTCGTCGTGCAGCGACACCCGCTCACCGAACCGGACCCGGTCGCCGATGCTGATCCGGTCCAGGCAGGACAGGAAGAAGTCCCGGTTGGCGTAGAAGTCCCGACCGATCGTGATCGTGCCCCGGATGTAGAGGTAATGGTTGGCGCCGAGGCTGGCCCCGGGGCCGATCGAGACCTGGCCGCCCGCGAGTTGCCATTGCCCACCGCGGCCCAGTCGTACGAACGGCACCCGCCGCAGCGCCCGTCGACCGAACCGGACGCGCTGCCAGCGCAGGCGGTTGCCCAACCCGCCCAGCTCGGCCCGCCAACCGGTCACCGGTCGGCTGCTGACCCGCTTGCTCATCTCGCTCCTCCGCTGCCCAGGGTGGGGATCAACCCATGGATCATGGCCAGATCGGGACGGCGGAGCCCGACGAAGTCGCGGACCCGCAACGTGCTGAGCCGGCACAGGAAGAACACGTTGAGCCAGCCGGCGACGGCCGCACCGGTGAGCGTGGCCAGGGCGGCTCCGTTGGCCCCCCAGACCGGCGTCAACAGCAACAACAGGCTGACGTTGAACACCAGCGCCACCACCAGCGACGCGGTGCGCAAGCCGGGCCGGCCCCGGCCGCTCAGGCCGGCCCCGGCCACCGAGCCCGGCGTACCCAGCCACAGTCCGAGCAAGAGGATCAGGGTGGCCGGGATGGCGTGGGCGAAGGCCGGACCGAAGACCGGCGGTACCCACAGCGGCAGGCTGAGCCCGATGACCAGGGCGACCAGTCCGGACGCGGCCGTGGAGACCCGGGCCGAGCTGCTGAGCCGGTCCTCCATCCGTTCCGCGCTCTCGGCCGCGAAGGTGACATCGCGCACCGCGTTGTTGATCACCAGCGGCACCTCACTGATGTTGGCCGCCACCGCGTACAGCCCGAGCACGTAGACCGAGGCCAGCGGCACCATCACGGTTTGGTCCAATCGGAAAAGCAGAATCCCCGCGATCGAGCCGATCCAGATCCGCGCGCCGAAGCCGAGCAGCGGCCGTACCGAGGCGCCGGGCGCCGCGGCCGGTCCGGACCGGCCGCGGAGCCCGGCATAGGCCACCGCGCCGATGATCGGACCCCACACCGTGATGAGCACGACCGCGGTCACGGTGAGCCGTCCGGCCACGGCCAGCGCCGCGATTCCGCCGAGCCGGATCACCGAGCTGATCACCTGTTCGGCCGCGACCCGGGACCAGAGCTGCAAGCCACTGGCACAGCCGCGCAGCACGCTGACCAGCAGGGCCGGGGTGACCGCCAAGGTGCCCAGGATGATCAGCCGGGTCAGGTCGGACCGGCCGTCGGACAGCGTTCCCGCCAGCAGACAGCAGCCGAGGCTGACGACGAGCCCGAGCACGAACACGATGGCCAGGGCCCGCCGCAGGGTCCGGTTCAGCGCCGCCGGGTTGCGTCCGGTGAAGAAGGTCATCGCCTCGGGCATACCGAAGGTCGCGCCGATCGACAGCAACAGGTAGGGAGCGGTGGCAGCGGCCACGTCACCGCGACCGTCCACGCCGACCGCGTGCGTGATCAGAGGCATCGAGGCGAACGCGGCGATCGGCGGAAACACGTTGCCGACCGCGACCAGCGCCATCCCCCGACCCAGGCTCGGGCGCCCGGCGGCCGGTTCGGCTTCGGTCGAGGCGTTCACCCGTCCCATCCTGCCGGTTTGCGGCCCGGCCGGTGATGTCGGGCGCGGCCGGCCAGCACGCTGCCCCACAGCTGCTGCAGGCGTTGTGCTTGCCGTTGCGGGTCGAACTCGGCCACCACCCGGGCTCGAGCGGTCTGGCCCCAGTGCTCACCGGCCGGACCGAGAGCGGCCGCCAGGGCATCGGCGACCACGGCCGGTGACAGCTCGGCCAGCAGCCGGCCACCGTCGCCGTCGGCGATGAGCTCCGGCACTCCCCCGACCGGCGTGCTCACGATCGGTAGACCGGCGGCGGCGGCCTCCATCAGGAACACCGGAATCCCGTCGGCATCCCCGTCGGTGGTGACGACGGCCGTCAACGCGGCCACCCGGGCCGTCCAGACCAGTTCGACCGTGGCCGCGTGTGGCATCGCTCCGGCCAGAGTCACCCGATCGGCCAGCCCCAGCTCGGCGACCCGAGCTGCGAGCGTGGCCCGTTCCGGACCGTCGCCGATGAGCAGCAACTCAGCACCCGGATCGCCCCGGCGCACCAGTTCGGCGAAGCCGTCGATGAGCTGGCGGTGCCCCTTCTTCGGCACCAGCCGGGCAACCACCACGATGCGCGACCCCGACCGTGGCGCCGGAGCCCGTGCCAGCAAGTCCGGATCGAGCGCGGCCCGGACCAGCGAGATCCGCGCCGGGTCCAGTCCGGTTCGGGCTGCGACCTCAGCCGCGGCGGCCACGGAGATGACGCAGACCTGATCCAACCGCTGCGCCCGTTCGGCCAGCGCCCGCGGTGGCACGGCGACGAGGTAGTCATTGGCGTGAAACATGGCGGTGACCGGCCGGTTCAGCCAGCGACCGAGAATGAGCGCGGTCAACGTCGGATGATTGGCGAAATGCGAATGGATGACGTCCGGCGAGAAGCGGGCAACCTGCCTTTTCAGGCGAACCGCGAGCCACCAGGACGTGACGAATTCCGGAAGATCACCGGCCAGCCGAGCGGCGAAGGCGAGCTGCGGCAATCCCCCGAGAATCTCAGCGATTCGGGGCCATCGCGGCGGGTACTGCGCAGGCGGATTCCCCGATCCGGGCGCCGGCGTGAAGGTGGCTTGTTCGGGCCGGCCGGCGAAGACCTGGGCCACGTGCCCGATGCCCCGGACCGCCCGTACTTCGGAGGAGACGAAGGTCTCGCTGGCCTTCGGGTAGGTCCAGATCACATAGGCAACGCGCAGCGCGATCGTCATCTGGGTCCGGCCCTCCTCACCTCTGACGGCGGCGATCGAATCGTTCTGCTCAAGGTCGGCGGATGCGGTGGGACCGAGTTGCGATGATAGCGTGAAAGCCGCTTCGACCTGGAAATGCTGGCCAATCTCGGCATTTGGAAAACCCCAGCCCCGACCGGCCCGATGTAGGAAGACACGACGAGGAGCCTTGTGAATTCGGTGTCGGTGGTGGTCGCGGCCTACACCATGAACCGGTGGGCCTTGCTGACCGAATGCATCGACTCCCTTCTGGCCCAGGACCTGCCCCCGCGCGAGATCGTGCTCTGCATCGACAACAACGATGACCTGCTGACCCGGGCCAGGCAGGAATGGGGGCAACAGCTCGTCGTATTGGCCAATCCCGACACCGAGCATCTGATGGGCGCGTCGGCGCACGAGAAGGCGCACGGTTCGCGGCGCCGGTTCGGGGCCGGCAGTGCTCGCAACGCGGGCGTGGCCGCGACCAGTTCCGACATCGTGGCGATCATCGACGACGACGCGCGAGCCGAACCGAACTGGCTCGACGAACTGGTGCGTCCCTACGCCGACGACCGGGTGGTGGCGGTCGGCGGACGCCCGTTGCCGACCTACCAGACCCGGCGCCCCGATTGGTTTCCAGCCAGCTTCGATTGGGTGTTCGGCTGCGCCTACCGCGGGCTGCCGACCCGGGCCGGGCCGACCCGACACCTGATCGGAGCGAGCATGTCGTTCCGGCGTGATGCCTTCGACCAGGTCGGTGGCTTCCACTCCATCGATTTCGACGACCTGGATCTGTGCATGCGCCTGGGCCATACCTACGGCTTCGGCGGCGTGTGGTGGAACCCGGCCGCCGTGGTGCGCCATTACGTGCCGGCCGATCGGGTGAGCTGGCACTACTTCTGGCGCCGCTGTCTGTTCGTCAATGTCGAGAAGGTCGCCGCGTTCGCCGAGATGGACGGCGCGGCCAACCTGACCGCCGAGCTCGGTTTCGCCTTGCGAACATTGACGATCGAGGTGGCCCGCGAACTCACCCGGACCGGCCGCGGTGGTCTGCGGGCGGCCGGGGCGATCGTGGCCGGTGTCGGCCTGGCCGGTCTGGGCAACCTGTGGGGACGGGTCCGACTCCGCCGGGCTGCTGCATCATGAGCGCCGAGGGCAACGGGATGGCCGAGAAGATCGTGATCGTCGGTTCCGGACCGTCGGCGGCCGGGGTGGCGCTGGCGTTGGTCGGCCGGGGGCACGACATCACCGTGCTCGATCTCGGGTCCGAACTCGAAGCCGACCAGCAGGGTGTCGTCGATGTGCTGGCC
Source organism: Phormidium nigroviride PCC 7112 (assembly GCA_964658795.1). Classification (GTDB taxonomy): domain Bacteria; phylum Actinomycetota; class Actinomycetes; order Mycobacteriales; family Jatrophihabitantaceae; genus Jatrophihabitans_A. Next base: position 5,161 of record CAZZZW010000048.1, read on the forward strand.
AGCCAGCCCGCCTCCGAATGGGATCCGGTCGAGGTCGCCCGGATCAGCCAGCAACCGGTGGCCGCCTCCCGGAACTCCCTGCCCCAGAAACGGTCCTACGGATCGGACTACCCGTTCCGCGATCTCGGTCAGTTGCACGGGATGCGGTTCCGCAGCGGGGCCAACTCGTCCCCGATCTCCGGTGCCTACGGCGGCTTCTCCAACGTCTGGGGGGCCCAGGTGATGCCGTTCAGCCGGGCCACCTTCGACACCTGGCCGGTCGACTACGACGACCTGGCGCGCTCCTACACCGCCGTGCTGGAAGAGGTGCCGCTGGCGGCCGAGATCGACGACCTGGCCGAGATCTTCCCTTTGCTCACAGACAAAGCTCGCCCGCTGCCGCCGCTGTCGGAGCGTTCCCGACGCGTGCTGGCCGCCTACGACCGGCACCGGGCGCGGCTCAACGCGGGCGGCACCACCGTTGGTCGGGCCCGGCTGGCGCTACAGGCACCGGAGTGCGTGCGCTGCGGCCTGTGCATGACCGGCTGTCCCTACGGACTCATCTACTCGGCCGCGCAGACCTTCGATCGATTGCGCAAACAGAAGCTGGTCCGTTACCGGGGCGGCTGCCTGGTCACCCGGGTCGGTGAGGACGCGGCCGGCGGCTACCTGGTCGTGCAGGATCTCGCGTCGAGCACATCGGAAACCGTGCGGGCCGATCGGATCTTCGTCGGGGCCGGTGGGATCGGTTCGACCCGGTTGGCGCTCGGATCGATGGCGAAACCACCGGCCACCCTGCACCTGGCCGAGTCACTGCAGTTCGCGGTGCCGTTCCTGTCCCGGCGGTCCACCGGCGACCCTCGGCGACAATCCGATTTCACCCTGAACCAGTTCAACATTCTGCTCGACTTCGACGACGAGCACTACTCGACGTCACACATCCACTGCTATCCCTACAACCCGTCCGTACTCGGTGCGTTGCCCGGACCGCTGACGGCGATGGACGGGCTGGCCGGACAGTTCCTGGGCCGATTGACGATCGGGTTGGGCTACCTGCCGTCGTGGGCGTCACCGTCGATCACGCTGTCGGTGACCCCACGTTCGAACGAGCTGCCCGGGTTGACGATGGGCAACCTCGAGCCGGACTCGACGCCGTTGCTGATGGGCCAGGTCCTGCGCCGGCTGCGCAAGATCGCCCGCCCGCTGGACCTGTACGCGATCGAACCGCAGATCCAGCTCGCGGCCAGCGGCAAGAGCTACCATTTCGGCGGCAGTTTCCCCCATCGGCGAAAGCCCAATGCCAACGCACCGGGCACCGATGTGTTCGGACGAATTCCGGGCTGGCGGCGCATCCACCTGGTCGACGGGGCGGTCTTGCCGAGTGTGCCGTCGACGACGTTCACCCTCACCGTCATGGCCAATGCGCATCGAATCGCCCGTTCGGCACTGGGAATCGCCGGATGAGCACCGTAGCCATCACCGGCGCGTCCGGTTTCATCGGCGGCAGTGTCGCCCGCGAGCTGTCCGCCTACGGCTTCGACGTGATCCGGCTCGGGCGACGTGACGCCGACCGGCCCTTCACTCTCGGGCCGCCACCCGCATCCGCGCTGTTCGACGGTGTCGACACGTTGTTGCACTGCGCCTACGACTTCGTCCCGACCGCCCCGGCCGACATCTACTCGCGCAACGTGGTCGGCACCGCCAACCTGGTTCGGACGGCAACCCGGGCCGGGGTGGGCCGGATCGTGTTCATCTCGTCCATGTCGGCCTATTCGGGAACCAAGCAACTCTACGGCCGGGGCAAGTTGGAGACCGAGGAACTGGTCCGCGAGGTGGGTGGCCTGAGCCTGCGGCTCGGTCTGGTCTGGGGCGATGGTGCCGGCGGCATGGCCGGGGCGGTGGCCGAGCTGGCCCGGCTGCCGGTGGTACCGGTGCTCGGCGCTGGGTCACATCAGTTCACCCTGCACCGGGCCGACATGGTCACCGGAATCCGACGGGCCATCGAACGCACGGACCTCACCGGCACCATCGGCGTGGCCGATCCGCAGCCGGTGCCGGTCAAGCGGCTGCTCGTCGGGCTGGCCGACGGCCGGGCCGGGCGGCTGCTGCCGATCCCCTGGCCGCCGGTGTACTACGCGATGCGGGCGGCCGAGGCGCTCCGGATTCCGCTGCCCCTGCGGGCAGATTCGGTCCTGGGCCTGGTCCGCCCGGCGCCGTCGGTACCCCGCCCGGATGCGCTCGAGCTGGACTACCGTCCGTTCCCCGGCTGAGTCGAGCTGATCGACGCGACGGTCAACGCGCCGGCCTAACCCAGCCGGTCGCGACTGTTGGCCCACCAGCGCCGGTACCGGTGTGACTCGTCGGGGTACTTGTCCTGCAGGAACTTCCGGGACGGCACCGCCATCCCAGCTACGAAGGCCAGCCCGTTGGGCAAGGGCAGCCGAAGGAACTGGGTGGCCAGCACGCCGAAGCGATCGAACCGGCCGGACAACAACGCGGCCAGCCGTCGGGGATGTGGCAGCGGCTGGGTCGGTCCCAGGACGGCGATAAGTTGGGCCGGTCTGACCTCGCCCGGCAACGCCTGCAGCACGGCGGACAGCCAGCCGTCCAGGCCGGTCGCCCGGGCGCGCCGTCGGACCTCAGCGGGTTCGGCCGCGGCAGCCAGCTCGACCAGGTCGCGCCAGACGATGAGCGATGCCCCCGGCTTGTTCCGATCACTGACCAGGTGAAGTGCGGCGACCAGCAGGTTGTCGGCCGGCGGCAGACAGGGCAGCTCGGCACCGGCCACCGGCACCGGCTCGGCCCGCGCGACCAGCTCGGTGATCGGCAGGCCGCCACTGAAGATCCACGGTGGCACCCGGTGGTGCAGATCGAGACTCCCGCCCGGCTTGCGCCGCAGGTTAAGTCCCTCCCGGCCGTGCCGAACCAGGTAGGGCCAGGGCTGCCGGCTACCGACGTCCTCGGCCCAGCCGAGCTGCTCCAGCCGGCGCACGACCGGGGAGAACCGCTGCGGCGGAACCAGAAGATCGATGTCACCGTACGGGCGGACCTCAGGCCACGGGTAGCAGGCGGCGATGCCCGGCCCCTTCGACACCACGACCGGCACCTGATCAGCTGTCAACCTCGACACGATCTCGGCCGCCGGCGGTCCCACCTCGGCGGTCAGCCGGCTCCAGGCGAAGGAAAAGCCCTGCAGACGCCGGCTGGTCTCGGCGCCGAACCGGACCTCGTGGGCCCGGGCATAGCGCAGTAGCAGGCCGACCAGCTTCTGCCGGCAGATCCGGTCCAGCTCCGGCTCGATCGGCGTGCTCGGCACCGGCAGGTCGACCCGGCCGTGCCACAGCGCCGCGCGGGTCCACGGTCCGAGGTCGGGAAACAGCCCGGCCAACCGGGCCGCGGCCGGGTCCGACTGCGCCATCGCTGCCCCTGTCGTCCGCGATCTGATCGAGCCCTCACCCTCTCACGGACCGAAGCGGCCCGGCCGGCTGCTCTAAACTCGGCCGGGAGCAGTCCGACCAACCGGCGAACGGAGCGATGTGAGCGACCGACTGTCCGTGCGGGCCGACCAGATCTCCTGGACCCCGACCGACGACGGCAACATCGTCGTGCTGGATCTGCGCACCTCGCGCTACCTGAGCCTGAACCGCAGCGGTGCCACCCTCTGGACCCGGCTGGCCGATGGCGCCAGTGCCACCGAGCTGGTCGAGCAGCTGATCAGCCGGTATGGCCTGGCGACCGCTCGGGCCGAGCAGGACGTCACCGCCTTCCTGGACGCGCTGCGGTCTCGCGACCTGCTGGCCGACGCCTGAGGCGGGTTGCCCTGACCAGCCCCGACGCCGCCGCGCCCGAGCACCGGCGGACCGGATCCGGTTCGGTTCCGGGCACCGTCCTGCGCGCGCTGGCGCTGACCTACCGCGCCGATCGGCGGGGCTTCCTGCTCGGCGCCACGTATCAGATCGTCGGCGCGTTGTCGCCGACCGTGCTGGTGCTGATCAGCCAATATCTGCTCGGCAAACTGGTAAATGCGCCGGCTGGACGGCCGGCCCTCGGGCCACTCGTGCTGCCGGTCATCGTGCTGGCCGCCGTGTCGGCCCTGACCCTGGCGGCATCCAGCCTGCAACAGCAACAGCAACGCCTGATGGGCGAACGGGTCGCGGCCAGAGCCTGGCAGCGGGTGCTGGACGTCAGCGCCCGGGTCCGGCTGGAACTCTACGAATCAGCCGACTTCTACGACCAGCTGCAACGGATCAAGACCTCGGCCTTCACCCAGCACGTCACGGTCACCAGCGCGGTGTTCGGACTGATCGGCGGCATCGTCGGACTGGTCGGGCTGCTCGCGGTGCTGATCGTGATCTATCCGATCCTGGTACCGATCCTGCTGCTGGCCGGCCTGCCGTCGCTGTGGCTGTCCCGCCGCGTCGGCAAGCTGGAATTCCGTTATCTCGTCGAGGGAACGCCGGTCTTCCGGGCACGGGAGTACCTGCGCCAGACGCTGACCGGACGGGCTGAGGCCAAGGAGATCCGGGTGTTCGCGGCCGAGGACGCGCTGCGGCAGCGGCACGACCGGCGCAGCGCCGACTACGACCTGATCCTGTCCCGCCATGTCAGCCGGCGGCAGCGTTATGCCCTGGCCGATGTGGTGATCACCTCCGTCTTCCTGATCCTGACCCTGGGTGTGGTCATGTGGGCGCTGTCCACCGGCCGGCTCGCGCTGTCTGCCGCGGCCGCGGCCATCCTGGCCGTCCGGTTCGTCAGCTCGAGCCTGAATCAGCTTTTCCGCTCGATAGGTTCGCTGTTCGAGTCCTCGGCCTTCCTGTCCGATCTGGAGGACTTCGTCACCCGTCCGCACCAGACGGACGGGATCGCCAGCGCGGTCGTGCCAGCGCTGGCCGATCGGATGCGGATAGAGGGCGTCGGGTTCCGCTACCCCGGGTCGGACGTGGACGCGCTGACCGACATCGACGTGGAGATCGGCGCCGGTGAGATCGTGGCCCTGGTGGGTGAGAACGGCTCCGGCAAGACCACCCTGGCCAAGCTGATCGCCGGGCTGTACCGACCCGGTCGGGGACGGATCCTGTGGGACCGGCTGGACACCGAGGAACTCGATCCGAGCGCGGTACGACGCCAGATCTCGGTCATCTTCCAGGACTTCGTGCGCTACCAACTCTCGGCGTTGGACAACATCGGACTGGGCGATCCGGATCGGGCCGAGGACCTGGAGGCGGCCCGGGCGGCCGCACGAACGGCCGGAGCACTGGACTACCTCGACCAGCTGCCGGACGGACTTTCCACCGTGCTGAGCAAGGAATACGCCGGCGGCCGGGACCTGTCCGGCGGTCAGTGGCAGCGGGTCGCACTGGCCCGGGCCCTGCGCAAGCCGTCCTCGCTGGTGGTACTGGACGAACCGACGGCCTCGCTGGACCCGAAGGCCGAGGCGGCGTTGTTCGACGACATTCGGGCCACGTTGCACGGACGGGCCGCATTGCTCATCTCACACCGGTTCTCCTCGGTCCGGCTGGCCGATCGGATCTATGTGATGGAACGGGGCCGGGTCATCGAGTCCGGCCGGCACGACGAGCTGGTCGCGCGCGGCGGCCGCTATGCCGAGATGTTCCGGGTCCAGGCCATCGCCTACCGCTGACACCTTCACGACGAGTGATCACGTGTCGCCGGAGTGATCACCTGCAGGCGATCATTCGTGGGTCACCTGATCATTAGTCATCGGCTGGGGCGTTCGTGCGGGGTGTCCGTACCATGTCCGGTATGGCGGATGGAGCAGTGCTGCGGCTGCGGCCGGACGCGGCCACCTGGCGGGCCGAGGATGGCGAGACCGTGGTACTCGACCTGGATCGGGCTTGGTATCTCGGGCTGAACCGCTCCGGAACCGTGCTCTGGCAGGCGCTGGCCACCGGTACCGATCAGGCCGCGCTGGCCGGCCTGCTCCGTCAGCACTACGACGTGGACGAGGCGATCGCCGAACGGGACGCGGCCGCCTTCGTCGCCGAATGCCGCCGGCGCGGCCTGCTGCAGGCATGACCGAACCGGCGCTGCAACGGCAGTGGGACCGGCTCAACACCCAGGCCCGGCTGCCGCGGTGGCACCCGGCCACGATGAAGGCGGCGTGGTGGGCGTTTCGTTCGCTACGGACGGCTAAAAATCGATTGGCCCGGGACGGGGTCGGTCACCGGGCCACGCCGCCGCCGCCGTTGCCGTGGGGGGCCCGGACCGGCGTGGAGGGCGTACTCAAGCGGACCGATCCGACCTGTCTGGAACGCAGCGTGGTCTGGCAGGCCTGGCTCGGCGCGCACGGCATCGCTCGGGACGTCGTGGTCGGCGTGCTCAGCCAGGACGGTGTCAAGGCCCATGCCTGGATCGACGGGCTGACCGATCCGGCCGAGTTCGCCGGGTACCGCGTGATCCACCGAATCCCGCCGGCGTGACCTGGAACGGCGGCCGCGATCGGGGCTCGAGCGAAGGATCCGCGATGACACCGCTGACACCGCTGGAGATCGCCTGCGGCACGGTCTACGGCTTCGACGCCGCGCTCCCCCCGATCGACCTGACCGCTTCCTCGAGTTCACCCCGAGAGGCATTGGAAGAAGTCGTCGCCGCCGCGCTGGCCCGGCCGCCGTGTGTGGTCAGCTTCTCCGGCGGCCGGGATTCCTCCGCGATCCTCGCGGTGGCCACCCACGTCGCGCGGGAACGAGGCCTGCCGTTGCCGATCCCGGTCTCACTGGTGTTCCCGCAGGCCAGCCTGGCCGCCGAGGACGACTGGCAGCAGCTGGTCGTGGACAGGCTGCAACTACCCGACTGGCACCGGCTGAGCTTCACCGACGAGCTCGACATCGTCGGAGACCTGGCTCGGGCCACGATGAGCCGACACGGGCTGCAGTGGCCGTTCAACGCCTATTTCCACGTGCCGATCATGCAGTTGGCGGCCGGCGGCTCGGTGTTGACCGGCGTCGGCGGCGACGAGCTGTTCTCGGCCGGTACCTGGCACCGGGAGAACCTGGTGCTCTCGCGGCGGGCTCGACCACTGCCGCTGGACCTGGCCCGGTTCACGCTCAGCGTCAGCCCGGGACCGGTGAAGCACCGTTATCTCAAGGCGAAACTCGGCCCGGAGCGGCATCCGCGCAGCTGGCTCACGCCGGCCGCCCGCGCCGAGGCGATCGATCGTCGAGTGGACAGCATCGCCGCTGAGGCGGTGTCGTTCCGACGCACCATCGCCCGCTCGTGGTGGCCGCGCCGGTCGCGACTGGTCAGCCTGCGGGCGCTGGACCAGCTGGCCGGCGATGTCGAGGCCCAATGCGTTTCACCCTTGTGCAGCAGCGATGTTCTCGCGGCCATCATGCGACAGCAGGGCTGGCGGGCGTTCACCAACCGCAGCCGGGCGATGGCGGCCCTGGTCGGTGATCTGCTGCCGCTGGAGCTGACCTCTCGGCCGACGAAGGCCAGCTTCGGTCAGGTGTTCTTCAATTCGGCCGCCCGCGCGTTCGCCCAGGAGTGGGACGGCGCCGGACTCGACCCGTCGATCGTGAATGCCGATGAATTGCAACGCATCTGGGCCTCAGACACCCCCGATGCCCGTACTTACACGATGATGCAATACCTAGTGCAGGCCGGCCTGTAGGAGCTCGAGCACGGCCGGCAACTGGGACAGCTGCCGCGGCCGGGTGAGTCGGTAGAACGGCCGGGCGGCGTGCCGCAGGTAGGAGGCCGGGTCGGTCGGCGGTCGTTGCACGGCGCTGTTGCGGTACAGCAGAGCGAATCGTTCGGCCACCGGCACCGGGGCCAGGGCCAGTTCGTCGGACCAGGCCAGCTGGATCCAGCCGCCGAGTGGATAGCTGGCCGCGCCGGCGTTCCTCACGTCCAGCCGGGTCCGCGCACGGGCGCCGAGCACGCCCAGATCGCGGCCACCGCTCACGGCCACAGTCGCCTCGGTCCGGAGATCGATGAAACCCGGGCCGGTGAAGATCCGGCCGCCCGACTCGACCGCCAGATCGTCGGCCAGCACCGGCACCCCCTGACCGGCCAGGTATCCCAGCGTGGTGCTCTTTCCGCCGCCCTTGTCGCCGGTCATCACCCAGGCCACGCCGTCGATCACGAACACCCCGGCGTGAAAGCTGTCCCGCCCGAGCCAGCGGCTGAGCACGGCGATCGAGGACGACAGCATCGGATGCAACAGGGCTTCGGCCGGGTACGCCTCGGCCACCTGCAACGTCACCGACAGCGTCGCCCGGTCCAGCACGGCCACCCCGACCCCGTCGGACAGGTGCAGCCGGGCCGCGGTCTCGGTCAGCTCCTCCGCGCCACGAGGGCCGGCGAACCCGGTCTGCTGACGCACCGAGACGGCGGGTTCGTCGCCGGCCGGGCGCAGGTAGCGGGCCGCGCCATCGATGCCGTCTATGCGCAGGCCGTAACAGGACCAGCCGGTCATCGCCTGTGCCCCTTCGTCGTGGCCGTGCGCTCGACCCCCTTAGGGGATTCTGGCGACTGCCCGCAACGCCGCCACCGGCCTAGCCTAGAAGGTGCATGTTCGACCGCGACCGCACTGGCGACTCACCGGTCCGCCGTGAGCGGCCCGATCTGAAGGAGATCATCATGGAGAACACCGAGTACGAGGCCCCGGCCATCACCGACATCGCCAGCGTGCACGAGTTGACGCTGACGGCCAAGGACGAGAACAACACGCCGGACGGCTTCACCTTCCACGGCGTCACGCTCACCTCCTGAGCACTGACCCGCTGGGCCGTCCTGGACGGCACCTGCAACAGTCGGCAACGGCCGCGATCCGAATCCGGATCGCGGCCGTTCCTCTGCCCGCCCGGCCGACGGATAGGTCCGGACGTCGCGCTCAGTCCAGCTTGAGCAGGCCCCGGGCCACGGCGATGCTGATCGCGTTGGCCTGGTTGCGGGCACCGAGCTTGGTGTAGATCCGGGACTTATGGGCCTCGACGGTCTTCTCGGCAATGCCCAGCCGGTTGGCCGCCGCTCGTGTGGTCAGGCCGTCCGACATCGCCTGCAGAACGGTCAGCTCCCGTTGGCTCAGGGGCTGCGTCTGCGGTCCCGCCTTCTGTTGCCGCATCGCCCGCCACTGCTGGAGCACCGTGTTGGCGACCTCGGGATGCAGGGCCGCGGTCCCGGCCGCCACCGACCGCACGGCCGCGGCGATCGCGGCCAGCCCGGCATCCTCGAGGTAGATGAAACCGGAGGCGCCGGCCAGCAGCAGCTGGGCCTGGTTCAACCCGGAAGCCCGGGTAGCCACCACCAACGCTCGGGCGCCGGTGCTGAGTAATTGCGGCAGGGTCTGGGCGACCTGGTCGGCGTCACCGAGGCCGGAGCCGAGCACGGCGACCCGGGGTCGTTCGGCCGCGCAGACCGTTCGGAGCTCGGACAGCGATTCGACGCTGGCGCTGAGGCTGAGATCGGCGGGGACGGCGGCGGTGACTGCGCGGTCGAGCATCGCCCGCAGCACCGGATCGGCATCGGCGACCACGACCGACGTCGGTGTCCGGACCCCGTCCATCTCGCTGCCCCCGTCGCCCGACCGTCACGTGTCGCGGTCCGCCCTGCGCTGCCGCGCCCTCACCGTACGACGCCTCGCCTCCGGGCCGTGGTGACGGGTCGCGCCACCGGACGACGCTCAGGCGATGTCTTCGCGCCGGCCGTCGCCGGCCAGCAGCGTCAACTGACCGCCCGCGCCGCCGGAGGCGACTCCGAGCTGCTTGGCCCGCCGGCGCTCGGACCGGATGGTCTTGAGGACCCGCATCCCGTCGGAGACGGCGTTGAGGTTGCTCGCGCCGTGGACGCGCATCCGTTCGAAGCTCGGCACCTCGCTCACCCGCAGGCCGGCGGCCGCGATCCGGCAGTTGATCACGGTCTCGATCTCGAAGCCGTCACCCCAGATCATCGAGGTCTGGTCCAGGGTGGCGATGCGCGGCGACGGCAGGTCCAGATGGTGCAGGATGTCGGCCCAGAAGGCGTTGTAGCCGTAGCAGAGATCGGTGTATCGGGCCCGGAGCATCCGGTTGGCCAGCAGGTTCAAGCCTCGATTGCCGAAGGCCCGTAAACGGGTGATGTCCTCGGACCCACCGCCCGGGGAGAACCGCGAGCCCTTGGCGAAGTCGGCGCCGGCGACCAGCGCGGCGACGAAGCGCTCGATCTCGTCCGGGTCGGCCGAGTGGTCGGCATCGAGCATCACGATGACATCGCCGGTGACCTCGGCGAAGCCGCAGGCCAGCGCGTTTCCCTTGCCGCGCCGGGTCTGACGGACCACCTTGATGTCGGGGCGGAGCCGCTGAGCGGTCTCGACCGTGCCATCCACGGACCGGCCGTCGACCAGGATCACCTCGTGCACGTCCGGCAGCTGGGGCAGCACCATCTCAAGGTTGCGGGCCTCGTTCTTGGCCGGAATGACCACCGAGATCAACGGATCGGACGGGCGCGCGCGGCGATCACGCTGGATCTGCGGCTTCCCGATCGGCGGCATCAGACAACTCCTCGTCGTACTCGAGCTCGTCGCAGACGGCCCCCGTTCCGGCGGCCTCGTTGCCGCACCGGCCTCGAAGCCAACCTAACCGATCACCGAATCCATTGCATTCCTGTACCAAGCACACGAATCGACCGGCGAAGGCCGCGGGGCTGCGCATCCGGACCTGGCCGACCGAACGGTGACCGACGGTAGCCCGAGAGTGATGGGGCGTCTATGGGACCGGACTCGGTCAACGATGCGAAATCTCTTGGCACCCCTGATCTCGGCGCCTGATCATCCGGCCGATCCTGGCCGATGTGACCCATCTTGCATCCGGGGCGATGTCTAATCCGGGGCGATGTCCAATCCGGGGCGGTGTATATCGTCGCGCAACGGCCACCACCGACCTTTGGGCTACCCGGCCTTCAGGACGCCAGCCCGTGCCGGATGGCCAGCCGTACTGCTTCGGCGCGATCGCGAAGGTTGAGTTTGGCGAACAGGTTGTTGATGTGGGTCTTGACCGTGGCCTCGCTGACGAACAACCGTTCGGCGATGGCCGCATTGGGCAGGCCTTCGCCGATCAGACCCAGCACCTCCCGTTCCCGCGGCGTGATGTCCAGTGGCGTTTCTATCGCGGCGTTCGGGATGTTCTTGCTCGCGGCCGCGATCAGGCGCTGCTGCACGGCCGGATCGAGCACGGACTGGCCGGCGGCGGCCGCCTGGACTGCGCGCAGGATGTCGGCGCGGCCGGAATCCTTGGTCAGGTAGCCCCGGGCGCCGGCGCCGAGGGCGGCCAGCACGGACTCGTCGTCGGCAAAGGTCGTCAGGACGACGACGGCAATCTCCGGATGCCGGTCGGCCAGTTGCCGGGTCGCCTCGATGCCGTCGGTGCCAGGCATCCGCAGGTCCATCAGCACCACGTCCGGCCGCCGCTGTTCGGCCAGCGCGACCGCCTCCGCCCCGTCGGCGGCCTGGCCGACCACCTCGATGTCGTCGAACAGATCGAGCACGGTGGCCAGTGCCTCCCGGATCGCGGCCTGGTCGTCGGCCACCAACAGCTTGATCACAGCGCCCTCCAGGTGCCAGCGTCGTCCAGGTGCCCGGTGCGTTGCCGGCTCATCGGGTTGGGGCTCACGTCGGGATCCGCACCGTCACCAGCCAGCCACCGTCCGAGGTCGGTGCGGCGGTTGCGCGACCGCCGAGCATCGCGGTCCGTTCCCGCATACCGAGCAGACCCATCCCACTCCCCTGTCCGGCCAGGGGTCGGTCAACCACGGTCGACTTCTGATTGCGAATGTCGAGCTGAACCGCATCGTCGCGGTAGCTCAGCCTCAGTTCGACCGTCGCACTTGGCGCGTGCTTGTGCGCGTTGGTCAGCGCCTCTTGCGCGGTGCGGATCAGGGCTTGCGCGGTGGCCGTGTCCAGCTCACGCACCGTGCCGGCAACCTGCAAGCCGTCCACCCGATCGTCGGCCTCGACCATCGCGGCCAGCGTCTCGACCAGTGGCAGCGTGTCCTCCCGGAGCGCCCGAACGGTCCGTTGGGCCTCGCCCAGACTCTCCCGGGCGATGCTCTGGGCCCGCCGGGCGGCGGCTCGGGCCGGCTCGGTTTTGCCTTGTTCCAGCAGGGCATCAGCCATCTCGAGCTGCATGTTGATCCCGGCCAACGAGTGCGCCAGCAGGTCGTGCACCTCCCGGGCGATCCGGCCGCGCTCGGCCAGGACGAGCTCGCGCGCCTCGGCCCGGGCGGCCCGTTCGGCCTGCACGGCCGCGGTGCGAGCAGAATCGAGGGCGTCCTGCCGGCTGCGGTTGACCATGCCGAGCGTGACCGCGAATCCGGTGGCAGCGCCGACATACCAGGGAATGTGGACGTGGCCGGGGCCGATGCGCAACAGCAGCACCCCGCCACAGCAGACGCTGCACAGCGCCGCGATGACGATGGCCTGATCGCGGGCGAGCCGGTAGCCGGCGTGACCGGCGACGAAGAAACCGAAGGCCGAGGTCAGGCCCCCGTCAGACAAGCTGATGAACGCCGCGGCGGCGACCAGGGCGACCACGAAGCCCGGCGGTTCGGCCCAGATCTTGACCAGGTTGGTGGGCAGGTGCCGCGAGGCCAGGAACAGGCAGTTGACGACCAGCAGGATCATCACGGCCAGGCCGCGCCCGGTCCAGCCGCGGGGTCCGACGGTGAGAATC
>CAZZZW010000049.1:0-17741 GCA_964658795.1 Phormidium nigroviride PCC 7112
GACCACGGCCGGCTGGTAGGACAGGCCCGCCAACCGCAACGCTGGAATCCCGAAGCCGCACAGGTACAGCACCAGCAGCAAGGGCAGCCCGCGGAACAGATCGGTGTAGGCCGCGGAGAAGATCCGCAACGGCAGGAAGATCGGCCCGCGCAAGGTGCGCATGACCGCCAGTAACAGTCCGAGGAACAACACCAGTACCGAGCAGATCAGCATCACCCGGATGTTCAACCACAATCCGGTGAGGACGTCCGGGAACGAATGCCGGAAGTGGTACCAGTCGAAGAAGGTCTGCTGGGTCCGGGACCAGCCCGGCGAGCTGACTATCGCCACGATGGCGGCGCCGAAGACCACCACCGTGCTGGCCGTGGCGATCAGGCCGGACCGACGGGCCTGCCGGCGGCGATAGGCGATGCGCTCCTGCTGCCGGGCCGACGGTCGCCAGGCTGTCCGCGCCGAGTCGTTCGCCACGGCCGGTTCGTCGGTCACGACAGGTCGGGCGCGTTGCCGGCCGTGGTCAGCCACTGCTCCTTCAGCTTGGCCAAGGTTCCATCGGCCCGCAGGGCGTCGACCGCTTGCGACACGCACGCGGTGAGCTTGGAACCCTTGTCCAGGACGAAGCCGAACTGCTCCGGCGTACCGGTGGGCGGGATCTGGCCGACGATCAGACCGTTGTCGAGCTCGGCTCCGGTCACGTAGAAGCCGGTCGGCAGATCCACCACCAAGCCGTCGATCGAGTGGTTCTTCAAGGCCTGTACGGCCAGGTCATTAGTATCGAACACCGCCGGCTTGGCGCTCGGCTTGATGGTGTCGGTGATCGTGCTGTAGCTGGTGGTGCCCACCTGGGCACCGAGCTTGGCCCCGACCAGGTCGGCCAGCGACTTGGCCGAGGCGATCTTGCTGCCCCGGTAGGTGACCACTGCCTGGGCGACATCGTAGTAGCCGGATGAGAAGTCGACGGCCTGCTTGCGCTGATCGGTGATCGAGACCTCGTTGATGTCGACATCGAAGGTCTTCGGGGTCGGCGCGATGACGCTGTTGAACGACGCCGTCACCCACTTGACGTCGCCGGCGGCGAAGCCGAGCTTGGCCGCCACCGCATAGGCTACGGCGGACTCGAATCCCTTTCCGTTGCTGGGCTTGTTGTCGGTGAACCACGGTTCGTAGGCCGGGTTGTCGGTGGCCACGGTGAACGTGCCGGACTTCTTCAGGGCCAGGCTCGACTTGTCGCACGAGGTCGCCGTGGCCGAACCGGAACCGCCCGCCCCGCTCACCGTCGGGTTGTCGGTGTTCTTGTCGGTCGGCGAGCAGGCCGCCAGGACGCTGGCGCCGACGACGGCGATCGTGGCAACGGCGAGACGACGTAGTCGCATGAGATCTGACTCCTTGGGACGGGACGGCCAGAGGAAATCATACGACCCGGACTGGTCATTCAATTTCATACTGGTTGGGTAGGCAATTCGGCCGATGCGTCCGATTCTCCCGCTGCCCGGCCAGGACGCTGCTCAGCGAGCTCGGCCTGTTCGAACACCCGATCCCGATTGGCCAGCAACGTCCGGATCAGCCCGTGTTCCGTTGCCGAAAGTCGAATGTCGCGACCGAGGATACGGATCCCGAATTCGTGCTCGGACAGCCTGATGGTGGTGGGCATCGCTACGGTTCGTACCCGTTCACCCCGTTCAGGCCACAGCTCACGCCTCCAGCCGGCGGAACCGACTGGCATGGAACACCAAGGGATGCACGCCGTGATCGGCATCCAGATCGTGCACCCGAAGCAGGATGATGTCGTGGTCGCCGGCCGCGACCTCGTGTTCGACGGAGCAGTCGAGCCAGGCGCTCGATCCGGTCAGCAGCACAGCGCCATCGTCGGTGGCGTTCCAGTCGAGGTCGAGGAACCGGGTGTCCCGGAGCCCGGCCAGTTGCCGTCCGGCTCGTTCCTGTTCGGCCGACAGCACACTGATGCCGAGCCGACCGGCCCGGCGCAGCACCGGCCAGGTGCTCGAGTCGCGAGCGATGCACACCGACACCAACGGCGGATGCAACGAGACCGAGGTGAACGAGCTGGCGGCCAGGCCGACCGGTGATCCGTCGATCAACGCGGCGACCGCGGTGACTCCGGACGGGAACGCGCCGAACACCCGGCGCAGCTCAGCCGGATCGAGAACCGGCACGACACTCACGACGCACCGGCCTGATCGTTGTGGGCGGCCGCCCTGATCGGAGGCGAGCCCCAGCCCCACGGCGGATCCGGGATGTCGCGGCGCAAGGTCGGCGCGATGTCGGACTGAAACAGCTCGAGGCCGTCACGGTGTTGCCGATCGGTCAGGCCACCGGCGTCGGTCAGCGTGGCAGACACCGGAGCCACCCCGAGCCGCCGCTGGAAGGTGTTGTTCTGCCACAGTTGCCGGAACACCTCGTAGGACTCGGCGTTGCGGTCCCACTGGTCCTCGGCCGCGACGTCGAACAGTTCCCGCTGGGCGGTCCCGTTCCCCTTGCCGATGATCAACTCGAGCCGACCACCGGACAGCTGATCGAGGGTGGCGTAGTCCTCGTACGCGCGCACCGGATCGAGCAGGCTGAGCGTAGTCACCGCGGTGAAAAGCCTTATCCGTGCGGTCAATGCGGCGATGTGGCTCAGCAGCACGGTCGGCGAGGAAGAGATGAAGGGACATTCGTGTCGTTCGCCGACGCCGAAGCCGTCGAAACCGAGTTGCTCGGCCAACTCGGCGTTGGCCAACACCTCCCGAAAGCGGTCGGTGGTGGACTTCTGCTGTCCGGTGGAATCTGGGGCATGCACGATCAAGGTGATCGTCAAGAACTTCACGAGGGAACTCCGAGAGATGGGCGGACGGTCGTCTTGTCGGCCAGCCGGGCAGACCCGAGCTCAGGACCGACAGAGCGCGGCCGCCACCCGCTGCAGATCGACGTGCCGCCGGCTGAACAGCGAACTGGCGATGGCTGGGCCAACTACTGGCTGCACTTTCGCCCCTCAGGTCCATGGCCGGGTCGTGATCGAATCTCGAGCGTAGGCGTCCAACCCTCATATTGTCTAGTTATCTGGTAGGCATAATCGGATACGCCACCGGACCAGCGATCGGCCGAAGTCGAGCTCGATCGCGAACCAACTCGATCACCTGGAAGTTATTGTGAAACCGTCAACCCGCTACGACTGGTTCCTGCCCACCGGCGGCGACGGCCGGAGCCTGTCCGGTGGTGCTCACGGCCTGGGGATAGGCGGGTCGCAGGCCGCCGGAGCCACTCGCCCGGCCACCCTGGGCTACCTGACCCAGCTAGCACAGGCCGCCGACTCGCTCGGTTACGACGCGGTCCTGACCCCGACCGGTGCGCATTGCGCCGACGCGTGGATCACCACCGCCGCGCTGATCTCAGCCACCCGACGACTGCAGTTCCTGGTGGCCCTCCGACCCGGACTGATCGAGCCGGCGCTCGCCGCTCACATGGCCACGACCTTTCAGCAGTTGTCCGAGGGCCGGTTGCTGCTCAACGTAGTCACCGGCAGCAGCGGGAGCGAGCAACGTGGCTACGGCGATCAGGCCGACCACGACACCCGCTACAGCCGGGCCGAGGAGTTCCTGGAGGTCGTCCGGAGGTGCTGGACCGGAGAATCCTTCGACCATCATGGATGGTTCTACGAGTTGCGCGGCGCTCAGCTGCGACAGCCACCGGCGCGGCTGCCGTCGGTCTATCTCGGCGGTTCGTCCGACGCCGCGCTTCAGGTCGCGGCGCGTCAGGCCGACTGGTACCTGACCTGGGGCGAGCCGCTGGACCACGTGGCCGAGAAACTCGATCGAGTCCGGGAGCAGGCCGAACTAGCCGGCCGGCAGTTGCGTTTCGGTCTGCGTATCCACGTGATCACCCGTGATACCGCGGCCGAGGCCTGGTCCGACGCCGACCGACTCATCGCCGGACTGGACGCCGGCGCGATCGCGGCCGGCCAACAACGACTGCAGGCGCTGGAATCAGTTGGTCAGCACAGGATGAACGCGCTGCACGGTGGCTCGAAGGACAAGCTGGTGGTGGGACCGAACCTGTGGGCCGGGGTGGGCCTGGTGCGCGGGGGTGCCGGCACGGCCCTGGTCGGAAGTCACGCCCAGGTGGCGGAACGGATTGCCGAATATCAGGCGATCGGCGTCGAGGAGTTCATCCTGTCCGGCTACCCACATCTGGAGGAGGCCTACGCCTTCGCCGAAGGCGTCCGACCGCTGCTCGATCGCGCCTGAGGATCAGGCACTTTCACGGACCTGGAGTCGGTGGCCGATCACCAACTCGGCAACCGGCGTGGTCGAACCGGCGACCCGGCTGAGCACGATGTCGACGGCCTGGGCCGCGATCGCCTCTTTGTCCGGGGCAATCGTGGTCAGACGCGGGTTGGCGAAACGGCCGTCCTCGATGTCGTCGATGCCGATCACGGCCACCTCCTCAGGTACCCGCAGGCCTCGATCGGCCAGTGTCCGGATGGCACCGAGGGCGAGTTCATCGGTGAAGCAGACCAACCCGTCGACGTGGTGACCACGGTCCAGCAGTCTGGCCATGGCACCGGCTCCGTCGGCCCGATGCAGTGTCTTCGTCGCCAGTTCGTATCGGCGATCACTGGTGAAACCGGCTTGCCTGAGCGCGAGCCGGAAGCCCTTGACCCGCAATCTGGCGGTGTCGTTGGCCAGGTGCGGCTGCAACCCGATCGCCGCCAACCGTCGTCGACCACGGCCGAGCAGATGGGCGGTCGCGTCCCGGGCGGCCGCCACATTGTCGATGGCGACCCGGTCAACCGCGCCGCTGGATCGCTCACCGAGCACGACGATCGGCCGGGACCCGGCGGCCGCCGCGACCTCGTCCGGGCTCAGGCCCCAGGGACTCACGATCAGACCATCTACCAGCCGGGCGCCGGAACCGCTCAGCAGCGCCGCCTCGCGCACCGGGTCACCCAGCGTCTCATCGACCAACACGGTCCAATCCCGCTCGGCGGCCCGCCGGACGACCAGGCCGGCCAGCTCGGCGAAGTACGGCGAGCTCAGTTCTGGCAACACCAGCCCGAGTAGTCCGGTCCGGCCCTGACGCAGCTGACGAGCAGCCAGGTTCGGCCGGTACCCGACCTCGGCGATGGCCCGCTCCACCATGGCCCGCGTGGCCGGTGCGACGTGCAGATAGCCGTTGACCACGTTGGACACCGTCCGGACCGACACACCGGCGCGTTCGGCCACGGCTCGCAGGTTCGGGGTCGCAGGCCGATCGGGGGTCATGCCGTCCAGTATGGCGGTCACCGGCTTGAGATCCGGCGTGGCTTGCCAAACCATTTGCAACGTTGCAAACTGAGGCTGGACCGACCGCACCCCTGAGGAGATCGACATGACCCAGCTGGCAACCGAGCTCAGTACCGACGTCGCGACGCTGCGGTCCGACGGCATCGTCGGGCATCGGCGGGCCTTCCCGGTCGGATTGATCGACGAGCTGCGGTCCGACGTCGAGGTCGCCTTCGACGAAGCCCGGTCCCGGCCGAACGGGGCTGTCGGCCGCGGTCCACAACGGTGGTACGTCGAGCTTCATCCGCAACAGTTGCGTGGTTTCGCCGAACTGGCCGGTCATCCCTGGGTCCAGGCGATCAGCGAGCAGATCCTCGGTCCGGACTGGACGATCGTGGAGGTCGGCTTCGACATCCCGTTCGCCGGTGCGCAGAACCAGCCGTGGCATCGGGACTTCCCGGCTCCCGTAGAAACCGTCCGGGACGGCCGGCTGACCTCTCTCGCGTTCAACATCACGCTGGTCGACACCGAGGCCGACATGGGACCGTTCGAGATCGCTCCCGGAACCCAGTACGACGATGGATCCGCTTTCGACCACGGCATGTTCCCGGCCAAGGACGGTTATTCGCGCTATCACGAGCGCGCGGTCCGCAAGCTTCCGCAGCGGGGTGATCTCTCGGCCCGATCTGCCCTCACCATCCACCGGGGCACCGCCAATCATTCCGCGAAGTCGCGGCCGGTGCTGGTACTCGGCGTCGATGGCCCCGAGGCGGACAACGCTGCCCATCACGATCTGGCCGTGACGGCCGACTATCTGGCCGCGCTACCGGCGACCGTGCGTCGTCATCTGCGATGCCCGGTGGTGGAGAGGCTGCAGCCGATCGTGCAGAAGCACGACATCGAGGGTTTGGTGATGGGTGCCGTCGACTGAGCTCCGGCACTAGCGACCAAGCTGAGTCCAGGCCCGAAAGAGCCTCGAACGCTTACTTGTAGGTGACGCGGTATCCGGCCTGGGACACGGCTACATAAAGGTCCTGGTGCCGAAGGAGCACCTCTGCGAAGTCAGGTAGCGAGTGCATCAGCACCTCGGCCGCTGAGACATCATCACAGTGGAGCCAGATATGACGGCCGATGATGTTTCGACTGCGTCGTTGGGAAAACTCGCGATCGGCGGAGATGAGGACGGCATTCCTCTTGTGTGCATACACCGCGAGGTCATCGTCTGATGCATCCGCCAGGCCGGCTTCATGGGCCGTCCAGCTTTGGTAGCCTGCAGCCTTCAGCGCCCTGCTGACGGCAGCGTCCACGTTTTGATCGCAGACGAACCGAAGAGGCGCCGAGCTCACGCGCTTCGCTGCCTGGCCAAAGCAACATCGTCTCGGGTGAGGCCCGGGAAAGACTCCATGATTTGTTCGTCGCTCCGGCCGGCGTGCACGTAGCGGACAACCGTCTCGACGGGTACCCGCGTCCCAGCAAATAACTCCTTCGAGCCGAGTGTTCCGCGACGTCGTTCCGATCGCCCTCGCTCGTCGTCAGATCGCACTATCCCGCGCCATACCCTCGCGCGCAGCGGAGCCAGTTCGAGGACTTGATGCAGGATTATTTGATCTTTCTTGAGATCTGACTCCCACTCGCCGTCAGGATGTTGAAAGTAGATGTGCTTCCCGACGGTGGCGAATCGAAGCTCAGTCAGTGGCCGCTCATACCCGTTGTCGTTCAAATGCCGAACGACGCTGCGTATGTGCTGCAAGCTAATTCCGCTGCTGCGGAGCTGGGCGGCGACCATCAGCGCCATGAGATCCTGAAATTCGTATAGCCGTATGTGACGAAGGCGTCCATCAATGGCCTGCTGAACGGACGGAGCACCGATCCCGCGTTCGGCCCAGTACGTCAATTGCCTGCGGGACAAGCCCGTAAGCCGGGCCGCCCGGTCTGGTGAAACAGTGACGATCGACTCGTCCTGACCGGTGTCCATTGCTCTCCCTTCGTCGTCAAAAGTGTATGGCAAGAGACTGACAACGCCTCCGACATTGCGAATCGACGGCAACGCAGGTCATCGCTCAGTCACCAGAAGCCTCGCTGATCCAAACCTTTTCTCCGTCGTTCGGGCGACGGTTTCTCCAGGACGGTTCAAACCTAGGCAGACCCGGATTCCCGGCGACGTCAAGTCCGATCTCGGCCGAGCCCGCACAGCCGCAGTCCGAACAGCAACACCGACGCCGCGGCGAAGCCGGCGCCGATCCACCCCAGACCGGTCACCTGAACCGATCCGATCAGCCGCGAACCGAGCAGCGCACCACCGGCGATCCCGACGTTCGTGGTGCCGTTCACCAGCGCGGTCGCGGCGTCAGTGGCCTCCCGCGCGGCCCGCAGGGTTACGGTCTGGGTCAACGTCGGGAAGGCGCCGAACGCGATGCCCCAGAGGACGACCACGGCGATGATCGCCGGGGCCGAGCCGACAACGGCACCGAGCGCCAGGCACGATGTCATCAACAATCCATCGGCAATCAGGGCCAATCCGGCCCACCGGCCGACCAATGCGCTCGCGGCCGAGAGCCCGATCAGACCACCGACGCCGTAGCCGAACAGCACGATGCCGATGTGGCCCTGGGCGATGCCGTCGTGCAGCAGCAGGTCGCTGACATAGGTGTAGAGCGTGAAATGGCCCAATGCGAGCAGGATGATCACCGCTGCCATCAAGATCAGAGCCGGTCGCCGGACCGCGACCAGTACCGGCGTCCGGGCCTGTACGTGGGCCGGCGAGTCCTCGGGCAGTACCCGGACGACCGCCGTCGCCAGCAGCACCATCACCGCGGCCAGGATCACGAAGGACCAGCGCCAGCCCAGGACCGAACCAAGCACCGTGCCCAGCGGTACGCCGAACACCAGGGCCAGGGCATTGCCCAGCATCACCCCCGCCACGGCCCGACCGGAACGGGCCGGTTCGACCAACGACACCGCGGCCGCGACCGCCACCGAGAAGAAGCCGGCATGGGCCAACCCCCCGACCGCTCGTGCGACCAGCGCGACCGGAAAGTTCGGCGCGACAGCGAAAGCAAGATTGCTCACCGCATAGGCCCCGAGCAGCAGCCGCAGTGCCGTTCGCCGAGGCCAGCGTTCGGCCAGTGCCGCGATCGGAAGCGCCGTGATCGCCACCAGCACGGCGTAGGCCGACACAAGCAGACCGGCCGTGGCGGTGGCGACCCCGAGACCGCGACCGACCTCGGGCAGCAGCCCGACCGGCAGCATCTCGGTGCAGATAGCCGCGAACACGCTCACCGACAGCAGCAGCAGCGGCCCGCGGGTGCTCGTCACCCGTTGATCATCCCGGCCCGGGCTCAGGGCCGACGACGGGCCCTCACCACCGTGTCGATCAGGCTCTTGCCGCCGTGTCCCAGGGTCCGGTTCCGGACCTCGGCCACCTCGACCCGCCAGGTCGCCGGATCGAGCACCTCGGTGACACCGGCGGTGGCGATCGAGGCATCCCGCGGTGCATGTGTGCTGGAGTGCTCGTCGGAGTGTTCGTGCCCGACGATCAGCAACGTGCCGGCCGGGGCGACCAGTTCGGCCACGTGGTGGACGAAGGCCGAGAACGGACCGTGCGGATGGACGTATTGGCTGATCACCAGATCGAAACTGCGACCGGGTGCGAAGGTGCCGATGTCGGCCACCAACCAATCGACCGAACCTGGACCTGTCTCTCGTCGCCGGGCCTGCTCGATCGCCGTAGCCGAGATGTCCACCGCGGCGACCTGCCAGCCCTGTTCGGCCAGCCAGCGCGCATCTGCTCCGGTGCCGCAGCCGGCATCGAGCGCGGTGCCGGCTGCGCGATCGGCGACCGCGGCCTTGACGTATGGGGTCGGTTCGGATTCCGGAGCCATTTCGCCTTGTTGGTAATGCTGTTCCCACCATCGGCCGTCGAAGGCGTCCGGATGCGGGTCGTGGTGGTCGGCCATTGGCCCACCGTAGGCTGGCTCATCCCGCTCGGCAAACATTCTTGCCGAATCGCAAGATCGGTCATCACCCGGCGACCGCTGCGCACGACCGCGGCAGTTCGGACCATGATCGAACGTAGGCCCGAGGCCGATGCTTTCATCAGCATCATCGACGCGACGTCACCGCCCGTTGTCACTGCCGGCCACGTCGGCACCGCCCACGCAATCGCGGCAGCGACCTAACCCAGCCGACTCTGGCCCGGTTGCAGGCACCGCTGTTCGGCTACTGAAGCGGCATCAGGACCAGCAGCTGTTCTAGGGACTCTGATGAGTCGTGCACGATCAATGTCGCTACCGGTTGGTATGGCGCTTCCGCAGCATTCTGCTTACGGTTGGGTTCGCAACGATCGGCTCGGGCAGGCTCGGACTCGGAGGCGTGATGTCGTACAACACCCCACAGCAGACCGCGCAACTCGCGGTGGACTCCGGCACGGCAAAGGCAGCCCTGCCGCCGGGCCGGGTGCTGGTCGGCGGTTTTCTGGCCGGTGCCTACATCGCCTTCGGCGGCCTGCTGGCCATCGTGGCCTCGGCCGGGTTGAAGCCCGAGACCTGGGGCGGCCTGACCACCGTGGTCACCGGCGTTACCTTCAGCCTCGGCCTGGTGCTGGTCGTGATCGGCGGCGCCGAACTGCTCACCGGCAACATGATGCTGCTGCCCATCGCCGCCCTGCAGGGCCGGGTCGGTGTGGTGAAGATCGTGGTCAATTGGATCCTGCTGTTCATCGGCAATCTGATCGGCGCGTTGTTCGTCGCCTACGTTCTGGCCGATCGCAGCGGGGTAATCGGTACCGCGACGTCGAAGGCCGGCACGTCAGCGGCCTCTGACTACACCCGGCTGGCCGCCATCACCGTCGGCAAGGCCGTCACCGAAAGCGATCTGCAGGTCTTCTACCGGGCGGTCGGCTGCAACTGGCTGGTCTGCCTCGGCGTCTGGCTGGCCTTGGCGGCTACCGACGCGGCCGGCAAGATCCTCGGCATCGTGCTACCGATCACCGCGTTCGTCGCCCTCGGTTTCGATCACGTCGTGGCGAACATGTTCTTCCTGCCGCTGGCGATGTGGCAGCACGTGCCGGGGGTGACGTTCTCGCACCTGGCGTCGAATCTGGTTTTCGCCTTTCTGGGTAACGCGGTTGGCGCCGGGTTGTTCGTGGCCGGCGCGTACTGGTACCTGTACCTGCAAGGCCGGGAGCCTGATCCTGCTACCAGCCAAGCGGTCCCTCGTTCTCGGTGAAGGTGCTGGTCGGACCGTCCGGGCCGATCATTGCCAGCCGGACGATGATGTCGGCGCCCTGTTCGACCGGTTGACCGGCCGAGGAGTGCGGCGTCAGTTCGGTGGCGGTGAAGCCCGGTTCGACCGCGTTGAACTTGACCTCCGGAATCGCCTTCGCGTACTGGACGGTCAGCATCGATACCGCCGCCTTGCTGGCCCCGTACATCACGGCCGGAAAGTGGAACTGGCGCCGAGCGGGATTGGTGACGGCCCAGAACGAGCCCAGCGCACTCGAGACGTTCACGACCACAGGATTGTCCGATTCCCGCAGCAGTGGCAGCGCGGCCTGGGTGACCCGGACGATCCCGACCACGTTGGTGTCGAAGATCTTGCTCGCTTCCGGGCCATTCGGCTCGCTGCCACCACTGATGCCGGCATTGTTGACCAGCACGTCGAGGCGGCCTTCCCGCTGCTGGATCTGCTCGAGGGCGCTCTGCACGCTGGCGTCGTCGGTGACGTCGAGCGGCACGAAGGCCGCACCGAGCTGGTCGGCGGCCGCCTGGCCCCGGTCGTTGTCGCGTGCGCCGAGGTAGACGGTGTGTCCGACCTCGGTCAGCCGACGGGCCGTCTCGTAACCGAGGCCCTTGTTGGCTCCGGTGATCAGGGTGATGGTCATGGTGTTCCTTTCGCTGGCGATACCGGCCATGGCGCCGGCCGATCACCACAGTGTCGGGCCGAGCCCCGACCAGCCAGAGTCGTGCCGATCCTGGGGTTGACGGGACCAGGCTGATGACAGCAACGGCGGTGCGGCCGGAGATAGGCTGACGGCATGAGCGAGGAGAACCTGCTCGGCGAGTACCTGCGGGCCCGGCGCGAGCTGATTCAGCCCGAGAATGTCGGACTGTCGGCGGTGGGTGCTCGTCGGGTGAAGGGCCTGCGCCGCGAGGAGGTCGCCCTGCTGGCCGGGATCAGCGCCGATTACTACCTGCGGCTGGAGCAGGGCCGCGATCACAATCCCTCGGCCCAGGTGCTCGAATCGTTGGCTCGGGTGTTGCAGCTGGACCGTTCGGCAACCGACTACCTGCTCAGCCTGACCGCGCCCACACTGCGGTCGCGCCGCCGGGCGCGGCGTGAGTCGGTTCCGATCGGCGTTCGACAATTACTCGATGTGATCGGGCTTCCGGCCTTCGTCGAGGGCCGGTACTTCGACGTCTTGGCGGCCAATCGACAGGCCACGACATTGTCCCCCAACCTGCAGGTCGGACAGAACCGGCTCCGCTCGGTGTTCCTCGATCCGGCCGAGGTGGCCCTGTACCCGGAATGGGAGCTGGCCACGGCGGGTCTGGTCGCGGGCTTCCGGCAGTCGGTGGGCACCGATGTCGACGATCCCGGGTTTGTCCAGCTCGTCGGAGAATTGTCCTTGGCCAGCGAACGATTCCGCCGGCTCTGGGCCCGGCACGATGTGCTGGCCTTCGAGGGTGCGCCGATCCGGCTCGATCATCCCCAGGTCGGCGAACTCACCCTCAGCCGGGAAAAGCTGGCCATCACCGGTACGTCCGGCCAGCTGCTGGTCGTCTACCACGCACAGCCGGGCACCAGCGATGCCGAGAAACTGGCGCTGCTGACGACCTTGGCCGAACCGGGACGGCCGAGGTCGGACCGCGCGGAGCTTCGGACGGATCAGCTAGGTAACACAACCTGACCCACCCACCGTACAATCGAATACATGACCGAAAACAACGAAGCACACGACGATTCCGCCGTCATCGGCGCCGACACTCCGGGCGAGGCCGGAACCACCGAGAAGGACCCGAGCGAGTGGGTGACCGGTGACGAACCGATGACCGGGGCCCAGCGAAGCTACCTCGACACCCTGGCCCGCGAAGCCGGCGAGCAACTGCCGGCCGAGCAGACCAAGGCCGAGGCTTCGGAGAACATCGAGCGGCTCCAGCAAGAAACCGGTCGCGGCACGGGCTGACCGACGCCCGCGCCGGTGGCGCCGGCCAGGAGGTTTCGTGGCTGCCCGCCGCGGCCGATACTGAGCCGGTGATGCATCAGCCAACCGGACGGTATCGATGACGGCGCCAGTGAACCCACCAGAGAGTTGGGACGAGCAGCAACGTCACGAGACCCGGACCCAACAACT
The DNA here is from genome assembly GCA_964658795.1 of Phormidium nigroviride PCC 7112. Classification (GTDB taxonomy): domain Bacteria; phylum Actinomycetota; class Actinomycetes; order Mycobacteriales; family Jatrophihabitantaceae; genus Jatrophihabitans_A. The sequence continues at coordinate 12,607 of CAZZZW010000049.1, forward strand.
GGACCGCAACTGGACCGACCTGCTGCAGGAGTTGCGGGTCACTCAGACCGGCGTCCAGGTCTTGACCGGGTTCTTGCTGACGTTGCCGTTTCAAACCCGATTTCCGCAGTTGTCCGACACCGAGCAGAACCTGTACCTGGCCACCGTCGGGCTTGCGGTCGTCTCGACGTCGTTCTTGATCGCGCCCGTGGTGCTGCACCGCATCCTGTTCCGCCGGCACGCCCGAGCCGTCACGGTCGCCACGGCTCATCGGCTGGCGCTGATCGGAATGGGCTTGTTCGCGCTGGCCACGGTCGGGGTCGTGCTACTCATCTTCGACGTCGTGCGTGGCGGCGGTGCCGGGATCACCGCGGCGGTGATCGTGCTGGCCCTGCTCCTCGTCCTCTGGCTGGGCCTGCCGCTCTATCTGCGTGAAGAGACACCGCGGCCGCCGACGCCGTTGTGATTACCGCATCGTGGCTGGCCGAGCACGATCCGGCCAGATCGGCGATGCGTGTTGTTCACGTCGGTCGCCGAGAATGTGGTCATGCCTGAGTGTGAGTACTTCGACTGCTCCGACCACGCCGACGGCAACTTCCAGTTGGCTCCTGCGGTGTACGTGCCGGTGATCTCCGAACTACCGCCGGACCGGCAGACGCTACGCCTGTGCCACTGGCACAGCCTGCTTGTCGGCGATCACAGGCTCCCGGACGATTTCGGTCACCGCGGAGCGGCCTGAGGCACCGCGGAGCGGCGGCTCAACGGCGGGCCGCGAGGCGGTACACGGCTATCCGCGGCACCGACACGTTCACGGATCCGGCCGGGGCTGTCGTTGCGCTGGTGCCGAGTCCGACGAAGGTCACCACGTCCGGCCGCGCCGAGGTGACCGTCCACCGGAGACGGACCCGGCCGGATCGATCGGCCGTGACCAGCCGTTGCCAGCCCGGACGGTCCAACGCTCGGATCCGAACCTGCTCCGCGGCGGCGAAGCCGAAGGCGGTGACCGCTACACAGTCATGACCGCAGGAGCTGGCCCGGCTGTTCAACCCGTGGTCGAGAACGCCTCGACCGGCATGGGCTGTTGGGGAAGCCTGATGGTGCCGGGTCGGGTCGGCTGCGGCCGGTCCGACGGAGATCAGGACAACCGCGGCCAGCAGTGCTGACGGCACGGCGTGGCGAAGTACGGACGAGAACATGGTGGCATCCCTGCGCGGTCGAGCTTCCTGAGCTTGCTAGGAATCTCATCGACACCGGGACGCGGGTGCTTGAGGAATGTGGCGGAGTAGTTCGATGAGGCGCGGGGGTGGACGTGGCCAGGATGATGCCGACCGCGACAACCAGATCAGCCAGCAGGAAGCAGACCACCAGGACGACGATGACCCGACGCCGTCGATAGATTCGGTCATCACGTTCGGTCTGCTCGATCAGCCGGCGTTCCCGTTGCCATCGCAGCAGCTGGGCGCCCTCGACCCGATAGGGCGCGCGACGAGGCGACTCGGCAGCCACGATCGTCAGGCCGAGGTGGCCATCTGCTTGGCCGTCCCGACCTGAGCCAGGATGTCCACGGCGATCACCGCGGTATGCACGGCCTGATCGTGACCGGTCGGGGCCGGCGCCACGATCAGTACCCGGCTGCCGATGGGCAGACCGACCAGTCCGTCGAACACGCCATCGGTGACGTCGGTCGCAGCACCGACCGGAACCGCCGTCGGGGTGCCCTGCAGCCACGTGGAGCTGACGAAACCGCCGTCCCAGTTCACGCTGTAGAACTGGATGATCGCCGAGCCCTGGCGCAGCGACGCGCCGTCGCCGCGAGAGATCACCCTGGTGATGCGGGTGCTCGGTACCGGGCGATTCTTCGGCACAGTGATCAACGGGGCCCGGTCGAGCGGGCCACCGATCACCGGCAACCCGGCGGGCTGGACCGAGCTGGTGCCGTCGCCGCTGGATTTGCCGTTGTAGCGCTGGGCAATGTCGAACACGTAAACCAGGGTGTCGGTGGGCTTGATGCCCAGGCTCTTGTCACCGAGCGAGCCGTAGCCGTCGGTCGGGGGCAGGGTGAGTTCGACCCGGCTGCCGACCGGCACGCCCAGCAAACCGGCGTCGATACCGGGCAACAGCTTCTTCAGGCCGAACTGCAGCACCGCGGCCTGACCGCTGGCGTAGGAGTTGTCGAAGACCTTGCCGTTCCAGATCTGCCCGACATAGTCGGCGGCAACCAGATCGCCGATGGCCAGCGCCGGGCCGCGCCCGCGGCTGAGTACCTTGCGCTGCAGCTTCGCGTCCGGTTTCTGGGCCGTGTCGAACGTGATGTCCGGTTGGCTGCCGAAAGCACCGGATACGGCCGGGAACGGCCCGCTGGTGGTCAGGGTGTCTGCCGGCGCGACGGTCGGGGTGGTGTGCGTGCAACCGGCCAGCACGGCCAGCACCACCACGAGGATGGCGCTGGCCGTACGACGGCCTGCGGTTGTGCGCACGCTCGGTCAGCGCGCCCGACGCCGGCGGCCACCGGCGATCAGGGCCAGACCGGCCAGCAGCATCAGCCCACCCAGACCCAGCACCGGGTACAGCACCGCGCCGGTGCTGGCCAGGCCGCCGGTCGAACCGGCCGGGCCGGTGCCCGCTCCGGCCGCGACCGGGGTGCTGCCCGCCGCGGCGGCTTCGACGGTGAAGGCGAAGGTGGCCTGGGTCGAGCCTCCTTGCAGCACCAGCTGGTGCTGACCGGCCGGGGTGTCGGACGGCAACAGCACCGTCACGGTGACGTTGCCACTAGCGTCGGCGGTCGTCGTGGTCAGCGTGCCGGGGGTCGAGTGCAGCACCACGCTGACCGTCTCGCCGGCGGCGAATCCGCTGGCATGCAACGTGATCGTGGTTCCAGGCGTCAGTACTGCCCCGCTGCCGACCGTTACCCCGCCGGCCAGGACGGTGCCGAGCTTGGGCGTCCGCGGCGCGGCGGTCACGGTGACGGCCAGGGCGTTCGACCGAGACTTCGACCACGCGGTGGTGCTGGTCGGGACGAAGGTCGCCACGACGGTGTGCTTACCGACCGCGAGCTTGGCGGTGGTGACCCGGGCCCGACCGCCGGTGACGGTGATCAGGCCGAGCGACTTGGTGCCGTCGGCGATGGACACCTTGCCGGCCACCCCCGACGTGACCACCGCGATGAAGGTGACCGGCTTGCCCGCGACCGTTCGGCCGGCCGGGACCGAGGTCAGCCTGGTGGTGGTGGCCTGCGCGTTGACCGTCACCGTGACCGCCGCCGAGGTGGACGCGGTGAACACGCTGGCGTCGGTCGGCAGGTACATCGCGGTCACCGAGTGGCTGCCGCCGGCCAGGGTCTTGCTGGTGAGCATGGCCTGACCGGCGGTCAGGGTAGCGGTGCCGAGCTTCGTGCTGCCGTCGAGGAAGCTGACCGTGCCGTCGGTCGGCGCAGGACCTCCGGTACTGGCAGCCGAAACCGTCGCGGTGAAGGTGACTGCGCGACCGTGGGCGACCGCACCGGCCGGGCTGGCCACGAGCCTGGTGGCCGTCTTGGTGGCCGGTGCCTTGACGACCAGGCTGACCTCACCGGAGGTGGAGTTCAGGAACCGGGTGGTGTCGCTGGAGGTGTAGGCAGCGGTGTAGCTGTGCGTACCGATGACCGGGGTGACCACGGTGCTCGCCGCACCGGCCGCCACGGCGACCGGCGAACCGACCGGGTTGGTGCCGTCGAAGAATTGCACCGTTCCGGTCGCGGCTGCCGGGTTGATCGTCGCCTTCAGGGTTGCCGTCGCGCCCGACACGATCGGGCCCGCCGGGGTGACCCCGAGCGCGGTGGTGGTCGATCCCGGCAGCGGGGTCTGCACGACCAGGGTGCTCGCGGCCGAGGTGGAGGCGGTGAATTTGGCCGTACTGGTCGGGGTGAACCGGGCCGTGATCGTGTGGCTGGCCACCGAGAGCGTGCTGGTGCTGGTCTGGGCCAGGCCGCTGGTCACGGTGACCGGCGAACCGAGCGGGGTGCTGCCGTCGAAGAAGGTGACGGTACCGGTGGCAGAGCTCGGGGTCAGGCTGGCCTTCAACGTCACCCCGGTGCCGCTGTTGACCGGGCCGGCGGGCGAGACGGTGAGCGCGGTCGTGGTGTTCTGCGCTTTGACGGTCAACGGACTCGCGGTCGAGGTGGACGAACCGAACACGGTCGCATCGGCCGGGATGAACTGCGCGGTCAGCGCATGATCACCCGAGGCCAGCGAGTTGATCGAGGTACTGGCCGTACCGCCGGAGACGGCGACCGGCGCGCCGATCAGGGTGGCACCGTCGAGGAACTGCACCGAACCCGCGGCGTTGGCCGGGGCCATGGCCGCCGACAGTGAGACCGCGGTGCCGAAGTCGACCGGACCGGCCGGGGTCACCGTCAAGGCGGTGGTAGTCGCTGTGGCCGGTAGCGGATTCACCTTGTAGGACAGGGGGCTTGAGCTCGAGCCGGCGAAGCCGGCATCCGAAGAGGTGAAGACCGCGGTGATCGAGTGGGTGCCGGTGGCCAGTGCTGTGGTGGCCAGCGTGGCCTGGCCGCCGCTCACCGTGACCGGCGAGCCGAGGTTGGCCGAGCCGTCCTTGAACTGGACCGAGCCGGTCGCCGACGGAGTGACGGTGGCGGTGAGGTTGACCGGGTCGCCGACCGTGCTCGGGCCGGCCGGGGTGGCGGCCAGCGTCGTCGCGGTCGGGGTGGCGGCGTTCACCGTGTAGCTCAGGGAGGCCGAGGCCGAAGCCGTGTAGGTAGCCGTGTCCGTCGGGGTGAACTTGAACGAGTAGCTGTGCGTTCCGTCGGCCGGCGTGTCGGTCTTGCTCACCGCTCCGGTGCCTGCGGCGAGCGTGGCCGCGCCCTTGTCCGTGCTGCCGTCGAACAGGTGCACCGAGCCGGCCGGATGGCTTGCGTCGGAGGCCGTCAGCGTCGAGGTCAGCGTGACCGTGGTGCCGTGCGCAGCCGGGCTGGCCGGGGTCGCGGTGATGGCCGACAGTGCCGTCGCGGTCTTGGTCGCCACCGCCGGGTAGAGCTGGGTCCAGGTGCCGGCCGCGCTGTCGATGTAGACGTCGGAGGCCCAGAACGGCGTGGTGACCGGGTTGCCCGGGCCGGAGTCCTCGAGCCGGATCTGCACGATGTGGTCGTAACCGGCGGTGGA
>CAZZZW010000050.1:0-7593 GCA_964658795.1 Phormidium nigroviride PCC 7112
GTGGATGCAGTCGCGGGCGAACTCAGGGTGATGACCTCAGGTCATCGGGTCGACTTCGGATCCAGGGCGTCGCGCAGCCCATCGCCGAAGAGGTTGAACGAGAGCACGGTGAAGAACAGCGCGAGACCGGGCCAGACCAGGAACATCGGGTCGTTCTCCAGCGTGTTCGCCGCGGTCGAGAGCATGCTGCCCCAGGACGCGGTCGGCGGCTTGACCCCGACCCCGAGGAAGGACAGGCCGGCCTCACCGAGGATGTAGACCGGAATGGTCAGCGTCAGCCACACGGTGATCGGTCCGACCAGGTTCGGCAGCACCTCGCGGCTGATGATGCGCCAGTCGCTGGCGCCGAGGCTGCGGGCGGCGTCGACGAACTCCTTCTCGCGGATCGACAGCACCTGCCCGCGCACGATCCGGCCGAGATAGGCGAAGCCGAAGAAACCGAGGACGAAGATCACCACGGCGAAGTTGAGGGTCTGGCCGCTCATGCCGAGGAAGCTCGGTGACTGGTTGAAGATCGCCAGCAGCGCCAGCGCGAACAGCAGCGAGGGGAAGGCCAGCAGCACGTCGAGCACGCGGGCCAGCACCGCGTCGACCCAGCCGCGGTAGTAGCCGGCCAGGATGCCGACGATGACGCCGAGCACGAGCGAGAGGATCACCGCAGAGACCGAGATGGTCAGCGAGACCCGGGTGCCGGCGATGACGCGGGCGAAGATGTCGCGGCCGTTGGTCGGTTCGACACCGAACCAGTGGGTACTGGTCGAACCGCCGAAGGAGCCCTTGGGCAGCGTCGTGTAACCGTCGATGAGCCGCGAGTGGTAGGCGTTGGGCTGCTGGCCGTAGAGGTCGTTGATCAGCGGACCGAAGATCGCGACCAGGATGACGAGGATGATGCCGACGCCGCCGGCCATCGCGACCTTGTCCTGCTTGAGGCGGCGCCAGGCGATCTGCCGAAGCGACCTGCCCTTGATCTCCTCGTCAGCTGGCTCGACTGCCACCGACATGCCCGAGGTAGCGACTTCGAGTTCGCCCTGCTGGAACGTCATCGTGCGGCGAGCCTCCTTCGTATGTGCGAATCCCGCTGTTTACGGTCTTCGCCAGCCGGAAACGCTATGTGTTTCGAGTAACGCGCTGACAACATTGCACCAATGGCGGCCAGATCGTGACCGAAGGGTGACCGTCGTCGGGCGCTAACCGATCGATTCGGGACTGTTCCTGTTCCAGCAGTGACGGGGGCCGGCACCGTTCGAAAACGTGCAGACCCCCGCCAGTGCTAGAGCGGAACTCGCACACGGCCCGGATGGTGAGTCCGGGCCGCCCCGTCGTGCGTGTGATGGAGTTGTGTTAGCTCTTCTTGAAGCCGATCGAGGTGTAATCCACGTCGGCGAAACCGAAGGAGCCGTAGTTGACCAGGGTGTTCTTGGTCGCCACCAGGTCGGGACGCTGGTACAGCGGGACCGAGTGGCCCTCAGCCCAGATGTCCTGGTCGATCTGGTAGGTCAGGGCGGTGGCCTTGGTCGGGTCGAGCTCGGAGACGGCCTGCTTGTACAGGCTGTCGATCTCCGGGGTACCGATCTTGGCGTAGTTCTGACCACCGTCGCTGGAGTAGATCGACTGAGCCGACGAGATCGGGAACGGCGTTCCGATCCAGCTGAAGATGGTCAGGTCGAAGGCACCCTTGAGGACGTAGTCGGGGAAGAACGGGTCCGACGGAACGGACTTGATCTTCACACCGATGCCGGCCTCCTGAAGCGCCTTCTGCTGCAGCGCGGCCTCATCCGAGGACGTCTTGACGCCGTCCGGAATGATGAAGTTCAGGTTCAGCGCCTTGCCGTCCTTGGCGTAGATGCCGTTCGAGCCCTTGGTGTAACCGTCGGACTCGAGCAGCTGGTCGGCCTTGGCGATGTCGCGGTTGCAGTAGTCGCCGCAGGTGGACTTGTACTGGCTCTGGTTGTTCATCCAGATGTGGCTGTCCAGCACGGTGGCCGGCCAGTCCAGCGGGCCGAGCAGGGTCTTGGCGTCGCCGACCCGGTCGATGCTGAGCACGACGGCCTGCCGGACCTTGAGGTCCTTCATCGCGCCGGAGTTACCCATGTCGATGTGGCGCCAGTTCGGGCCACCGGCCTTGTGGATGGTCACGCCGGGGGTCGCCTTGACCGTGGCGTAGGTGCCCACGTCGGAACCGACATCGACGAAGTCGATCTGGTTGGACTGCAGCGCCTTGGCCTGAGCCGACTGGTCGATGGTGATGTACTGGATCTTGTCCAGCTTGGGCGCCCGGCCCCACCACTTGTCGTTGTGCACCAGGGTGATCGTCTTGGCCGTCTTGTCGATCGAGCTGATCTTGAACGGGCCGCCGGACACGTCAGGGGCGTTGACCCACGACTTGTTGAACGAGTCCGGGGTGGCGTTCAGGGTGGCCGGCGTGATCGGGCTGAACAGCGACTTCCAGTCCGGGTACGGCGCGTCGGCCTTGAAGGTGACCGTGACATCCTGCGGGGTCGCGCCCTGCACGACGCTCTGCATGTTCTCGTAGCCGTTGGAGGCGACGATGTTGAAACCCTTGTTGGTGCCGTTCAGGGCCTTCCACATCGCGATGAAGTCGGCTGCCGTGATCGGCGTGCCGTTGCTCCAGACCGCCTTGGAGTTGATGTGGTACTGGATCGTCTGCGGCGAGGTGCTGGTCTGCTCGGCCTTGTCCACCACGTCGGTGTTCAGGATCGGGTTGGACCCGGCGTCGAAGTGCCACACCTCGGGCAGGATCGCGTTCATCACGTTCGAGATGTTGATGTCGTTGCCATCGATCTCGTTGATGTTGTAGTTGGGCGGGAAGCTGTCGATCGGCCACCGCAACGTGCCACCCGACGGCACCTGGCTGTAGTCCATCGGCGAGACGTCGTTGGTGGTGGACTTCGCCTGCTGCTTGTTGCCGGTGCTGCCGCTATTGCCGCCGGAGCCCTTCGAGCTCCCGCATGCGGTCAGGGCGAGAGATGCAGCGGCGATGACCGCGATCCCTACCTTGCCGAACTTCCTCACACGTCCTCCTAGATGAACAGACCGTCTGCCAGCCGCTGAGCCGTCAGACGGGACCGCGAACTTTGCGCAGTTCTTGGTACTTGCTACGCACTACCGAGCGCTGTGGCTATAGCCGTTGCCGAATCGGTATCGACCAGATGCGAAACGTAACTCAGCGTCGGCAACCGCTACGCCCGATGGAAACACTGCTGACACATGCCAGTGGTGTCACCGATCAGACGACCTCGCGGACCTTAGCAAAGTGGCAGGCGGCCTCGTGATCGTGACTCATCACCGACAGCATCGGATCGTCGCTCGCGCAGCGGGCCCGCTCGTCGGCATTGAGATGGTTTGCGTAGACGAAGCAACGCGATCGGAACCGGCAGCCGCTGGGCACGTCGGACGGGCTGGGCAGGTCACCGGTCAGGATGATCCGCTCCCGGGTCCGTTCCTTCTCCGGGTCCGGCAATGGGATCGCCGACAGCAGAGCCTGGGTGTAGGGATGCGACGGCTCGCGGAAGATCTTCTTCGTCTCCCCGATCTCGACGATCCGGCCGAGGTACATCACGGCCACCCGATCGGCGATGTGTCTGACGACCGACAGGTCATGCGCCACGAACAGGTAGCTCAGGCCCATCTTGGCCTTCAGCTCGTCCAGCAGGTTGATCACGCCGGCCTGGATCGAGACGTCCAGCGCCGACACCGGCTCGTCGAGCACGATCACCTTGGGATCCAGGGCCAGCGCCCGGGCGATGCCGATCCGCTGCCGCTGGCCGCCGGAGAACTCCGCCGGGTAGCGGCTGGCATGCTCGGGCCGCAGTCCGACCATCGTCAGCAGCTCGCGGACCCGGGCCTTGATCCGGTCGTCGGAGTACTTCTGCACCCACATCGGCTCGGCCAGCAGGTCACCGATCGGCATCCGGGGATCCAGCGAGGCCATCGGGTCCTGGAACACGATGGACAGGTCGGCCCGCATCCGGCGCCGGTCCTGGCCCTTCAGCCCGCTGGTGTTCTTGCCGAGCACCGCGACCTTGCCCTGCTGCGGTGGCAGCAGCGACATGATCTCCATGATCGTGGTGGTCTTGCCGCATCCGGACTCCCCGACCAGACCGAGCGTCTCGCCCTGGCGGATGTCCAGGGTGATGCCGTCGATGGCGCGCACCGACCCGACCGACCGGCGAATCACCGCCCCCTTCTTGATCGCAAAAGCACGATGCAGGTCTTCCAGCTGCAGCACGATCTCGCGCTCGTCCCGGGCGATCTGCTCCAGTTCGCTGTGCGGCACCTCGGGCCGGACGAACACCTCGGCCGCCGACCAGTTGCGCTGGGCGATCTCCACCCGGCGATGACAGGCTGCGAAGTGTTCCGGCCGATCGGTCGGGTCCAACGCCGGTTCGGTCGTGCGGCACTCCTCGACCACGATGGGGCACCGGGCCGCGAACGGGCAGCCGGCCGCCAGGCCGACCAGGGACGGCGGGGTCCCCTCGATCGGGATCAGCGGTTCCTTCTCCTCCACGTCCATCCGCGGGATCGATCCGAGCAGGCCCATCGTGTAGGGCATCCGCGGGTGGTAGAAGATCTCGTCGACGGTGCCGGTCTCGACCGCCTTGCCGGCGTACATGACCATCACCCGATCGGCGAAGCCGGCCACCACGCCCAGGTCGTGGGTGATCAGCACCGTGGCCGCGTTGGTGACCTCCTTGGCCTTCTTCAGCACCTCCAGCACCTGGGCCTGGATGGTCACGTCCAGGGCCGTCGTCGGCTCGTCGGCGATGATCAGGTCTGGGTCGTTGGCGATCGCCATGGCGATCATGGCGCGCTGGCGCATGCCGCCGGAGAACTCGTGCGGGAACGAGTCGGCCCGCAGTTTGGGATTCGGGATGCCGACGACGTCGAGCAGCTCGACGGCCCGCTTCTTGGCCTCGGACTTCGACACCCGCTGGTGGATCAGCACCGCCTCGGAGATCTGGTCGCCGATCGTGTAGACCGGCGTCAGGGCCGACAGCGGATCCTGGAAGACCATCGAGATTCCACTGCCACGCAAACGGGAAAGTCGCTTGTCGCTCTGGGTGAGCAGGTCCTCACCCTTGAACTTGATCTGACCGGTGACCTGGGCGTTGCCCGGGAGCAAGCCCATCACGGCCAGCGAGCTGACCGACTTGCCCGATCCGGATTCACCCACGATGGCCAGGGTTTCGCCGGGATGCACGGTGTAGGTCATGCCTCGCACGGCCCGGACCGCACCGGCCTCGCTGGCGAAGCTGACGGTCAGATTGTTGACCTCGAGCAGGGGCGCGGCCCCGGTCTCGACGTATTCCTGCCCCAGCGGGGTCAATTCGGTTTCGGTCACAGCCGGCTCGCTCCAGAAGTCGGGTCGATTGCATCGCGCAGCGCATCGCCGATGACGCTGACGCACAGCACGGTCAGCACCAGCAGGCCGGCGCCGAACATGAAGACGTGCGGGAAGACGGTGGCCAGGTTCTGCGAGTCGGCCAGCACCGTTCCCATCGAGACGTCGGGCGGTTGGACGCCGAAGCCGAAGAAGCTCAACCCGGTCTCGGCCACGATGGTGCCGCCGACGTTGATGGTGACGTCGACGATCAGCAGCGAGGCCATGTTGGGCAGCAGGTGGCGGCGGATGATCGTGACCGGATGGACGCCCATGAACCGCGCGGCCTGGATGTACTCCCGCTCCCGCAGGCTCATGGTCATACCGCGGATCACCCGGCCGGTGACCATCCAGCCGAACGCCGACAGCAGCACGACCAGCCACAGCCAACTGCGGCCGGACAGCACCGGACTCAGCACCGCCAGCACCAGGAAGCTCGGCATGACCAGCAACAGGTCGATGATCCAGACCACCACGATGTCGGTCTTCTTGCCGAAGTAGCCGGCCACCGAGCCGGCGATCGCGGCCAGGAAGGTGGTGAGGAACGCTGCGGCCAGACCGATGATGAGTGACTTCTGCAAACCACGCAGGGTGCGGGCGTAGACGTCGCGACCGATGTCATCGACGCCGAAGTAGTGGTTGCTGGACGGCCCGGTCAGGATGTTGGCCTGGTCGAAATCGTCGTACTTCCAATGGGTGAAGTACGGCCCGATGTAGGCCAGCAGGAACAGCAGGATCAGCACGACCAGGCCGGCCACGCCCATCTTCTGCCGCAGGAAACGGCGCAGGATGAGCCGGCCACGGGACAGCGAGCGGTCATCGAGGGTGTCCTGCTGGCTGGCGTCGGGCGATTCCACGCTCGGTGGCGCGACCTCGAAGATTTCCTGTGGTGACATCGACATGATTCACACCCCTACTTCGTTCGCACGCGCGGATCGAGCGCGGCGTAGAGAATGTCGGACAGCAGACCGGACAGCAACACCAGCACCGCGGTGAAGCAGGCGACCGCGGCGACCGCGTTCACATCGTGCTGCTGCACCGACAGCACGAGGTACTCGCCCATTCCGTGCCAGTTGAACAGGGTCTCGGTGAAGATCGCCCCGGTGAGCAACAGGCCGAAGGAATAGGCGAAGAACGTCACGATCGGGATCAGTGCGGTCCGCACGCCGTGCTTGAACATCGCCTTGCGCCGGGTCAGGCCCTTGGCCCGGGCGGTGCGCAGGAAGTCGCTGCCGAGCACGTCCAGCATGGCGCTGCGCTGGTACCGACTGAAGAAGGCCAGGCCGAACAGTCCCAAGGTCAGGGTCGGCATGATCAGCCGCACCGCCCGGTCGGTCCAGAAGTGGAAACCGTGCAGGTTGGAGTCGTACTCCCCGGCCGTCGGCAGCTGCGGACCGCCGTTCTTGTGGATCCAGATGAAGAACGCCTGGATGGCGATGATCGTCACCACGGTCGGCGCGGCCAGGACCACGTACGAGATCACCGTGGATACGACGTCGAAGGGTCTTCGTTGTCGGACCGCGCCGAACACGCCGGTCAGCACCCCGAGGACGGCGCCGACGATCGTGCCGAGCAGCAACAGCCGCAGACTCACCCCGACGCGCCGCTTGATCTCGGTCGAGACCTGCTCGTCACCGACGATCACCTTGCCGAAGTCCCCGTGCGAGATGCCCTTGAGCCAGCGGCCGTACCGGATCAGGACCGGCGTCGACGGATCGGCGTTGCGCTCCTTCAGGGTGGCGTGGATGGTGGATTCGGAGACCGGCGGATTGCGACCCTCGTACCGCGCACGCGGATCAAGGGTGAGTGAGCCCAGGATGTAGGCCAGGCTCGTGGCGATGAAAACCAGGATCAGGTAGTTCACGAATCGCCGAGCAATGAACTTCAGCATCTATCCATCCCTGCCGGGTCAGAAATCTCTTTGACGCGCGCACACGGATGTGCGTGCGTCCTTGCACTTGGAGCGGGACTGTAGCCGACGTCTATAACCGTCCTGTCACGTCGGTCACGAATCGGCTGTTTGTTCCGGCCCACTCACGGTCGTAGATCGCCGCCGCCTCAACCCATTCGATCGCTTGATGTTCCAGGGCACTCGGCTCCGGTGAGTCGGGTCTGAGCCGGGCCTCGAACAACAGCAACCGAACGCCGTCGCGCAGGTCCTGCCGGCCGAGCTCGGCGCCGACCTCGATCTC
>CAZZZW010000050.1:7603-17703 GCA_964658795.1 Phormidium nigroviride PCC 7112
CCAGCGTCGTACGCCGATGGTGCAGTGCAGCTCCTCGGCGATCTCCCGGACCAGGCCGGCCTGGGGTGTCTCCCCCCGCTCGACCTTGCCGCCCGGGAACTCCCAGCGGCCGGCCCACTCCTGCGGATGGTTGCGCTGGGCGACCAGGACCCGGTGGTTGCGGATGATGGCGGCCGCTACCACGGTCAGCTGGGCACTGTGGCGCTCGAGGTCGACCAGCCGGTTGCTCAGTCGCTTGAGCGCCAGCCAGCGGGGTCTGCGGTCGAAGCGGTTCCGCTGTTCTTCCAAGGTGACCAGCACGCCGACCGGCAGCTCGGTGACGGCCGCGGTGATCCGCCGGGGTAGCTTGGCGCTCTCCCGGGTCACGGCCGCAACCGGAGCCGGGATCAGCTCGGCGACCCGCAGGACTCGGGTGCGGCTCACCGGCGGTCGAGCAGGAACGGGAACCGGGCACGCACCCGGTCAACCTCGGCCGGGTCCACCTCCCCGATCAGTACGGTCTCGGCCAGGCTCGCTTCGGCCAGCGTCCGGCCGAGCGGATCGAGGATCACCGAGTCGCCGGTGTAGGTGATCCCGTCCCCGACCCCGATCCGGTTCACCCCGACCAGATAAGCCTGATTCTCGATCGAGCGCGCTCTGAGCAGGGCCCGCCAGTGCTCACGTCGTGGTTCCGGCCAGTTGGCCACCACCAGGTAGAGGTCGGTGTGGTGCGCCAATTGCCAGAACTCGTCGGCAAACCGCAGGTCGTAGCAGATCAGGATGCTGACCCGGAGCTCCTCGACCTGGACGGTCAGCAGCTCGGTGCCCGGGGCGTAGGCCTTGTCCTCACCGGAGTAGGTGAACGGATGAATCTTGGCGTATCGGTGCAGTTGGCCGTCCGGACCGGCCAGCACGGCGACGTTCTGTGCGCGCGTTTCCCCTTGATCGTGCGGATCGATCGCCCATTGCGAGATCGATCCGACCAGCCACACCCCGTGCTCGGCCGCCTGCGCGATCAGGAACTGCTCGTTCGGACCGCCGGGCTTCTCCGCGACCACGTCGGTGTTCATCGAGAAGCCGGTCGCGAACATCTCGGTCAACACGACCAGTCGCGCACCCGCGGCGGCCGCCTGTTCGATCAGCGGGACCAGCCGCTGACGGGTGGCCGGGGCGTCTTCCCAGACCACGTCGTGCTGAATCGCGGCCACCTTCATCAGACGATCCTCTCCAGCCGGGCCAGCGCCTCGGTGAGCACTTCCGGCTTCTTGCAAAAGGCCAATCTTGCATAGCGGTCGACGTCGGAGTCATAGAAGACCCGGGTCGGGATGGCCACCACCCCGGCCCGCTGCGGCAACTGCCGGCACCAGCCCGTGGCTGCCGACGTGAGATCGATGGTGACGAAGTAGGTCGCCTGCGGCCTCAGCACGTGATAGCCCTGGGCGGCCAGTCCGGTACAGAGCAGATCCCGCTTTGCCTTGAGATCCATGGCCAATTCGTCGATCCTGGATCGGCCGAGCTGCAGTCCGGCCGCGATCGCGTACTGGAACGGTCCGCTGCCGACATAGGTCAGGAACTGCTTGACCATCCGCACCTGGTTGAGCAGCGCCGGCGGCCCGCTGATCCAGCCGACCTTCCACCCGGTGACGCTGAATGTCTTACCCGCGCTGGAGATGGTCAGCGTGCGTTCGGCCATGCCGGGCAGCGTGGCCAGCGGGATGTGCTCACCGTCGAAGACCAGGTGCTCGTACACCTCGTCGGTGACGACGATGAGGTCGTGTTCTCGGGCCAGTCCGGCGATGTGTTCGAGCTCGGCCCGGGTCAGGACGGTGCCGGTCGGGTTGTGCGGGGTGTTGAGCAGGATCAGCCGCGTCTTGGCACTGATCGCGGCCTCCAGTTCGGCCGGATCGTAGCTCCAGCGGCCGTCCTCGGGTTGCAGCCTGACGGTCCGGCGGTGCGCGCCGGCCAGCGCGATGCCGGCGGCATAGGAGTCGTAGTACGGCTCGAACGTGACCACCTCGTCGCCGGGTTCGGTCAGACCGAGCAGTGCCGCGGCGATGGCCTCGGTAGCTCCGACGGTGACCAGCACGTCGTCAGGGGTGAGTGCCAGCCCGTAGTAGTCGCCCTGATGCTGCGCGATCGCCTGCCGGAGTTCCGGGATGCCCGGACCGGGCGGGTATTGATTGCCCCGGCCTTCGGCGATGGCCTGTTGGGCCGCGGTCAGCACCTCGGACGGGCCGTCGGTGTCGGGAAAGCCCTGTCCCAGGTTGATGCTGTTCGTCTGCACCGCCAGCGCCGACATCTCGGCGAAGATCGTGGTGCCGAACGCGGCCAGGCGGCCTGGGTAGGAGGTCACGCCGCCACCTTATTGCCTGCCGCATTGCCTGCCGCGTCCGTGCTGGTCGGCCGTTCGCCTCGCCCGCCGGAATAAAGCCGATTGCTGTCATCCTTGTAGTGGTGTAATCATGTAATCAGGCAGTGACCGACAGAGGAGATAGCAATGTTCTTCCATGAATCTGACGAAGGAATGGGCGGTCGTGGCCATGGCGGCCGCGGCGGTCATGGCGGCCGGGGTGGTCGCGGTTTCGGCCCCGGCGGGCCCCGCGGCGGCCGCGGGTTCGGCCGGCCCGGTGGGTGGCAGCAGGCCGACCTGCCCTCGGCCGACGACGCCACATCGTGGTTCGCCGGCCGGTTGCCGTCGGGCTGGTTCGTCGACGCCCCCGAGATCAACGTCGACCGCGAGGAGATCATCGTGACCGGTGAGCTGCCCGCGGTCGAGGGCGAGGACGGGGTCGCGGCCGGGCGGATCAGCCGGTTCCGCGAGGAGAGCCGGGCCGAACGGGTCAGCATCGCCGCGGAGGCCGAGGCCCGCTACGGACGCAAGGTCGCCTGGGGAGCCCGGATCGGCGACACCGAGGTGCTGTTCAGCCATCTGTCGGTGCCGGTGATGACCCGGCTGCGCCAGCCCCAGCGGCAGGTGCTCGACACCCTGGTCGATGCCGGCGTGGCCCGGTCCCGGTCCGAGGCGTTGGCCTGGGCGGTCAACCTGGTCGGCCAGCACACCGATGAGTGGCTGAGCTCGCTGCGTGAGGCGATGTCCGAGGTGGACAAGCTGCGTACCGAAGGCCCGGCGCTCTGAGTCGCCTCCCGGCGGGGCTGATCGGTACTTCTTGTAGGTACTTTTGCCCCGCCGGAAACGGTCGGAAATGCCGTGTGACCCTCGGCTCCGGTAGCCCAGAGTGACAGCATGGCCAGCGATCAATTCACCGCCGACATTCCGGCGTTGCAGACCGGGTCCAGCAACATCACGTCGTTGGCCGGGCAATCCGGTTCGACCGCGTCCGACCTGGGCTCGATGGTGCTGAATGTGCTCTCCTTCGCCCAGATCGGTTCCCCGGTGGGCGCGGCCAACACGTCGCTGCAGTCGGCCCTGGGCCAGGCCCTGTCCAAGGTGTCGGAGATCTTCAAGGACATCGGCCAGATGGTCGGCACCAGCGCGCAGAACTATTCGACCGCCGACCAGCAGGTAGCAGCCTCGCTCGGTGGCGGCGCGACGGCCACCAACACCGGCGACGATTCCATCAACTCGCTGCTCAAGGGCCACCACAAGGGCGACAAGGGCGACGACATCACGTCCTTGCAGCAGAAACTCACCGCGGCCGGCTATGACACCAAGGGCTCGGACGGGGTCTGGGGCAAGAACACCCAGGCGGCGGTGGCCGCCTACGAGAAGGACCACCCCGGCGCGATGCCGGCTGCGGCCGCCGCGGCGCCCGGCACCCTGGACAACCGGGTCGTCGACTCGATCATGCACTCCGAGGGCACCGGCGGCGAGCAGGGCGGCCGGCTGGAGGCCTACGGGTTCCGGCAGGGCAACGGACCGGCCTACGACGACATCATGGCCGCCCGGAATCAATACGGCGTCGGCTCACCGCAAGAACACGATGTCGTTGCCCGCTACATGACCCAGAATGCCACCGCCGCCGGTGCCACCAACTTCACCGACCCGGGAACCCAGGCCGCGGTCATGTCGGCGGCACACATGCGTGGCACCGGTGGGGCCCAGGCGATCCTGAACTCGGTGGCCGGCGCTCCGATCCAACGCAGTGGGACGCTGTCGCAGAGCACCATCGACACCATCAACGGCATGACGCCAAGTGAGTTCCAGCAGGCCTTCCACGATCAGCGATTGGCCTATGACCAGCAAATCTATGGCAACACGACGACGCATCAGGGCGGCGTGACCGACACCTGGTGGCACCGCTACGGCAACGGCCTGACCTCTCGCTACGACACCGAGCAGCAGCAGTTCCTGAACATGTCCGGGGGCAACTGATGAGCGTGGCACCGGGTGATTCGTCGCAGTTCACCGTCGATCTGGCTGGTCTGCAAAGCGGATCCTCGTCCCTGACCTCGCTGGCCGGCCAGTCCGGTTCGACCGCCTCGGACCTGGGCTCGATGGCCCTGAACGTGCTGTCCTTCGCCCAGATCGGGTCGCCGGTGGGAGCGGCCAACACCTCGCTGCAGTCGGCGCTGACCCAAGCTCTGTCCAAGGTCTCGGACATCCTCAAGGATGTCGGTCAGATGGTCGGGTTGAGCGGGCAGAACTATGCGAGCGCCGACCAGCAGGTGGCCCAGTCCCTCGGCGGCGGGTCTACCTCGTCCCCCACCTCCGGCGATGGTGTGGCCGCGTTGCTGAAGGGCCATCACCAGGGCGACAAGGGCAGCAATATCTCATCGTTGCAACAGAAACTCACCGACGCCGGCTATGACACCAAGGGCGTGGACGGGGTCTGGGGCAAGGACACCCAGGCCGCGGTGGCTGCCTATGAGAAGGATCATCCGGACGCCGTGCCGACCGTTGCGGCGGGTACGGACCCAGCCGGCTGGACCCAGCACTACACCAGCCCGAACGCCAACCCGGCCGTGGTCGGGCACACCCGCGTCGGCGGCAAGCAGGTACCGACGTACGACATGACCGGGCAGGAACCGCCGGCCACGGTGCCGGCCGGCAACCTGACCAGTTGGGTCAGCGATGCCAAGACGGTGTTGCAGCAGAACGGCGTCGACACCTCGACCATCTCCGATCACGACCTGAGTGAACTGATCCAGCACGAGTCGTCCGGCCAGTGGAACCAGCTCAACAACTGGGATGTGAACGCGCAGCACGGTCATCCGTCCAAGGGCCTGATGCAGACGATTGATCAGACCTTCAATGACAATTCAGTACCGGGCCATCGCGATGTCTGGAATCCGGTGGACAACATCGTCGCCGGCGTGCGGTACGGGATCAGCCGGTACGGCAGCTTCGACCAGATCCCGGGCGTAGCCGCGCTGAACCGTGGCGGCCACTACCGCGGTTACTGATCCTTCGCGCCGATAGGGAGAATCTTCGATGACCGTCAGTACGGCTGACTCGTCCGGGCAGTTCACCGCCGACCTGACCCAGGTGTTGCGGGGCTCGACGGCCCTCACCTCGCTGGCTGGCCAGTCGAGTTCCACCTCGTCGGATATGGCGAAACTCGTGTTGGACGTGATGTCCTTCGCCGAGATCGGCTCCACCGTCGGTGCGGCCAACACCTCGCTGCAGGCCGTGCTGTCCCAGGCCCTGTCCAAGGTCTCGTCGTTGCTGGGCGATGTCGGTCAGGCGGTCGGCACCTCGGCCCAGAACTACGCCTCGGCCGACCAGCAGGTGGCCACGTCGTTGGGCTCCGGCGCGAGCCCCGGGACCGACGGCGATGCCTTCGTGGACAACTTCGCGGCCTCGCACTCCCAGGGCGCCCATGGCAGTGCGGTCAAGGAATTCCAGAACGAACTCAAACAGCTGGGCTACAACCCCGGCACCGCGGACGGTGACTGGGGCCCAGGCACGCAGAAGGCGTTCGAGGCCTACCAGGCCGCTCATCACTACGTGGCCGGTGCCTCCAGCGGGACCTCGATCGACCTGCCCGGCGAACTCGGCACGGTCACGGCACCGAACCAGCAGGCCGCCGATGCGGTGCGATCGGCACTGTCACAGACCGGCGTGGCCTACAAGTGGGGTGGCAAGACGCCGGCCACCGGGCTGGACTGCAGCGGCCTGACCAAGTGGGCCTACGGGCAGGCCGGGGTGAGCATCCCGGAGGGTTCGGGCAACCAAGCGGTGGGCGCGCAGATCGCGCAATCCGACCTGGAGCCCGGCGACCTCGCGGTGTGGAAGGGCCACGTGGCCATGTACATCGGGGAGGACAAGATGGTGGAGGCCCCGCACACCGGTGCGCATGTGCACATCACCCCGCTACGGACGTCGAACGCCGGCGACACCTTCCTCGGCTTCTACCGCCCCACCACCCCCGCCAACTAGCTCTGCCGCTCGCGGCGTAGTGCGGCCACACCTTGCGCCCGCCTCGGCGTGTCGTGCAGGTTGTGGCCGCATAACGCATCCGGGTTCTGGTTATCCACAAGGGCAAAACGCCGACGCCCGAATCGGCGAAGAATACGGCGGATGCGCAGCATCCCGTGGCAGAGCAAACACCAGCATGGCGTGTTCACGACGGCACAGGCGATCGAGTCCGGCTGGTCCGAGTCGATGCTCACGCGAGCGGTTCAGCTGGGCGAACTCGTCCGCCTGCGCCGCGGCGCCTACGCAGCGCCCGACCTCGACGGCTGGCCGGAGAGCACCGAACTTCTTCGCATCGGTCAGCGAGGCGTGGCTGCGGCGCTACGAATTCCGGCAGCATCGATAAGCCATTCGGCTGCGATTGCAGTACATGCTCTGCCGCTGTTGGACCCGCCGGCCCTGCCCTGCGTCACTTTGGAACCGAGCTTGCGAACGAGGCCCTGGAACCTTCACGTGCACCGGCAGCCAATCCCAGCCGGGCACTTCGATCCAACCTTCGATCTCAAGCTCACCAGTGTTGCTCGAAGTTGCATCGATCTTGCCCGGGAGAGTGGCACCGCGGCCGGCCTGGTCGCAGCGGACGCCGCGCTGCATCGGGGCTTGTGCACTCGCGATGACCTGGTCTCGGTATACGACGAGGTGTGTCGCGGACGCGCAGGCCTGCGGGACGGACGCAAGCTGCTCGAAATGCTCGACGCCAAGGCCGAATCTCCTCTCGAGTCCATCAGCCGGCTGGCCTTCGAGAATCTGCCCCCGCCCCGGAGCCAGGTCGCGATCTACGCATCGGACGGGACCTTCATTGGCCGCGTTGACTTCTACTGGGACGAACTGGGCGTCGTCGGTGAAGCTGACGGTCAAGGCAAGTACAGCGATGGCGCCTTATGGAAAGAAAAGCAACGGGAGGACAAGCTCACCCGAGCGGGGTTGGTAACGGTGCGCTGGGGCTGGATCGAGGCCCGCACTCGTGGGGTCCTGCCGAGGCGGTTGAACGACGGGTTCGAACGTGCGGCTCGTATGCGGGCGGCTGGAATCCCTATCGAGGCCATTGTGCGGCCTTAGCTTGCGCGACACGCCGAGGTGATGCGCAAGTTGTGGCCGCACAATGGCGGAAGGGGTCAGGAGGAGGTGGTGGCCTTGAACCGCTTGCCGCGCTGCTTCTCCCGATCCTGCTGGGCGAGAATCACCTTACGGATACGTACCGTCTCCGGCGTCACCTCGACGCATTCGTCCTCGCGGCAGAACTCCAGCGACTGCTCCAGCGAGAGCTTGCGCGGTGGCACCAGCTTCTCGAAGTCGTCCCCGGTCGAGGACCGCATGTTGGTGAGTTTCTTCTCCTTAGTGATGTTGACGTCCATGTCGTCGGCACGGGAGTTCTCCCCCACCAGCATGCCCTCGTACACCTCGGTGGTCGGCTCCACGAACAGCGTCCCGCGCTCCTGCAGGTTGATCATCGCGAACGGGGTCGCGACGCCGGCCCGGTCGGCCACCAGCGAGCCCGAACTGCGGGTGCGCAGGTCACCGAACCACGGCTCGTAGTCCTCGAACATGTGGTGGATGATGCCGGTGCCCCGGGTGTCGGTGAGGAATTCCGTTCGGAAACCGATCAATCCGCGGCTGGGCACCAGGAACTCCATCCGCACCCAGCCGGTGCCGTGGTTGGTCATGGTCTCCATCCGGCCCTTGCGGACAGCCAGCAGCTGGGTGATCGCGCCCAGGTATTCCTCGGGCGCATCGACGGTCAACCGCTCGACCGGCTCGTGCGTCTTGCCGTTGATCTCCTTGGTCACCACCTGGGGCTTGCCCACGGTCAGCTCGAAGCCCTCGCGACGCATCTGCTCGACCAGGATGGCCAGCGCGAGCTCACCACGACCCTGCACCTCCCAGGCGTCCGGCCGCTCGGTGGGCAGAACACGCAGCGAAACGTTACCGATCAGCTCACGGTCGAGCCGGTCCTTGACCAGCCGCGCCGTCACCTTGGAGCCCTTGACCCGGCCGGCCAGCGGCGAGGTGTTGGTACCGATGGTCATCGAGATGGCCGGCTCGTCGACCGTGATCAACGGCAGCGGAACCGGGTTCTCCAGGTCGGCCAGGGTGTCACCGATCATGATCTCGGGAATGCCGGCGATCGCGATGATGTCGCCCGGACCGGCGGATTCGGCCGGCTTACGCTCCAGCGCCTCAGTCATCAGCAGCTCGGTGATCTTGACCTGCTGGATGGTGCCGTCGTGCCGGCACCAGGCCACCTGTTGTCCCTTGCGAATCGTGCCCTGAAAGACCCGGCACAGTGCGATCCGGCCGAGGAACGGCGAGGCGTCCAGGTTGGTCACGTGGGCCTGGAGCTGGGCACCTTCGCGGTAGGCCGGAGCCGGGATGGTCTCGAGGATGGTGCGGAACAGCGGCTGCAGGTCCTTGGAGTCCGGCAGCTCACCGTTCTCGGGCCGGTTCAGCGACGCGCGACCGTCCCGGGCGCAGGCGTAGACGATCGGGAAGTCGATCTGCTCCTCGGTCGCGTCCAGGTCCAGGAACAGTTCGTAGGTCTCGTCGATGACCTCGGCGATCCGGGCGTCCGGACGGTCGACCTTGTTGATCAGCAGGATCACCGGCAGCTTGGCGTTCAGCGCCTTGCGCAGCACGAACCGGGTCTGCGGCAGCGGCCCCTCAGAGGCGTCGACCAGCAGGACGATGCCGTCCACCATGGACAACCCGCGCTCGACCTCGCCGCCGAAGTCGGCGTGACCCGGGGTGTCGATGATGTTGATGATCATGTCTTCGCCGTCAGGTGAGACGTAGTTGACCGCGGTGTTCTTGGCGAGAATGGTGATGCCCTTCTCGCGCTCGAGGTCGTTGGAGTCCATCGCGCGTTCGTCGATGTGATCGTGCGCGCCGAACGCGCCGGTCTGCCACAGCATCGCGTCGACCAGGGTGGTCTTGCCGTGGTCGACGTGCGCGACGATCGCGACGTTGCGGATCGACGTCCGGATGGAGTCGTTCGGACTGCCGTGCTCGGCAGCGTGCTGCGACATTTTTCTCTCTCTCATCTGTGATCAGGGTGGAGCAACGAAGTTCAGGCGGTCCGGGCTCGCCGTTCGGCGCGGAAGAAGTAACCGACCATGACCAGGTAGGTCAACGAGCCCAGGATCGCCACCACGGAGGGGGTCGGGTCCCAGTGCCCGGGCAGTGGGATCACCTCGACGCCGGTCGGGTCGTAGGTCACCTGCTTGACCTCACCGGGTTGCCAACGCGGGTCGCCGATGAGGGGCAGGTTGACGATCTTGCGGTCGTCGCTGGTGAACAGGCCACCGAAGGAGCAGAAGCCCTGGTTGCAGGACCGGGGCTGGACGACGAAGGTGCCGTGGTAGCCGATCGGTTTCTTGCCGACGTGGTGGGCGAAGTTCTCGGCCGAGATGTAGATCGAACCCACGCACAGCAGCGGGAAGATCACCCAGAACAGCCAACCGGCCATCCGGCGCGCGCCGGGGAAGGACATCGC
The DNA here is from genome assembly GCA_964658795.1 of Phormidium nigroviride PCC 7112. Classification (GTDB taxonomy): domain Bacteria; phylum Actinomycetota; class Actinomycetes; order Mycobacteriales; family Jatrophihabitantaceae; genus Jatrophihabitans_A. Next base: position 17,449 of record CAZZZW010000050.1, read on the forward strand.
GACCAGCTGCCCCGACGCCTCGGCCTGCTGGCTCGGCCCGAGCGCGCGGGTACGCCGCTGGTGCCGGGACGGCTTGGGCGCGACCGGGCCGGAGCGGGCCGACGGGGTGGTCTGTTCGGTGGGCATGAGGACTCCATCATCCCATCCCGGCGGCAGTGCCGCCGCCACCCGGACCGCGCCGCGGCCCGGCCGCGCAGGCCTGGTCAGCCGCAGGCCCACCCGTGCACCCGGCCGGTGGGTCCCCGGCTAGGGGTG
>CAZZZW010000051.1:0-790 GCA_964658795.1 Phormidium nigroviride PCC 7112
GTCTTGACTGGCGGCGGGGCCGGGTGCGACGTCACCGGCGGCGGAGGAGGCGTGGTCTTGACTGGCGGCGGGGCGCTGGACACCGGCGCCGGTCCCTGACCGCCGCCGCTACCGCCGGCATTACCACCGCCGCCCGCGCCGGATCCGGTTCCACCCGTCGTCGTGCCGGATCCTGACTGCTGCGATCCATTGCCGCCGGCGGATCCGGTGACGGAGCTGTGGGTGATGCTCGCCTGCGGCTTCGCCTTGACGGGCTTCGGCTTGGCCTTGGGCTTGGTGGCCTTCCGGGTAGCGGTGGGCTTGACCGTCGGAATAGCCGAACTCGTAGGACTGACCGACGAGCTGGTCGTAACGGTGACCGGCTCAGCGGTCTTCTTGCTGTCAGCCGGGCGAGCCCACACTTTGGCAGCGATTACAGCGCCTAAGACGGTCGCCAGTACGGCGATCAAGATGATTACTGCGCGGCGATCCGGTGATCGCCGCCGACTCGGCAGGTCTGGCGTGGGGGATTCGATGTTGCTCATGTGCTTGTTCGCCTTCCATAGCGGTTGTGGTCCGAGGTGACGGGCGGAGCGGGGGGCACCGCCCGTCACCGATCTTATACATGTATTAAGTTAATGCAAGCATTATTTGTTCCCGAACTTGGTTTGCGGGACGCCTCGCTGGCGGCGGGCAGCTCCCACAGCCAGGAGAGCCCCACAGGCTCCGACGATGAGCGCGAAGCCGAGACCTAACGCCCATAGCGGTAAGTCTTTTCGGCCAGATTCGGGTTGACCTGTGTTGATTCGCC
>CAZZZW010000051.1:800-17594 GCA_964658795.1 Phormidium nigroviride PCC 7112
GCCCCCGCCGCCATGGGTCGTGGGTGTCGGCGTCGGGGCCGGCGGAGCCGCGACCAGCACGGTTTCGGCGGGGTGGCCGGCGGTGGCCGCGTCGGTCGCTACCACCAGGTCATCGACGCGCAGCTCTTCGGTGAAGGTGTAGCAGCCAGGTGCCTTGGCGGCGAGCTGTTCGGTCGACAACGTGCCGTCGCTCGCGAAGGAAACTGGGTTGGTGCTGGTCACAGTCGGAGCGTTGTCCCAAGTCACGTTGGCGCAGCTGCCGTCGACGCCGGCGGGAACCGGACCGAGCAGGGTAGCGGTCGCCGCGGCGGTGTCTCCGTCGGCCAGGTGCAGGCCGCTGACGGTCACGTCATCGACGGCGGCGGTGCCGTCCTGGTCCTGAGTGTGTGCGGCGGTGGTGACCTGCGGGCTGCTGACCGTCACCGTCTCGTCCGGGTTGCCGGGCAGACTTGCGAGTGTGATTGTCTGGTTCCCCGCGGCTGGGGCGAAACCGATTGCAGCGCCACCGCCGGTGCCACCCGTGCCGTTGAAGTTCGAGCCAGGGCCGAGGTCGACGGTTGCGTTCTCGGCGTAGGAATAGCAGCCCGAGCTTTGTGGGTGGAACACGGTCGGCAGGGTGAAGGTTCCGTCACCGATTCGCGTGTAGGAGTCGAGTTGTTGCGCAGTCTGCCCCTGCTGCCACGGGCCAGGATCCGTCGCACAGCCAACACGGCCGCTGATGGCCTCCGGGCCGTAAACCGCGCCAGTGATGGCTACCGGGTAGCCGTGGGTTCCCGACAGGGTCATGGTGTCGGTGACACTGCTACCCAGAGTGGCCTGGTTGCTGGTGACGTGAGTGGTCATGGTCGGCGCGATAGCCAGGACAGTCTCGTTGGCGTCGGTCGGATCGCTGTCGGCGATCGCGCCGGACGGGCTGAGTACCAGGTGCTGGAACCAGCCGTAGCAGCCAGCTACGTTGCCGGGTACCGCCTTGACTTCGAAAGTGCCCCCGGCGACCGAATAGGTTGACAGATCGGTACTGAGGACCGGTGCGGCCTGCCAGTCACTGAGCGAGATTCCGCTGCAATCTGTCGCCGAATCCGCGATGGGTACTGGCCCGACATACGTACTCGTGAGTTCGCCGGCCTGGCCGCGGTTGCCGACGATCGTGACCTTGTCGGTTATCTGGCCGCGGGTCGGTACCCGGTGCACGTTCGGGATCGCGTTGGTAACCAAGCTGGGCTGGAATATCAGGACCGTCTCGTTGGCATCGGTCGGATCGCTGTCGGCGATCGCGCCGGACGGGCTGAGTACCAGGTGCTGGAACCAGCCGTAGCAGCCAGTGGCGGCTGGGCGAGCCCCGGTAACCGTCTCGGTGACATCGCCGCTGGTCTGGGTGGTGAAGCTGGCGACCAGGGGTGCTGCGTTCCACTGCTGCAGGCTGATGCCGGCACAGCTCGTGGCCGCGTCGTCGACCAGGACTGGCCCGACCAGACGTGAGGTCACGGTGCCGGCCTCGCCCTCGGTGTCCCCGACGGTGACCTGGTCGTAGAGCGAAGGGCCACTGCTGGCCCGCCCGGGCCGAGTGGCCCCGTCGGCGATGAAGCCGCCGGCGCCAGCATTTGCTGAACCGGCCGCGGTGGTGATGCTGGGCTGTATCGCGTGCGCGGTCTCGTTCGCCGCGGTCGGTGTGCTGTCAGCGCTCGCGCCAGACGGGGTCAGTACCAGGTGCTGGAACCAGCCATAGCAGCCGCGGTCGGTCGGCCGAGCACCGGTGACCTTTACCGTGGCGTTGCCGGTCGTTGCGGTGGTGTAGGTGCCGGCCACCGGCGCGGTCGACCAGGTTCCGCTGGTCACCGCCGCGCAGCCGGCTGCCGGCACCGCCACCGGTCCAACAAGGCGCGACACGAGGGTTCCGTTCTCCCCCGTCGTGTTGGACACGGTGACGGTGTCGGTGATGGCCGGGCCTGCCTGCACGCCGAGGGTGGTCGGTCCTGCGACGGTGGTCAGGCTCGGCTGGACTGCGCGGACGTTCTCGTTCGCCGCGGTCGGGTTACCGTCGGCGATCGCGCGTGACGGGTTCAGCACCAGGTGCTCGAACCAGCCGTAACAACCGCGGCCTCCGGTTGCGCCGCTGGTAACGCTGTAGGTGCCATTTCCCTTGATAGAGACGGTGTATTGGCCGACGTGCGGCGCGGCGTTCCACTGCGCCAGGGTCACTGTCGTGCAGCTCGTCACCGAGTCGGCAACCGCGACTGGGCCGACCAGTGTTCCGGTGATCGTGCCGGTCTCAGCGTCATCACCGGTCACCGTCACGGTGTCGGTGGATGTGGATCCCGCACCGATGAGCAACTGGCTGGCCTTCGTGGTGATGGTCGGCGTGGGCATCCTGGGGTCGGTCAGCACGATCTTGAACCCGTCGCTGGCCGTGGCCGGAATGGTGAAGGTGAAGGGCTGGGCAGGGATGTAAGCGCCCTTGGGGGCGGCCGTCTCGGTGAAGACGTAGGTGTCGCCGGGCGTGAAGCCGTTCAATGGGGTCGGTTTGCCGGCCACCGTGGCGAAACTGTTGGTCAAGGGCTGGCCAGTGGTCTTGTCGACCACCCTGAATTTGGCCGCCTGCGGGGTCTTGCTGGCGTCGCCTGCGATCACTTTGACGATCGAGGCGTTGATAACTGGGTCGACGAACCCGCGCGCAGTCGACGAGGTTGGCGTGGATCCCCAGGTCACCACTGATTGCGATTGCGACCGTGGCTGGATGGTGTTGGCGTACTCGTCGAGTCGGTTGTAGATCGTCCCGGTTACCGTGACGGTGAAGGTGCCGGTGCGCGTCGAGGTCGGCACGTTGTAGGTGAACGTGGCGGTGCCAGCCGTGTTGGTTCGGACCGAGGCGATGTTCAGGTGAGCACCGCTCGAGCTCAGGGCGTAGGTCGTGTTCGCGTCACCGGTCACGGTCGCGGAGTAGGTGGTGTTGAACCGGCCAGTCGTGGCTGCGACGAGGCCGTGAACGGTCGGCGTCTTCGCCTGGTAACTGCGGGCGCCGTTGACGATCCGGGTGTAGGACGCTTGTCCGGCCGAGCTAAGGAAGACGCTGCCGCCGAGAACGTTCTGCTCTACGAGGGCATCCAGGGCTTCGCCGTCGCCGGCGCTGCCGTCGTTGCTGTACTGAGCGAACGCCCAGGACAGCTGGCTCGTGGTGAGTGATGCGTTGTTGGACGAGAGCTGGCCGGCCAGGCCGTAGGACTGTTGACCGCGCTCGCCGAAGGCGTCCGGTTCCCCACCGCTGGGGTATGTGCAGGCGGCGCCACGGCCAGCCGGCATGCCCGGAAGGTTGATGTAGAGGCCATGCCACGCTCCTGCCCCAGAGCTGTTGTAGACGCCCTCGCCCCGATACGGCGACGCGGTATCGGCGCCAGCTGGGCCGGCTGTGAGGGCGATACTCGCCCCGGTCATCGACGACGCGCAAAGCAGCGCGACCGCACAAAGCAGGTGGCGCTTCCTCATCCTGAGCACGCGTATTTCTCCTTCATTTCATGATGAAAGTCGACCGGTGATGCACCGTCCGACGTCGTGATGGCCACCGGGAATACGCGTACGAGCGCTGGCCGTGGCGGACTCTGAGCCGTAGTCGGCCGCAGAGTCCGCCACGAGAACAGCCGCGGGCAATCCCCCCGGATACCCGGGCATTCCAGCGGTCCCCGAGCCGCCGCCGCTCCCTACCGCATGTGCCAGCGATTGCCTTCCTTCGCTCGACAGAGCAGCAGGGCGCGAGGCTGTACCGGTGGCAGCCAGTACAACCAAGTTGAGTGGTGGAGCAGTGGGGGTCATAGGTCCGGCCTCCGCGCCGGATCTCCTGCGTTGAGTGGGGGTTATTGGTGGGGGGTATCAGGCCGGGGGGGCCGCAGTTCTCGTCCGCAAGAAGCTGCGGCCGCGCCGGGTAGGAGGCCCAGCACCGTTGACTCAGGCGAAGGGGACTATTCCTCGCGATGAACCAGCCGATGCCGGGCTGTTCAGGTCCATGAGGTCTAGTCGCGAACTCGTTGCGTCTAAAGTCTCATGGACTTAGAGACAATCTAACCCGGAACACACTACGATGCAACACAGCTATTTGTCAGCGTTTCGCGTCCGACTACGCTTTGCCTGCCTACCCCTGCGCCAGAGGAACAAGTCCGCGAATGACGCTGCTGTCGGAGTACCTGAACTCGCACATCCCGTCGACCATGCGCAAGGTCGACGTCGTAGAGAAGCTTCACGGCGTCATTGACCGCGCCACTGTCTACAAATATTTCGCCGGCACGCACCCAGCGAACCCGCCAGAATCTGTGCTTCAGGCCTTTGCGAACGTGCTGCCCGGTGCGTCGATCGTTGAACTACGGACCGCCGTCAATGCTCCGGCTGGCGTCGAAACTCCTTGGGTGCCGGCAGCTGAAGCCAATCGGTTGAGTCCAGCTCAGCGCCAAGCATTGGACGACTTCATCCGGGCAACTGTCATAGCTATGGGACAGGGCATCGAGGCTGCAACGGCATCGACGGCCAGCGCCTTATCGACGGGAACTACACCGCTTGCCGGTGCTGACGCTGCTGCGGTCCGGCGCCATGCTGAAGGTCTGCGCCGTCTCGGTCGTGAGGACTTCGCTGAGGCGATTCTCAAGGGCATCGAGCCAGAGCAAGAATCTGACTCCGACTCGGCGTCGCCTAAGTCTGATCGCTCCGAACCTCGACGCCAGCGGTAACCATCTCCGCTTCGGCGATTACGAGCAGATCATCGATTGTCTGTCCGTCGCGCGGAGAGGTGGCCACACCGATCTTCACGAATAACCCTGCGGTCATAGCCGAATCCCGAATGCGTGCGGCCAGTGCGGCCGCGTTCTGGGGCGGGCAGTCGGTCATAAACATGGCTAAGCCGCCGGCGTACTCCCCGATGACGTCGCAGCCGCCCTGAGCGTTTTGAATGGCACGCAGGACGACCCGGTCGGCGCTACTGAAACGGAGCACGCTGGACATCGTGCATGCCTGCGTCAGGTTTCGAGCGACGTGGAGCCATACCCGCTCCGCCATCGCTGCCACCTCAGGCTCAGCGATCGCGGCTTGACCGGCCCCAGTGACGGTATGCGCCTCTTCGGGAGAGTTCGACGTGGTCAGGCTGAGCCGGCTGTAGTGACGTTGAATCCACATGGCTGCGGGTAGTGACACCCAGGCGTAGTGAAATGAGCCGGGCAGAGAGTTGTCGAGAACGACCAGAATGCCAATGCTCACCGTGTAGAACTCGATCGCGTGCGTGGATGGCTTAGCAAATATCCGAAGCCTGGCGGGCGGCTGGCCATCCGCCAGGATCGCGATCATGACGAGGACCATGCCGATGACGACATACACCGCCGCGGAAGTAGCAAGTCCGACCGCGAAAGGCAGGCCGGACCGGCTGGCTGCCGAAGCTGCCTCGACGGCCAGGGCAACACTCGCTGTGCTGTAAACGTATCGGTACAGCTTGGCCCGACCGGATGCCTTGTCGTCTAGTGCGGGCTCTGCGCTCCTGGCCGCTTTGTCAGCGATGTTGCGGGCACGCCAGTCGACGAGCGCCGTCACGATCACCACGCCGACTGCAAGCCTCATTGGCAAAAGGACCGAGGCTGAGAATGTCCAACACGCAAGCAGATTCGGGCACATCAACGGGTCGCGCTGCTTCACGAGCAGAACGCGAATCTGCTCCCAGGTGGCTGAAAATTGCGAGTAAGCGATACTGAGGAGGCATAGGAATACCGCTTTGCCAAAATCAGCAGGAGCGATGCTGGCGGAGTTCGTCCAAGGGACTAGGACGGCAAGCAGTTCAACGCTGAGCACCACCGCAAGCGCGCGAGTGGGCAACTCCCTCAGTTGCCATGCTCGCGGCATCGCTCGCTTCAGCACCGCTCTAATCCCCCCACCGAACCAGCCGGACACGCCGCGCGAGAGCGACGATGGGGGTGAGACCAGTGAGGAACTACATCTGGACGTGAGCCCACGCGAATCCGCAGCAACGTTACAGACAGTACATACACCGATTCGGCCTGTCACGCGGGGCCGACGAATGTTAGTCAAGGAGCTGGGCCGGGTGCTGCGTGCATCCGGCCAGCTCCCTGATTGATATGCAGACACCCCCCGATCCTGCTCCTGGGTTTCCGCTACTTTCCATGCCGTTTGAGTTGACAAAGCCTTCAAGCTGAACCAGTCGTCAACTTGGCGACGTGGAGGTGGGCGAGGTGACCGGACGAGCGCTGCTGAGAGTCGGGACTAGGTCGGATATGCGCGCGGTTGCGCAGCTCTACCAGGCGGTCGGGTTCAGCGATCCTGGAGGCATTCGGCTACGCGACGAGTATTTGGTCATCTATGAACGCCGTCGGCTGCTGGGTTCGTTGTTGTATTGGATGCGTGAAGCAGGCGAGACAACCCCTCCGAATGCCGTTTACGCCGGCAAGAGCTGGTTGCAGGTTCACGAAATCGCCGTCCTACCCGATCGACAGTCCCAGGGGTTCGGTCGGTGGCTGCTGAACGCAGCGGCCGAGGTCCGCCGGGGTCAAGTCGCATATGTGGTGTGCTCGCCTTCCCGGCATGGTGATCTGCAGCGGCGCATCCAGTTTTTTGAGAACTGCGGCATGACTCGCGCCCGAGGTGCTGGGGGCTACCTGGAGATGTACGGCTCGCCCGAGGCGATTCTTGCCGCCACAGGCTCGTAGGCGCACACCAATTTCGGTTGCTCGAAATCGTTCGGCGTGTCGGGGTCCGGCGTCCCGGATTTCGGTTGCTCGAAATGGCACGCTACCGGGCATGGCAGATCTGCATGGCGTGACCGTTGGCCGGCGTGGACCTGGTCGGCCTTCTAAAGGCGATCGCGAGCGCGTGACGTTGAAGGTTCCGCCGAAACTGAAGGCTGCGATCTTGGAAAAGGCCGCTGCCGCCGGCATGACTGCCAATGACTACCTAGCCGAGCTGGCCGCGAAGGACACCGGCGTGCCGTATAGCAACCAGGAGGCGATGCGCCTGGCTGGCTAGGAAAAGCAAGAAGCCGCCCTGCCAGGCGGCTCCTGCAACTTGTATTTGCCAGGTGAGGCGTTGTAGCGCCGCCTGGTTGTAGCGCCCGGTCCCGGAAGGAGGTGGGCTTTGCTGTGCCTGGAAATCATAACTCCCTGACTGCGCCATTGCGAGCATCAATTCAGCGAGTCGCGCGGCCGAGCATCTGGCGCGCTAGCGCTTTCTCCCTTTTGCCCACCGATGGTCTTCCGGCGGTGATGCCGCTGGCCTTCTGACCTAAACCCGGCGCCGCAGGCGTCGCCATCCATCGACCGAGCCCTCGGACTCCGGTCACTTCTTCGTCCAGACCACTCATCTGGAGATTTTGTGCTGCCCAAAAAACGTTGCCTCGTTGGGTCTCCTACTTCCGCGCCTAAGACGAGTTCGATCGAGTTTTCTCTTTCAGCTAGGGATGAAACTAAGAGGATCGACTGTCGGTGTGTCCGAGCACGCCACCAGCATGGTGAACGCGGCGCCTACAACCGCGATCGCTGCCGGTGTCCTGAGTGCCAGCATGCGAACACAGCCGCCGCCCAGGCCTTTCGCCGGCGAAACGCTGAGCAGGCCTACTCGGGCGATCCAACGTGGGTGCCGGCAATAGGTACTCGTCGGCGACTTCAAGCGCTGGCCGCATCCGGCTGGTCAGCCGCGCTCCTGGCCGATCGCGTCGGCGTCACGACGCGCGCGATCGGATCCTTGCGATCAATCGGGCAGGAACGGGTGCTCGCATCGACTGCGGCAACTGTGGCCGCGCTCTATGAGGATTGCTGGTGGCGCACCCCTCCTGCTCGTGGCAGAGATCTCGCGCGGACCGAAACGTGGGCCGCGCGAAACGGCTGGGTTGACCCATCTCGTTGGGCCGGCCGAGACCTCGACGACGTCGATGCACTGCCGGACGAACTCGACGACATCGACCAGGTGGCGATCGCCCGAGCCGGTGCCGGCAGACACGTCCGGCTGAATCAGGCCGAGCGACGGGCCGTAAGCACCGAGTTGACACGGCGAGGTGCTTCAGCCCGCCACGTCGCCCAGGTCATTGGCTGTAGCAGACGCACCGTCAACCGACACCGGAGCTCGGCGAACACCTCACGGCAGACAGCCCCATGAGAGTCATCAGCCACTCGACCCGAAACAAGGTCGCAGACACAACCGGGCTAGTCGCCGAGGTACGCCCAGACGGCCGCGTCGTCTGGCACGCAGAATCTGGCGCCTACTCCAACGTTCCGGTCTGGACCGGAGCAACCGCCTGGCTGGATCTGGTGGCCACCCACCCGCAGCTGGTCGCCTGCGCCGCCAGGCGCAAGGTAGCGGTCGACGTCGTGCTGCTCGTCGCCGACATCAAAGCCCAGGCCGCTGACAGCACCACGGGGCGGCATGTGACCCTCTCGCTCGATCAACTCGCTGAGGCCACCGCGCGCTCGCGCACGACCGTTCGCCGTGCGCGCAACGTCTTGGCCGACCTCGGGTTGGCGCAGCTCGTTCGCCGCGGTGCCCATATGACGGCCGCTCAGCGATTCGACGCGCTCGCTCTCGATCGAGCCGGCCTTCGATCGCTCGCCGACGAGTGGGCCTTGACCCAACCGGTCGACCAGATCGTTCGTCAGCCAGATCGGCCTCGCCTGCTGCATCGTCAGCGTGCCACCCCACCCGTAGGGTGGTTAAGAGAACTTCATTCCTGTGGTTGTGTAGATGGTAACTATCCTCACCAACCGGCTCCGCCGAGGAAAAAGACGCAGCGAAACAAACCCCGCCGAGGCGCCCGCTCCGCACCCTCACGACCCGCTGTGCAGGCCCTCGTCACGGGGTTGTGGAAGCGGTACGGACGCGAACTCGCAGCGATTGGGTTCCGCAGGACTGCTCACAACGTTCAACGACTCGCTCTCCGAGGGATTGGGCCAGACCAGCTGGTTGACGCGCTCGATCGTTGGTCCGCGGCCGAGGGGTTCGCAATCGAGGTCGCGCGCACGCCCGGATATCTGGCCTGGTTGATCCGCCAGGTCGAGCTGACCTATCTCGCTGTGTCATGGCCGGAGCCATCTTCTGCGGACGCGGAGAGGATCGTCGAGATGCCGGGTGGCCGCTCTGTTCATGGCGGCGCGCGCGAGTCAGTGAGGCGGCCGGGGCGTGTCTCGACCGGTCCTGACACCTGTGATGACTGCAGCTCCGGCGTGGTGTGGGTGCCCTCCAGCAGCGGCGCGATGTTGTGCTTGAACCGGTCTGAGACTGATGCCTCAGCCGTACCGGTCGGTGACCGGTACGCGATTGTTCGGGGGCGCGGAGCGGTTGCCTTCGAGGATCTTCACCGACCGCCGTCCCGGTGCCTGTCGCTGCATCGTTGCGGGTCTGCGGCGGAGTCTCAAGGCCGAGCTGGCAATGCCGTCTTGGTTGGGTGACCGTGCAGTGGTTTGCCAGAAATCCTCGGTGCCCCGCACGAGGATTCGTGCGGGGCACCGGGCTAGCCATCGTTCATGTGGACCAGTCGTTGACGATCAAGAATCGGGTGGAGTGGCCTTGGCGGCGGGCGGCGATTTGGCTTCGTGGCCGGGCGGGGCGCTCGACTGCTCCGACTTCGCTACACAGCCGAGCGTACCTCCCGTGTCAAGAGGCTGGCAAGATCAACTATTGCTGATGCCGCCGACCTGGCCGGCCTTTAGCCACCTCGGGGAAGGGCTTGCCTCCGTGGTACTTCCTCTCCAGTTCGGGGAGTACCTTTTCAAGCCCGGCGTCGAGGATGTCGGACATGGACCGGATGCCGGCGTTAGGTTCATACGAACCCAGGTAGACCGCCGCTGCCCGCATCCGATCGAGCAGATCTGTACGAACGCCCCAGCTGCCGACGGTGCGTGCCGCACCGGTTCCATCCGTTGTGGTTCGAGGTCCGCTGGCGACCGCTCTGGCGGTCACCTTCGTCGCTGACTTCGAAGGTGCAGAGGAGGTCGTCGGATCCGTGATCGGATCCGGTTCCGGTCGGCGTCGGCCGGGTGCCGGCCTGTCGAGACCGAGTGGCTCTCGCTTAGCTCCTGACATGTGATTACTCCTTTGATCAGCTGTCGGCGCCGACAAGGCGGGCAAGGGTGGCGGCGTGCTCGTCGTAGGCGTCGGCGGCACGGCGGGCGTAGCGATTACCGGTCTCACGTAACGGTTGATGGAACGACTCGTAGGCCGTCCGCACCGCGGTTGTGGACCGGATGAAAGGGCGCCAGATCTTGCCGTCAGGATCGGTCTCGGCGTTGCCGTAGCGGTCGTCCAACAGGTCAATCACGCGACGCTCGTCCAGGACGTCTTCGAACGCAGTGACGATCATGCCGGCGAGTTTGGCCGGGCTCTTGGGGGTGTGCCGGTTGGCTGCCGGCAGGATGTCGTCGGTCAGCTGGATTGCTCGGCCGGCGTAGATCAAGGTCGGCTGGATCGGCACGATGACGTGGTTCGCGGCGATGACTCCGGCCAGCCCCAGCCATCCGCTCGTCGGTGGGGTATCAATCAGGACCACGTCGACCGTGGAGGACTTGAACCGCGGCTGGATCCAGGACAGGTCGTCGCTGGACCGTTCAAGGTCGCGCTGCCGGTTCTTCAACGCCCCTTCGGCCTGGCAGAGGAAGACCCCGCTCCAGCTGGTTTCCGTAAGGCAGCTGTCGATGGTCAGATCCTCGGCCGGGTTCAGCAGCTCTTTGCTGCCGGCAACGTCAAGATCGGCCGGCTCGAGGATTTCGGTCGCGGTGGCGCCGTCGTCCAGGTCGACCACGGCGACGCGGAGACCGAGGGCTGCGAGCGCTTCAGCCAGTCCGAGCACTGTGGTGGTCTTCATCGCGCCGCCTTTGGCTGTGCCCACGGTGACCACGTTGGGACGGATCTTTGGCATCGTCAGCTTCACCCGCCGAGCTGCTGGCGCAGCTCCGAAACGATGCCGAGCTGCTGGTTCAACGTCTCGACCCGCCGGTCGACCGGATCCCCGGCCAACGGTCGCAGCTGGTTCAATGCCTGCTTGCGCCGCTCAATCTCCCCCGCCAGCTCGTCAGCCGCGGCCCGATCGAACGCGTTGCGGTCGATGAGTTCCTTGATTCGTTTACTGTCGCCGTCCAAGGTGCTGCGGACGCCGCCCATCACACCTTCGTTTTGGCGCCGGTCACCAAGAGACTTCAGGTTGGCCAGCTCTTCGTCGCTGAGTCGGCCGATCTGTTCTACGTGAGGCATCTGGTGCCCTCCCTGTCCTCGTATTAACTAAACCTAGCATTAGACTAATGCATGGATTCAAGTAATGTGCGGTGCCCAGTACCCAGGTGCAATAGAATGCTAGTATTACAGCATACGCAGCAAGGAGGCTCGGATGGACTGGCAACAGCCGGACCTGTGGTCGGATCTCGACCCGTCGTCAGACATACCAGTAGCTGTCGACCAGGTCGAACTCTCGACGGCCAGCCTGGCTGAAGAACCAGAGACAGCTTCTCTGGCTGCGGGTGAGACCGCGCATTCATCGCGAAGCATCGTCGCGTTGGCGGATCTGCCGCCCGCGACGTCGTGGGCCCGCGCCGTCGCCGGCGTGGTGGACGAGAATGCGATCTGGCTACCAACCGGTGAGGGCGTCGCCTGGCCCAGTGCCCAGGACATTCCTGGATTGTTGGCGATCGCCGAGGCCCTCCCGCTACGTTGCTCGGCCCGCTCCCCCATGCTGCCGGCCGACGGTGAGCTGGTACTGCTTCCCGGAGCGTTGCGCCGGCTGCGGTGGCCCGTGCGCCTGGTCGAAAAGGGTGTAGATCACGAGGTTTCTCGAACCCTCATCGAAGCCAGCTACTACGACATCGCAGCCTCCCCCGCTATGGCCGACCTCGCTGAGCACGGCTGGACGACTCCGGATCCAGGGCCGTGGATGACCTTCCGCCGGACCCAGGACGGAGGCCAGCGCTTCCGACAGATCCACGTGTCGGTACCGAGCTGGGCCGAGCGGGCCGGCCACGGCGCCGCCGGAACCGAAACCCACCTCACTATGGCTTTGGGCCTACTCGACGAGTCTGCCGGCGACGGCATCGAGGGCCTGATCGACCCGGCCGGGTATGCCCGCCGCCTGCAGCTATTCGCCGACGAGGTCGGCTACCCCTGGCGCGTTTCCCACGGCTACACCGGTCGCGCCTTCATCGACCACTCCCGCCGCCGCGGCCGCGATGCGAAGAACCCACCCCACAGGGAAACTGAGTTGCTGCAGGTCGACGAGGACATCGCCCGCGAGTGGGTGCGATCCGACGGGCACCTTAACTGGAACCGGGCGCTACTGGCCGATGAAAAGGACCGCCGATACCTGCACGGCTACGACCTGAACGCCGCCTACCTCGCGGCGGCCGGCTCTCTCGAGCTTGGTTATGGACAACCCACCTACCTCGCTGATGTTGAGTTCAACCCGAAGATGATCGGCATGTGGCGCGTCGAGACGCCCGTCGATGACGAGGCCGCCGCGACCTGGACGCTGCCGAACCTGCTGACCTTCGACTCCACCTCACGCAAGACCAGCCGCTGGCGCTCGACCGCAGCACTGGCTTTCGCTCGTCAGCAGGGCTACGACATCAACGTGATCGAGGCCTGGGTGTGGCCGCAGAAAGGCCGCTACCTCGACCAGTGGGCTGAGCGGATCAACCAAGCCCGGCAGCGGCTCGCGGCCGACGGCAGCGACGATGCCCGAGCGGTTCTGGCCGCTCTGAAACTGGTCTACGCCACAGCCCATGGCCGGCTGGCCGGCACCGCAGACCGCGGCCGAACCCCGCTGTATCGGCCCGACTGGTCGGCCGCGTGGAAGGCTACGGCGCGTTCGAATCTGCTCCGCAAGGCCATTCAAGCCGGGGAGACCTCGGGTATGTGGCCGATCGCAATCCAGACCGACGCCCTGGTCTACGCCAGCGACAACCCCGATGCGGCCGCAGCCCTGCCGGCACCGCTCAAACTCGACCCGATCGCTCTCGGCGCCTTCAAGCTCATCGGCACGATCGACATGTCCACCGGCGCCGAGCTGGTCGGAACGGACGGGCTCTGGAACGCCCTGAAGGGCCTGGAGACCGCGCCCCGCTCCCCCAGGGCCGAACCGGCCGCCACGGCGGCCAGCGGCGGCGACCTGGCCGCCTACGGCGACTACAGCGACGACGACTACTGGGAGGAGTGACCGTGCCCAGGATGAACCCCGATTCCCAGCGGGCGTTACGCAACGCATTCCTATCCGACGTCGGTGTCAAAGAGATGGTCCGCCGACTCGGCGGCACCCGGGCGGTCGCTCAGGCGGCCGGCGTCTCCATCCGGACCGTGCAGCGCTGGGGCCACGACGATCGCGTGCCGAAGTCTGCTGGCGGCGGCAACTTCAACAACATGACCAGCCCCCGCACGCCGCAGGGGCGGCGTGTTCGGACGAACCCCCGCAAGTACAACAAGATCAAGCAGCAGGGCGGCCGGCTCCGCCTCAGCGGCACGATCCAAACCGTATCCGGCGCGGTGCCCGACGAACGGGGCCGATCAATCGACTACGACTTCAACGCCGAGGAACTCGGCGATGTCATGGACGCCTGGATCACCCACGGTCCCGCCGGCGCCCACCAGGCGCTCAACCGGCTGCTGACCAACAGCTACCTCAGCGGAGAAGGCAACGCCGCCGGCGCCTTCATGGAAATCACAGAAATCGACGAGCTCGACATCCGCTGAACGCGAGTCGCCCGCGCGTTCTCGGTCAGCGGCCGAGGACGATCGACCCGCCCGTGGTCACGTCAAACAGGCTCAGCTGTGCAACGCAGTCCCAGCCACGTAGTTCGATCCACTGGCGGTCGGTGAAGAAGTGCGACCCCATCGGGTGGAGATCCCCACAACCGCAAGGATCGGCCGGCGTGCAGTAGCAGTCGTCACCATGGTCACCGCAGCGCCCACACATCCCGAACTGCTCGAACCATTCGGCATCCGTGCACTTCGGCGCCAGCTCCTGTGCAGGGCTGGCTGCGGGCTCGGTGGCGTTGGGGATGGGCATCACTTACCTCCTCTAATACAAGTATTAAAGAATGCAAGTGTTGATGTCAAGGGCGCGGATCAATGCTAGTATTAAAGAATGCAAGCATTGAACAGGCGCCGATGCGCCCCTCTCCTGGTAGTCGCGGGCCTACTGACGCTGGTGATCGCCGCTGCGTCCAGTTGCTCGTCGACCAGCACCCATCGAGCCTCCACTCCCCCGCCAGCCGGCGTTGACAACACCACCCAGGCGCAGGCTGATCTGCAGCACCTCAAAGTGATCGCCAAACGCAGCACCGTGCCCGGCTACGAGCGCAGCTGCTCCCCTGGCAAGGCCTGCTCATTCGGACCAGCCTGGACCGACGACCAGGACGCCGCCGGCGGCCGTAACGGCTGCGACACCCGTAACGACCTGCTCCGCAGCCAACTGCAGGACGTGCAACTCCGGTCCGGCTCGAAGTGCGTCGTCATGGCCGGACAACTCAACGACCCTTACACCGGCCAGCGAGTGAGTTTCTCCAAGACCCAGGCATCCAAGGTTCAGATCGACCACGTCGTTCCGCTGGCGTTGGCCTGGGACCTCGGAGCGTCCGCATGGAGCCAGGCCCAACGAGTTCACTATGCGAACGACGAGGAGCTCGTGCTTCTGGCCGTCGACCAGCGCTCCAACGAGCAGAAGGGCGACTCGGGCCCAGCTGAGTGGATGCCGGCCAATTCGACCTACCGATGCGCCTATGACGAACGGTTCGTCACAATCCTCGCCCGCTACCAACTCAGCATCACCGCGGCTGACAAGGCCGCGATCGCCCGCCAGCTGCACTCCTGCTGAGCCAGCCGGCGGGCCGGCGCCCAACCAGTCATGGCGACGGACCACCAGACGCAGCCGGCGGATCCGGCGGCAATCGTCGCCAGGCGCTGATCAGCTTCGTGACTCGCTGCTGCACCTGGTCGTTGAAAACTGCGGACAACAACACCGCCGAAGCGACGATGATCACCGTCGCTGTCAGTGCCGCGACCAGCCACACTGCGTGCAGCAGCGCCAAGCTCAGCCCAGCTGAGCCAGCTACCTTCCCTGCACCGCTAATCAGTTCCTTCACCACGTTGGTCTCCTTTCTTGCTCCGGTTATCGGCATCTCGATCGCGCAGATACCGCCAAGTGCTCGCAGGGCCCGAAAACACTTGGCATTGCTTATGCGGCTAGAGCCGGTCGCGGACAGTGTCGGTACTGAATCCGCGTGCGTCTCGTCCCTGCACCTCTCATGACGGCGGGTGATGGCTGTGGCCCGCGATCGGTCCAGTAGGAATGTCTGCGGCGGCAAGATGTCACAAGGTTGTTTCGAGCGGAACTAACCTCTACATAATACTTGCATTCCAGTAAACATTAATACTAGTATTAAAGTATGACGACCCCTGCGCATCCGGAATCCCAACCAGAAAAGGCAGAATCCATGCGCGACTCTGGACCGAGCGTCAACCTCTTCGCCGGTGCCGGCGGATGGTGTCAGGGCGCCCGCATCCTCGGAATGGCCCCGCCAGTTGGGTTTGACCTCTCCACCGCGGCCATCGAGACCGCCCGTCAAGCCGGCTTCCGCCGGACCAGGGTCGATGTGGCCACCCTTGACCCGCGCACCTTCGCCGGCGTGCGCGGCCTGATCGCCAGCCCGCCCTGCCCGACCTTCTCCGACGGCGGCAAACGCACCGGCACCAAAGGCGACTACCAACGACTACTCGACGTCATCACCTGCCTCGGTGAAGGCTGCGAGGAATGCTGGCCGGAGCTGGCCGCCGTCGTGGTCGACCCCAGGACCGCGCTGGCCGCCGAAGTCGCGCGCTGGTCACTGCTGATGCCTGACCTCGAATGGATCGCCGCCGAGCAGGTACCCGCGCTCGAATACTGCTGGGAGGACATCAGCGGCGAATGGGCCGCCGCTGGCTGGGAAGACTTCAACGTCTTCACCATCGACGCGCTCGACCTGGGCTTGCCCTCGCGCCGCCGGCGCACGTTCCTGATCGGCCGGCGCACCACGCCAGCCGGTGTCGTTGCGCCGTACGGACGCATCTACGAGCCACGGACCGTTGCTGACGTTCTCGGATGGGGTAGCGGCCACCGGATCCGCACCCGGAGCAATCGGCGGCCCACCGGCGGCAATCTGTTCAGCGCTGACGGTCCGGCCTGGTGCCTTACCGAGCAAGCCCGCTCCTGGGAGCGTGATGCTGACGGGCTTCGCCTCACCGCAGCAGAAGCCGGCCTGCTTAATGGCTTTCCGATCGACTATCCGTGGCGAGGCTCAAGGACGGCCCAGTTTCGTCAGATAGCCGACGTTGTTGCTCCACCCGTCGCAGCAGCAGTGCTGGGGGCGGCTGCCGGCATCGAGTGGCGGCCAGCGGTCGACCGGTACCTCCAAGTGTTGTATTGCAATCATTAACGAATGCTAGTATTAAAGTATTGATGACCTGTGAAGGAAGAAGCAGATGAGCAAAGATGTAACCGATCGCGCAGAAAGCGAGCACGCCACGTCAGCGGTCGACGGTCGGGTGGGGGATGACGCCGCCTCCCTGAACACCGCGGAACCCGACTACATCGACGGCGATGGCCAAGCGTTTTGGGACGGCCCGATCGATGTCCGAGCTGACACCACGGGCGGCGCGCAAATCCCTGCCGCTATTTACCTCGACAACGGCCGTAGCTGGTCGGTTGGTCAGGCCGAGCAAATCGCCCGGGATTTGCTGGCCGCCGTTGCATTTTGCCGAGCTAAGGAGTCCTGATGTCCACCCCAGCCGAACAGATGGCCGAACAAGCGGCGCAAC